>NZ_MVDO01000275.1 GCF_002006755.1 Wohlfahrtiimonas larvae | reverse complement strand
TACTGGATGCTCCTTGTTGAGCCAATGATTGTGTTAATTTCAATTCTTCTTCCACCAATTCAAATGACCGTTGTAAACTACTGATGGATTCTTCCAATGCTTTTTTCCGAGTATTATATAAACGTGCTTCAGAAGAGGTTAATGCAGGGAAATTTTTCAACTCATTTGGAAAATTTAAATCACTGCCATCCACCTCTGCTTTTAAACGAGCAATACTTGCCAAACCTGCTCGATATTTAGCGGCACTTTCTTCGACATTCGCCTCTGTTTTCGTTAAATCTAATTGTACTAGAATTTGATCTTTTTCAACGACATCGCCTTCTTTTACATATAATTCAGAAATAATTCCGCCTTCCAATGATTGGATCACTTGATCCTTTGAAGTCGGTACAACTTTTCCCATACCACTAGATACTTCAACTAATATGGCAAAATAAGACCAAATTAATAAAGCTGCCATTAATAAAAAACTGACCCAAATGATACGAGATGACTTAACAATCTCTGCATCATTAATCTGGTCACTATATCGACGTTTATCCTCATCATAATCTAATAATAGAATACGATCATCTTTCGACATACGAGTCATAAAATCCCTTTAATATTATTGAGTTTTGCCAGATAATTT
>NZ_MVDO01000274.1 GCF_002006755.1 Wohlfahrtiimonas larvae | reverse complement strand
ATAAATCATAAAATTATAGAGTAAGGAGATGATTATGATGACTAAAGTTTCCGGATCGGATAAAAAACGAGAGTGGCGCAATTTTTTAATATTAGGCTTCATTGGTCTGCCCATTATTACAGTGTTATTAATTTGTGCTTATGGATTTAGCGTTTGGTTTATGCAACTTTTATTCTGGGGACCACCGCATTAAACCTGCTTTTTGAATAATCACACATTATAATTTAGGGGATTATAATATGCAGCTAATTAAGAAAATATTAATAAATCTAAAAAATTTATTTTTAAAACCATCTATGACAATCGGATTGGGCGTTTTGGTGACAGGTGGTTTTATTGCCGGATTATTATTTTGGCAAGCCTTCAATACTGGGATGGAATATACCAACTCTGAACAATTTTGTGTGAGCTGTCACACAATGTCCCATAATGAAGCAGAATTACAAGAAACAGTACATTGGAAAAATCGTACAGGTGTTCGTGCTTATTGTGCAGATTGCCATGTACCACATAATTTTACAGATAAAATTGCTCGCAAAATGCAGGCAAGCCGAGAAGTGTTATCCCATATCATGGGTGATATTGATACAAAAGAAAAATTTGAAGAGAAGCGTTTAGTGCTAGCTCAACGTGAATGGAAG
>NZ_MVDO01000273.1 GCF_002006755.1 Wohlfahrtiimonas larvae | reverse complement strand
AATGCACCCCATGCCAATTTGGCCAAACCTAAAGCAGCAGTAATGCCCATCACAGCACCTGCAACATAGCTCAAATTTCTGACGATTTCAGGATTTTCTTTGGTGAAGGCATTAATATTACTCATAATTTTAGTGAGCCATTGCGTTGTTTCTCTTAAGCCTTTGCTATTTGTTTGAAATACGATTTGCCTAAAACGTGACCATCCTGATGATAGTTGTTCAATATCACCCAATAAATTATCTGACATTGTCCCTGCGACAAATGCAGCTTCACCACGTTTATGTGCTTCTTCAATTTCAGATAAAAGACCGACATACTTGTCATAAAAATCACCAGAAGTAAATTCAGACATAGCTGCTGAAGCTTCTAGCCCTGAAATTGCTGTGAGATATTTAGTTCGATCAGCTGATCCCATTTCTTTTGTTCTTTCAAATAGTTCTTGAAAGATTACTGCCATATTTCTTAAATTACCTTTTTCATCCTTTGTTTTAATGCCTAATTTATCTAATGCTTTTTTAGCACCTGCAGGCGGAGCTGCTAATCTTTGTTCTATTTTACGTAATGCAGTACCTGCTTGATCGCTTTGAATACCAATATTTCCTAATAAGCCTGTCATTGCTAAAGATTCTTCTAAGCTCATTCCCAAACTTTGCGCTACAGGTGCAACATATTTCATTGTTTGGCCAAGCATTTCCATATCTGTATTGGTACGTGTAAATGTTGCTACTAATGAATCTGCAACCTTACCCAATTCACTTGCGGGGATTTTAAATGCACTTAAGATATTTGAACTAATATCCGCAGCACGATCTATCTCTAAACCTCCAGCTTTAGCAATATTTAATGTACTTGGCATTGCATTAATAATATCTTCAG
>NZ_MVDO01000272.1 GCF_002006755.1 Wohlfahrtiimonas larvae | reverse complement strand
AAATATTCTTTATGATTTAAAGCATTCATCAAATCCATGTTCAACTTCTGAGCTAATCCGCTATCTGTCAATAACCCACGAGTTGCCATTTGATTTAGCACATCAATGGATAGTGCCAAAGCGGATACTTTTGTTTGATAAGTACCAAAGTTACGCTGCCAATCCATAAAATTGAGATTAGCAAGATATTGTCTTGCTGCTTTTTGATCGCTTAAAATCAAGTTTGAACCTGCTAAGTAAACACGGCTTAATGGGCTAATGATTTGATCAAATTGCGCCATAAAGGCAATATCTGCGCTAAAAATTTGGCCTTCTCGTGCCAATAACCAAATACCATAACTCAAGTTATTCAAGTTGTTCTCACCCAAATAATATGAGCCTGAATTGGTATGCGTTTTATAGGTTTCGGTTAAGCGATTTTTGACATATTCAAACCCTTTTTTGAGATTCCCTTGTGGTACTAATGAAGGATCTTGTTTTGCCAATTGTGTTAAGAAATCCAACGCATAAACAGAAGATGGGAAATAACTATCACCTGATGACCAGAATGCAAAGCCACCATCAGAACGCTGGCGATCTAGTAAGCGTTTAACTGTATCGCGCATCATCTCTTTTTCCCAAGCTTCATATTCAAGGGTTGGCACAATACCTTGATTGATCCGTTGATTTTTCACATAATCTGTATACACAGCTTTTTTCTGAGCATTTAGTAATTGATTAGATTTGAATAACCAAGGGAAAGCGCGACTAGTTGTTTGCTCTGTACATCCATAAGGATAACTGAATAACCCATCAGTATAGGACAACACATTGATGAAAGGATGATGTGAAACAGTGAAGTTTTCAGTGAATCCTTTATCATACAGGTTGCTATTGACAGGTCGTTGCCATACT
>NZ_MVDO01000271.1 GCF_002006755.1 Wohlfahrtiimonas larvae | reverse complement strand
ATTTGTGCTGCTATATTTGCACATATATCTACAAACACTGTCAAAGATACTGATAAATTAGTTGAAAGTTTTGACTATCAATATCAAGAGGCTATGGCATCATATTTGAAAGTATTTGATGAGTATGAAGGGAAATTTGTAGGATTTAGTTCTAAAATTGTTTCAGAGGGAAAAGATAAGTTTGTTTCATCCTATTGTGAATTTAGAGACAAAGTAAATTACTCAAACCCTGAAATCTAGCATCTCTAAATAATCATCGCGCGCGCGTAACCTAAGCCCTATTATCGAATGAATATAGGGCTTTTTTTATGGCTAAAAGTACAGAACACAATTTAACTCTTACAGCAACAGACCGAGCCTCTCGCCCTGTTTATCAGATGTATCAAAAATTAAAGCGCGAAGGCAAAGCTTTAACTAATAACGAACGACAGCGAAAAATGCTTGGTATTCGTGGTGAACGTGAAATTCAGGCTGAAATTTTACGTACTCAACGTGCATATCATCAATTAGCACGTTCAGGAAAGTTAAGCAGCGAACAACTCGCACGAGCCAAAAATGCAGAGCTTAAAAAGATTCGTGAATTGAATGCCGAGATGGGCAAAAGTGAGCGCCTTTCAAAAGGTCAAAAAGTCATGCGTGGCGCTCAAGTGGCAGGTGCGATTGGTGCAGGTCTTTATACAGCCTCTAATTTAGCAATGAATCCTATTAATAAACGCATGGATTATGAGCGCTCTGTGCGTGGTTTAACAAAAGTAGCTTATGCTGATGAAGGTTTAGATGGCATGAAAGCTGGTGAAGAGCACATTATGCGTATTATAGAAAAGCATGTCACTGATTATGGAGCCACTATTGATCAAGTCATGCAAGCAATGGATGGCGCATTTAGAGCAGGCTTAGAAATTGAAGAAGTTGAGAAAATATTG
>NZ_MVDO01000270.1 GCF_002006755.1 Wohlfahrtiimonas larvae | reverse complement strand
GATGACGCAAAAAGCGATGACGATTAAAATCGATGGCGAGCTAATTTCAAAGCCATACATTACGATCACATTATCGATGCTGAAAGATTTTGGCATTGTGGTGGAAAATCGTAATTGGGAATCTTTTTATATTCCTGCGCATCAAGAATACCAATCACCTAAAGATTATTATGTGGAAGGTGATGCATCGAGTGCATCATATTTTGCTGCATTGGGTGCAATTGGTGGTGAAATCAAAATGCATGGCATTGGCACAAAAACAATTCAAGGCGATGTTGAATTCTTACGCGCTTTAGAAATGATGGGGGCGATTGTTGAATGGGATGAGCATCAAGTCATTGTGAAAAAGCCAAAATCAGGTTTAAAAGGCATCAATTTAGATTGTAATCATATTCCTGATGCAGCGATGACTTTAGCTATATTAGCACTTTTTGCTGAAGGTAAAACAACATTGCGCAACATTGGTAGTTGGCGTGTTAAAGAAACTGACCGCATTCATGCTATGGCGACAGAATTAAAAAAACTAGGTGCTGATGTTGTAGAGGGTGAAGATTTCATTGAAGTTTCGCCAGTTGAAAAGCTCAATGAAAATATTTCTATTGCAACTTATGATGACCATCGTATGGCAATGTGTTTTTCATTATGTAGCTTTCTAGTACCGATTATTATCGAAGACCCACAATGTGTGAATAAAACATTTCCAAAATACTTCACTATTTTTAATCAATTGGTGTGTGAATAGTTATGACAAAGCAGTCTTTAGGATTTTTATATCGAAAGTCTTTGTCATTGGTAGAATTAATGATCATTTCAATTATTGTGGCCATAGTGATTACAATTTTAGGGCAAAAATTTTTGGGATTTGATGATGATAGCCAATTGGTTGAAGTGAAACAAAATATTCGTTCAATAGAAGGTGCTTTGAATCTTTATTATAAAGATATTGGACAATATCCTACAACAGAACAAGGGTTACGTAGTCTTATAGAAAATCCAAATCTTGATCACT
>NZ_MVDO01000027.1 GCF_002006755.1 Wohlfahrtiimonas larvae | reverse complement strand
AAGTAGAAGTTGCTTTCCAAGGTAGTGAAGCTTTAGTTTCAGCTCTACAACAAGGACCAGAAGCAATCACTGCATCATTTGAAGGTAAAAGCCCTGTTGAATTAATTGATACATTCATCACAGAATTTAAATTCAAAGGTACTATTACTGAAGATTACATGATTGCTCAATATGAAAAATTCTTAACTTTGAATGGACAAGATACTTCAAAAGCAAAAGATGAAGTCAAAGGTGGCGTTCAAATGGTCATGATGTTAGTCGCAATGCAAACTGCACCATTGGGAGTTTCTCCTGTTAAATTTGAAGAAGGTACATTATTCATCGATATCGCATTCAAAGATGGAAAATGGAATATCAATGGTACAACATTAACAACTGCTGAAATTTTTGCTGCATTTCAGTAAATAGCATAACCTTTATGCAAAAGCCCTAAGTTTTTTAGGGCTTTTTTTATGAGATTTAATTCGAATCGTTCTATAATATGTGATTTAAAATAGGAGTTAGCCATGAGCTTGAAAGCAAAAATTTTAGATGATATTAAAAATGCAATGCGTGAAAAAAATAAAGAGAAGCTTGCGACACTCCGTTTAATCAGCGCAGAAATTAAACAAGTTGAAGTTGACCAACGTATTGAGATGGATGATGCAGCTGTAACTGCTGTTCTAGTTCGTATGGTTAAACAACGTAAAGAATCTATCGAGCAATTCTTAAAAGCAGAACGAGCAGATTTAGTGGCTGTAGAAGAAGCGGAGCTAACAGTGATCATGCCTTATTTACCAGAGCAAATGAAACCTGAAGATATTGAAGCTGCAATCAGTCAGGCTATTGAATCAACTGGCGCAGTTGCTATGAAAGATATGGGTAAAGTGATGGGTGTGTTGAAGCCACAGTTAGAAGGCAAAGCTGACATGGGTGAAGTGAGCAAATTATTGAAAGCGGCATTGAATAAATAGTGCAATGAGTAAAGGTTTTATCCCCAATCATTTTATTGATGAAGTTTTAGGTCGCGTTGACATCATTGAGATTGTGAATCAGCGTGTGCCATTGAAAAAAATGGGCAACAGTTTTAAGGCTTGTTGTCCTTTTCATCAAGAAAAAACCCCATCATTTATGGTTAACCAAAGTAAACAGCTATATCATTGCTTTGGTTGTGGGGCAAAAGGTAATGTCATTACATTCTTGATGGAATATGAAAAACTTGAGTTTGTAGAAGCTATAGAGTTTTTAGCTCATCATGAAGGTATGGTGATTCCTTATGAACGCAGAAGTAATATTTCACCAGAAGCTGAGCGCAAAACTCAAACGACATTAACAGCTTTGAATGAAGCCAATCTCTTTTTCCAAAGAGAATTGAAAAAACCTGATCATCAAAAAGCACGTGATTATCTCCAAAAGCGAGATTTAACAGCTGAAGATATTGAACGTTTCAATATTGGTTTTGCACCAGATAGTTGGAATGCATTATTGACGACTTTAAAAAGTAAAGGCGCCAATGAACAAATGTTGGAAGAAGCTGGTTTAATCATTCCTGCACAAAACAAACCCAATCACTTTTATGATCGATTTCGTGATCGTGTCATGTTTCCCATTCGTAATCGAAAAGGTGAAACAATAGCATTTGGTGGTAGGATCATTGGTGATGGCGAACCAAAATATTTAAACTCTCCGGAAACACCTGTTTTCCATAAAGGCAAAGAGCTTTATGGATTATATGAATTGCGCCGTGATGTTCGTAATTATAATGAGATTTTAGTAGTTGAAGGTTATATGGATGTTGTGATGATGTCACATTTTGGTATTCAAAATGTTGTGGCAACATTAGGTACAGCTATGTCCAACACGCAAGTTTCTAATCTTTTCCGCTATACACATTCCATTGTATTTTGTTTTGATGGTGATAATGCAGGGCAGAATGCCGCATACAAAGCCATGGAAAACGCTTTACCTGTATTGCATTCAGAAAAAGAGATTCGTTTTCTATTTTTACCTGATAATCATGATCCCGATAGCTACTTAAAAGCACATGGAAGGGAAGCATTCAATCAGTTAGTACAAAATGCATTGCCATTATCTGAATATTTATTCAATCATTTTGAAAATAAATATTCTTTAGAAACCATAGAAGGTCGATCTCAATTATTATCTGATATGGGGACTTTAATTAATTCTATGCCAGATATTCCATTACGAGATTTATTGCGCGCTGAGTTGGGTAAGAAAACTAATGTAACACGCAACATATTAAATAAACATGTAGAACGAGGCAGAGTAATCAATCAACGCTTGCCACAAAATAACCAAAATCAAGGTAAAAATTTAGTTGAGCGTGGCATTGTATTATTATTGAATAATCTCCAATTGGTGCAAACAATCCATAATTATGAGTTTTTATTAGATAGTGATGAAAAAGGTGCAAAAGTTTTATATCAGCTAATCACAACCGTATTAGATCATCCTGAAATCAAAACAACAGCACAATTATTAGGTAAATTCCAGGATAAACCTTGGATTCAATATGTTGAATCCTTGAGTGTTTTGGATCATATGTTAGAAGAATCTCTACATCAAACTGAGTTTGAAGATGCATTGAGAAGACTATCACAACGTGCGGATCCACGTAAACAAATCTTGGCTAAGTTCGCAAAAGGATTGACATTAACAAGTGAAGAACTCAAATTATTGAATAATAAGAACTAAATATATATTTAGTTCTTGAAAAGCTATTGATTATGTTAAATTTCAAAAGTAGGCTCAATTCTTTGACTTTTACTATAAACTCTCTGTATTTTAGGCTGTGCTTGCAACAATAAAGGCAATATTTCTGTATGAATATGTTTTTGAATATTATTCAAATCCTTTTCATAAATGGCATGATAAACTAAACCCGCATATTCAACGGCTTTTTGTTTAATTTCATCACGTTCTTTATAGTTACCACGAAAGTGTCCACCACCATGATATTCAATGGCTGCAATTGGCATATAATCTGAATTCACAATACAGAAATCAATGCGTTTTTGGTTAATGCGATTAAAAGAGCTATGATCTTTGTTTTTTAGAATTTCACCTAAGCTGACTTGAGCAAAAACTCTGTATTGACCATTAGATTGGATTTGGATGTTTTCAACTAAGGCTTCATAAACTTTAACTTCTTGTTTGTTGAGTAAGCGAACTGCTTCAAAGTTAGTATTATTGAAAAGTCGGCTTTTAAATTTGTTACTCAAATATATTTTGAGTAATGTAATACTAATCACAAATGCAAAGACTAAAATAAGATATGGAAAAACTGGTTTGAAACCAGCAAAGATGCTACTGATAATTAATTCTGAATTCATTGGTATTAAGGCTGAAACTATTGAAAGGCATAGTATAGCATGTTGACTCTATCGCACATATTTAATTTCCACTTCTATATATTATATTTACGGAATAGATCAATAGTTTAAGGTCAGTTTAATTTCTTAATTAGAGGTTAAATATGAGCTTTTATGTTGAAGGTGTAGTTGTTGGAACATTCAAAAAAGACGATTTTGTTAATGAAGTAAATGAAGTGACAGGCGAAGCTATTGATACTGTGATTGGTGCTCACTTTGTTCAAATTATGGTTAATCAAACGATGGAAGATGGTAGTTCAAAAGCTGAATTACTTGATTTCAAAACAGAAGATCATGAACTTTATAAAACATTAATTGGTAAACGTAATTTATTCGCTGTAACTGTTAAGCCATGGAATATTAACGGTCGCTTTGGTTTATCATACAAAATGTTGGATTCAGCTAATAAAGCTAAATTCAATAAAACTGAATCTGCACAGAAAACTTCATAATCATGTGTGCGTTAGCTGTTCCAAAGATTGAATCTAAGATTATAGATACGCCATCTTGTATCTATAAGAAAGATTTAAACTCAATTATTTTGGGTAGTGCGAGTAATTCTCGCTTTACTCAAGATCAATTGGAACGTTGTGCTAATGTCGATTGGATTACAATTTATCAAGATCATAATGATAAAAAAGGCAAACTTCGTAAGATTGATGGTGGTGTAATTCTCAATCTTGAAGATTTATCAAATCTTTCTGAAGAAACTTTTGATAGTTATCTAAAACATTCAAATCCTATAAAAATTGTTCCTTTTAAAGAAGATGAAGAAAATAAGGAATTAACAGAAGAAGTAGCCTATAAAGAATTATGGTGTACTCATAAAAAATTCTTAGCTGAGGGTTCACACAATACTAGAATAATGCTTTTTTGTGATGGTACACGTGTATTTTTGTCGGGTAACGTTGGTAGATGGGGTCGTAAAGATAATCTTTTTAATTTGAACTTTCAGCAAACTATCAGCAAATGTAATTCAATCTTGAAAAAGTACGATTTACCACCTTTTACTATTGGTAAAAGTGAGAGGTTTTTTTCTCAATTCGATGGTAAATCACATTTAAAACGTTTGTATGGTGCTGTTGTTACTCGTCTTGATATTAATGTGAACTTTGCAACAGGTTCGCCAGAGAATGCCCAATATTTAATTGACTATTTACAAGCTCGCTCAATGTCTTATGTGAGTAAGTCTGTAAGTGGTCGCTCTTCTGTGCAATGGGGGAAAAAGGGTGGTCGTCTATATACGAAAGCGTATGTAAAATTTGAAGAAATGCTACGTCATTGCAGTAGTAAAAAAGACGAATTGGCTGTTTTAACTGAAAGTTTTGCTTATCAGTTTGCTAAGAATAATGGGATTGTTCGCATTGAAACTGAAATCGACCGTAAAACTTTATCAGAAACAGGTTTACGAGATTTGGAGAACATTACTATGTCTAAATTAGTAGGAGTTGCTAAGATAAAAATTGATGAATTAATGAATGATATTCCTTTAGGCTTGGAACACTTCGAGCCTGAAAAAGTTTTTTATAAAAAAGAACATAAAAAATATATAAAAACTTTGGCAATGTGGAAATCAGGCATGGATTTAAAAGCCTTTACGGTTATTTCCAAGTCTACATTTTATCGTCATAAAGAAGAAATCTTGAAAATTTCAGGTATTGATATTGAACAAAGATACGTTGAAGGTGTAACTGTTGAAGCATTGTCTTTGATTAGTAAAATTTCTCTTGAACCTGTAGAACGTCCTGAAAATTACTCATTAGCTATTGATTGGGAAGCTCCTGAGCTTAATGTTATTGATTTAACAAGACATTTACCAACTCGTAAACAAATAAATGAAGCACTTCTTGCAGTTGTTCCAACTCAAGAATTTTTGAACACTAATTTGGCAGAACCTAATCATGCACTGATAGCAAAACGTAATGCTGAAGCTAAAGAACGATATCAGATGCGTAAATTGTACGACATTAAAAATCAAGATAAGAGGGCCTATTAATGGAAGACGATGAATTAGAAAGATACTGTGAAGTTTGCTTTTGCGTTCCTACGGACAATTCTTTGCATATTAATTGTATTCCTGGTGATGAGGATCACGATGTTTATATGTGTGGATCATGTGCGAATGATTTTTATGGTGAAGATCGATGACTTTTTTTGAATTACGTGTCGTTTATCTTGTAATTGGATTTTTTATTATTTTTTTTGTCTTTTTTATTGTGAATGTTTTATTTCAATTAGGTGCTAATTAAATGATTAATAAATTTTTTATTTTTATTTTTCTGTTCTTGAATCTTGCATTTGCAGATCAAAAAGTAACTGTTGAAATGCCGACTATGGATTTAGATCCTGTAAAAGTTTTTATTGCTTCAATTGTTGTTATTGCTTTAGGTTGTTCTGCTGTTCTTTTTGGTATGCGTAAATCATCTAATGCATTAGATCCTGATGGTGATGCTGAATTTTATTATCGTAAAAGTTTGGAAAAATAAGGAGTTGAAAGTGGAATGTTGCCCTAATTGTGGTTTTGATTTAACTGAAGATGATGTTCTTGATGAAGATTCGCCAATTGACGGGGTATCTTGTGTTGAATGTGGTGAAACAACAGATCCAGAATATTTAGAAGATGGTGTTTGTCTTTTATGTGTTCAAGCTGCTTATTATTAGTTTCTTATGTCATACGCTCAAATTTTTACTATGTTTTTTGTCCCGATGTTGTGCCTGTGGATATTGGGATTTGCTACTGGAGCAGGCTATTCTATTTTAACTAAAGATAAGGATTAATTATGAGACGTTTATTAAAATTGAAGTCTAAGGCTTCTGCTGCTGTTTTAACTGTTGTTGGTGTTGTTTCTGCTCCTGCTGCTATGGCTGCGGATGCTGTATCTGTTGAAATGCCAGCTTTGGATTTAGATCCTGTTAAAGTTTTTGTTGGTGGTATTGTTGTAGTTGTCTTGGGTATCGGTGCAATTATGTTCGGTATGCGTAAAGGTAATCGTGCGTTAGGTGGTTAATAGTTAATCTATTAAAAAAGGGAGGTATATATCTCCCTTTTTTGTTTGGAGATTTTTAATGGAATCTAGTGCTCAAGATTTTTTTGGATTTGTAATTATTCCTCTTTGGTCAATGGGTTGCGCTATGTCATTTATTCTAGGCTTTGGAGCTGGTAAATGAGAATTTTAACATTATTTTTATTATTGATGACATCATTTGTATTTGCTCAAGAGTGTAGTATTGATCTTTGTACTTCTAGTACAAAATCAAGTTGTTTTATTAAAGATGATTCTATTTTTTATGTGAATTCTGGAATTGATGATTATGCAAATTTATCTGTTTGCAAATCTCAATATCCGAATACTGCTTATTTTGATCGTTCTACTAGTTTTTGTATGTCAAGTGATAATAGACAACTCGGACATTTATCAAGATTTGAAATTATTTATGATGATAAACCGACTAATAAATTTTTTTGTTCTATTGATAAACCGACTTTTCCAGAACTTAAAAAATGTTTGAAATTAGATGATGCTTCTAATAAGTGTACTGATAATTTAATTGATAGAACTGTTGATGCTGCTTCTAAAAAGTGGTCAGATTATAGATGTGGTCATAAGTTTGTTGGTAATACTTACGCTTTTACGTGTTCTGGCGTTTTCCCTAACGGTGACATGTCATATGGTAATGTCGGTGGTACATGTCAAATAAATTATGAAGATCAAGAATGTGAGAATCAAGAAGAACCTGAACCGCCTGAAGAGCCTAAAAAACCTGATGTGCCTTGTTTTACTAATTTAGAAAATTGTGATGTTCCACCTGAATTGCTTCCTCCTAAAGATCCTGTAAATCCCGATGGCCCTAAATGGCCAACTGATAATGTAGGTGATGGTAGTGGGAACGGTATAGGAAATGGAAATGGTAGCGAAAATGGTACAGGAAACGGAAATGAAGATGGTAGTGGGAACGGTATAGGAAATGGAAATTATGATAAAGATGATTTGACTTGCAAGGGTACAAATTGTACTGGTTCAAATGTTGATGTTGGCAGTTTACCGAGTGGATCTGCAACAGATCTATATCAGCCCAAAAATGATGATAATTTTGCTGATTTTCTGTTAACAAATATTCCTGATGTTAATACTACTAAAGTCGGCAAAGAATTAAATAAATTAGTGCCTGTTTTACCTGTTGGATCTTGCCCAAGTTTTCAAATCAAGGGCTTTTCTATGATGGGTATGATCTTGATGCAAGATCAGGATGTTTCAATCCCGTGCTGGATATATGATCTTATTCGTGCTTTTCTTCAAATTTCTGCTGTTGTATATGCTCGTAAAATTATTTTCGGAGCTTGATTATGCTTGGTTGGTTAGCTGATTTATTCACTGCTCTTTTTAATACTTTAATTGATTTTTTATCTAGTATTTTAGAGTGGATTTTAATAGTTATTGGTTGGTGTATTACTGCATTAATGTCGATGCTTAAAGATATATGTTATTGGTTTTTGAGCGGTATTATTGAGTTGTTTAACACTTTTTTGAATAACTTTGATTTTGATTTGGGTGAATACAGTCCTCAACATTATTTAAATGATATTCCTCTAGATGTTTTAGGTGTTTTAGGATATATAGGCTTAGATACTGCATTTGGAATTATTATTAGTGCTTATTTGATAAGAATTGCATTAAGAGCTATTCCTTTTGTCGGTTCTATATTTAAATAAGGAGTTTTTATGCCTTTACATTTTGTTTTGGGCACGCCAGGTTCAGGTAAAAGTTATTGGTGTGTTAAACATTGGATTCTTGATCAAGGTTTGCGTTCTGGTCGTAAAGTTATAACAAATATTCCTTTGAATGTTGAATATTTGACTGATGAAGAATTAGATTTATTTGAATATCGTAGTCCTGGTTTATACCCGAGATCAATTAAATATAAAAAGATGGTCGGTGGTGTTCAGCAAGATTTTACAGTTGTTTCTAATAAGCCTTTTGATTGTGAAGGTGAGTTTTTATGTGATGAGTGGCGTGATGAGAATGGTCAAGCTCCGCTCTATGTTATTGATGAATGTCAAGAATTACTAGCTCGTGAAGTAAAGCCGAGTATTGAGCTTTTAGAATTTATTGCAAAACATAGACATTTCGGAGAGATGGATATTATTTTAATCTCGCAAGGGGTTGGCTATATTGCTCAGAGAATTAGAATTAATCTTGAAACAACTACTGTTTTGACAAAAAGAGCTTTTCTCGGTTATAAAAATTCATTTAATTTAAAAGTTTATGGTGGTCAAAGAGAAAGAGGTAAGCCGCCAGTTACTAATCGTAATTTGAAATATGATAAAAGTATATTTAAAGTTTATAAATCTCATACTGAATCTAAGAATGAAGTTCAAAGATCAAAAGATTTTAAAGGTAATCCATTTTTGAAATGGATGATTAGAATTGTTCTTTTTGTTCTTGTTTTAGGCCTTTATACATTATATAAATCAGTTTCTTCGATTAATGATGGTACTGCTATAAATACTGTTAATGTTAATTCTAAGCCTGATTCTGTTAAATCTGCTGCTGTTCCTAAACAAAATAATATTGTTAATGACAATTCTGTTTCTCAACAATCTGAATTCGTTGGTCCAACTAAACCAAAGAATAATTTTCATGCTCCTGATACTAATATAAATTATTATCGTGATTATGAGAAAAGAGATACATATCAGACTTCTAAAGATGTAAAAAGAGCACCGTTTTTGAATTATCGTTTTTCTGTTGTATCTTCTATTGAATCAGATACTAAAAAGCTTTATATGTTCAAGTTGGTTGATGAATCTCGTGGTGTTCTAGTCAATCAAACGAATAATGAGTTAGAAAAGTTAGGTTATAAGTTCGAGTATATTAGTCCATGTGTTGTGTTGATCGATCATTTATATGAGAATAATGCTTTTTATGCTACTTGCGAAGATTCTACGCTTAGAAGTAATAACCGCGCTACTGCTGAGAAAGTAAGTGCATAAGCAAGCCGGCGGGTTTCCCGATGCCCCCGCGCTACTGCACGGAGGCTCGGGAAAGAGCAGGCGAGCGTGCTTATTGCAATTCATGAGTAATCATGTTGTAATTACATTGTAATACTTATTCCTGGGCATATATGAGATACAAAGATGGTAAGAATGGAGTTGTTTATTCTACTAATGATTTAAATGCTGTTTTGCAACTTAGATTGCCAGAGCATGAAAAAGAACAGTTTCTACAAGCTTGTAAGGATTTAGATACAACAGCCGCAAGGGAACTGAGATTATTTATTAGAGAGTTTTTAAAGAAGAATGCGTAGGGTAAATTATTATGATTACAGAAGATTATAAAAAATATGCATGTTTATCTGTTGAAGCAGTTGAGAACTCAAAATCAATTGAAGAGCTTGAATTGATGTATTTACAAGCATTTGATTATTTCAATTCTGAATATTTTAAATTTTATGATCATTCTGGATTTGGCCGTGGGTGCAAGCGAGACCTCTTCAGGTTTAGGGTTGATGTATCTAAGCGTTTTATAACCTAAACGGATGAAAGTGAGGTGCAAACCTGATAATGATAAGAAAATCTGAAATGTCGCATTAGTCAAGTGTTAAGAAATTCGAGCCACGTTTAAGAATGGCTCTTTTTTTTGCACTAAATAAATCAACAATGCTGATATTTAGCGAATTTTAACTTGACGAATGCAGAATGAAAGATAAAAACAATCATTAAAGGTTGCATCACACAACCACCAATTGGCCAATAAGGTTTTTTGAATGGGCCGCGAAAGTCGAAGCCAAAGGACGGGACTAGTAATACCGTCCTTCTGTCTCAATATGAGAATAAATACATTTAAAAACAACACGTTGGGTTTTGTTGTTGGGGATAAAAAAAGCCCTCACAACGAGGGCTTAAAATAGGAATTTAGGGAAGCGCTTTATATGGTTTGATGTTGCTTTGTATTTCGTTAAATCTCGCATCAATTTTACTCTGTAGATCATTTTTAATTATAAATAGTTCGATCTTGAGCTGTAGATCACGAGACAATCTATTAATTTTACGGTTTTTTATCTCGCTGAGATATTGGTATGAAATGTTTAGTTGGTACGCTACTGCAAATTGTTCCAGCTCTGACAAGTAAATAAGGTCTTTGATTCTCATTCTATTTGCTCCAGTAGTTTACTGATTATGCTATCTAATTGATCTCTTTCATTCTCATTTATTGCACAATAAATTAAACCTGCTTTTTCTGTTGCAATCTTTTTGACCTCATCACGTATTTCGTGCTTGTTTCCTTTATGCCCAGTTCCGTGGTATTCAATTACTGCTAATGGTTCAAAGTCATTGGCTGTAATGCAGAAATCTACACGTTTTGTATTGATTTTCCAAAATCCTGGGCCACTACATTTTAAAATTTCGCCTAAGTTAACTTGTGCAAAAACTCTGTATTTACCTTTGTTTGGGATAATAATATTTTTTATAATTGAATTATAGATAAGAATTTCTTCATTATTTAGTAGCTTTTGTTTTTTGAATTCTGCACTAGACACAATTTTAATATCGTCATTTTCCTCTTTTTTCTTTTTTTTATTCTTGGGGGATAGGGTAGACGTTACTATGATCAATAAAACTATAATGGCTGCAATTATAATTAGTGAGTTACTCATGATTATCCTTTTTCTGTTTTCTTGAAAATTTTATCTTCTTTGAAATTTTCAATATCTTCGATTGTGATGTTGTGAATATGCTTATTTATAAGCGCAT
>NZ_MVDO01000269.1 GCF_002006755.1 Wohlfahrtiimonas larvae | reverse complement strand
AACCCAATGCCGATGTAATGCCCATCACACCGCCTGCAACATAGCTCAAGTTTCTGACGATTTCAGGGTTTTCTTTGGCAAAGCTACCAATGCTATTCATGATCTTAGTGAGCCATTGCATAGTTTTTCGCAACCCCTTACTGTTAACTTCAAAGATTGCTATTTTGAAGTCACTCCAAGCAGAATTGAGTTCTTGAATGTCACCTGATAAGTTATCTGCCATTGTTTTAGCAAGTTTTTGACTTTCACCTTTGTTGTTTCTTAATTCAGCAATTAGATTTTTAAGATCATCTAAGTTGCCTTTGTCTAGTAACGAAGCAAAAGCGGAAGCAGCTTCCATTCCTGCGATATTTTTCAAAATGCCTAAACGCTTGGCATTACCCATTTTTGATGTTTTTTCTAATACTTCTGTCAAAATAGTCACAGGATCTTTCATATTCCCTTCTTTATCAGAAGTATTAATGCGTAATGCTTTTAATTCTTTACGAGCCATATTAGGACCAGCTGCTAAACGAGATAACATTGCACGCATTGCCGTACCTGCTTGTGTGCCTTGAATACCAACATTACCCAATACACCTGCCATTGCTGATGTTTCTTCTAAACTTACCCCCAATTCTTTGGCAATCGGTGCGACATAGCGCATCGTATCGCCTAACATTTCCATATTAGTGTTTGTGCGTGTGAATGTACCCACTAAAATATCACCCACCCGATCCATTTCCGATGCATCTAAGCCAAAAGCAGACAAAATGTTAGAACCAATATCTGCTGCTCTTGCAATATCAATATCACCTGCACGCGCTAAATCCAATGTACCTGCCATTGATTTCACAATATCTTCAGGCTTAAAGCCCGCCATTGCATAGAATGCTTGACCTTGTGCCACCTGCGTTGGATCAGCCCATGTACTTGCACCCAATGCTTTCGCATTAGCACGCAATTCAGCCAACATGGGATCATTCTTATCCAAACGCGTCAAAGCCTGAACACGGCTCATTGTGGTATCGAACTCCATGCCCTCACTCATCAAGCGAGAAGCACCGTACCCCATAGCAGTGGCTGCTGCAATTTGCATTGTTCCCATGCCCATCATCTGCTTGCCTTGCGCACGATGCGTTTGCATTTTATAGAGATCTTTT
>NZ_MVDO01000268.1 GCF_002006755.1 Wohlfahrtiimonas larvae | reverse complement strand
TATAGAATTATAAATAGAATTTATATTTTCAACATTGTAATAGATTAAATATGATAGACACAGTGTTATGTTATTTACTTTGGAATAAACCTAAAATATTTCAATGTGTACTATACTTATTTTAATAATAAAGGTTTTGATTTATTATTAAAATCAATATATTAGATTATTTTTTAGTGTGTATAAATAATTTTAATTAGTTAGGTTGTCTTAACATTTAAGACGCTATATGATAGTGCAGAATAAAAAATAATATAATTTGAGGATAATAGAATGATTAAATACATAATGGATAGAAGAAATGGCGATAAAACTATTATGAATAGTAGCTCGGTTAAGCTGACTGGTTCGCAAGTTGTTGTTATTCAAGCTTCTAGGATAGATATAGAGTTTATAACGCAGCAAGGAAATGCTCTAGTTATTAAGTTAAAATCTGGGCAACTTTTAGTTATACAAGATTATTTTATTAATCCTCAAAATGAGTTAGTTATTGATGATTCTTTAAATCAAAATGATGGGCTATATTTAATTGAAGGAAATAATTGGTCTCAGATTGAATCTGTAGATACGTTATTAATTCAAGATTCTACAATGGATGGAGAATGGTTGCCTTGGACGATTGGTCTAGGATTATTAGGTGTTGGCGGTGCTGTAGCTGCGAGTAGTAGTGGGGGAAGTAATGATTATGTTATTTCATTACCAAATAATATTAGTGCGCCAAAAGTTTTAGTTAATAATGGAAATGATTTATCTGGAACAGGTGTACCTAATACCACAATTATATTAACGAAATCAGATGGTTCTACTGTCATAGTTACTGTTGATGCTACAGGAAATTGGAGTTTTGGCGATAATCCATTAAATGATGGTGAGAAAGGTACTTTAATTACATTAACAGAGGATGGTAATAAAAGTTCACCAACAGATACAGGAATAGCAGATAAGTCAACTATAGATCCTATTGTTGAGGTTAATAATGCTTTGCTGTTAGCAGGTAAGTCTGAGCCTAACGCTACCATAATATTAACATTACCTAATGGCAATAAAGTGGGGACAGTCGCTGATAAGAATGGTGATTGGAAATTTGCAGATCCAAACCCTTTGAGTGAGGGTGAAAAAGGTGAATTAGTAGCAATAGATAAAGCGGGTAACATTAGTG
>NZ_MVDO01000267.1 GCF_002006755.1 Wohlfahrtiimonas larvae | reverse complement strand
ATTCTCAACAGTTTGTGTGCCATCATTAATTTCTGTATTCGATGCAATAGTACCTACGCCATTAACCAATTGAGAACCTTTATTCAAAATGGTATCTATGGCTTTACCACCTTCAATAATTTTCTGTATACCACCACTAATGATACTTGCAGTAGCCTCACCGCCAGTACTCACTCGCTGAGTGCCACCTACTGTGATTTCAACCCCTGTAGTTTTACCGCCATTTATAAGCTCTTGAACACCACCAGATCGAATATCAGTACCAGTTGCTTGACCATCTTTACCAATACTAAGAGTACCACCATCTTTAATGATCGCATTAATAGACATACCTGAATCAGATACGCTTTGTTTACCATCTTTTTCAACAATCGTCCTTGTTGCTTCTGAGCCTACACCTGAAATTTCTTGAAGACCACCACTCTTAACAGTCGTATCAAATGCTTTACCGCCATCCGTAACATTTTGAGTACCATCATTATTCACAATCGTATTATTTGCTACACCACCATTTGTTACAGTTTGTGTACCATCTTTATTAATTCTACTACTAGTTGCAGTACCGCCATTTTTAATAGTTTGTACGCCACCATTAATAGTTGTATTCTCTGCAACAGAACCTTTACCACTTACATTTTGTGAGCCTGTTGTTAATGTAGTATTAATTGCTGATCCACCATCAATAATATTTTGGGTACCACCTTTAATCTCTACTGCTTTTGCAATACCATCTTTCTCAATATTTTGAATACCAGCACCATCAACATAACCACCTGTCGCTAAACCACCGTTTTTAACAGTTTGTATGCCACTACTGATTTCTGTACCTGTTGCGATTGCATTCACACCCTCTACAGTCTGCACACCGCCTGTAATACGTACACTCTCAGCGATACCACCTGATTTA
>NZ_MVDO01000266.1 GCF_002006755.1 Wohlfahrtiimonas larvae | reverse complement strand
GTTTGTGTGCCACCATTAATTTCAGTATTCGATGCAATAGAACCATCACCACTCACATTTTGTGAACCTGCTGTTAATGTAGTATTTTCAGCTTTACCTTTATCTGTGACATTCTGTGTACCGCCTGCAATTTCTATACCTTCAGCAACACCACCGTTTTTAACATCCTGAGTACCTGATGCATTAATCTTACCACCAATTGCTTTACCGCTATTCTCAATAGTTTGTGTGCCACCATTAATAGTTGTATTAGAAGCAATAGAGCCATCACCACTGACAGTCTGTTAACCTTTATTTAATATCGTACTT
>NZ_MVDO01000265.1 GCF_002006755.1 Wohlfahrtiimonas larvae | reverse complement strand
TAAGATGAATCCATTGTGAAATTATCAACAGTTACATCATCATTGTTCACTACTTCTTTAGTTTTTTTCTTGCTCATAATTATATCTCGTAAATTTCATCATCTTCTTCACCCGCAATCACGCCATCAAAACCCTCATAACCAAATGCGTACATCGTTGCATTTGCTAAGTCAGCGTGCCCATGTTCTTGATCTCTTACTGATTCAAATGTGGCAAATCGGTTAGATTTACTCATTGCATTTTTGATGTTCATGAATGAGCCTAATAAATCACTCCATCCAGAATCGTACTCAACCAATCGATCTCTAAATAATGCTTTTGCTTGCAGTACAAACAGTGTTTTTAACTGCAAATCACTCATATATCTTGTTAAATTTGGATAGAATTTTTCTACACGTTCAGCAACAGCAAGCCCCATGTTTCTGCAATCAATGCCCAAATGCACGACGTTATAACGCTCACAAATATCTCTGATATGGTTTTCTTGGGCTTCAAAACTCACATCGCTCCAAAAATGCTTTTCTAAAATGCGTCGTTTCTTATGTGTGCCATCTGGCAAGGCAACCACAACACACGCAGCACCATCATTACTTCGTGCAGGATCATATCCCACCGCAACTTTTTTACGGCCAAAAGGTTTATGTGGGTATTCAATTGGTTTAAAGTCCGTCCATTTTTCCCATGAATCCACCATGCATGCTTGCAAATCATTAAAATTAAAAGCGGATGACAAATCATCAAAGAATTGAAACTCAAATAATCTTGCAAATTGTTCATCGTCATATCGTAAGCGCAATTTATCTAAATCAACTCTGTCAAAACCGCCTGCAATCGCATCATGTACTGTGATGATTTTGCGGAATTTACCATCTTCACATAAACGGCCATCTTTTAAGTCTTTATGCTCTACACCAAACTTTTTATTGCTCTTCTTTTTGTGCCATTCTGTTGCAGCCCACAATTTATAAGCAGGGTGTGATTTGCTTGATGCTGTTGATAAATAATTGATGATGAAATCTTTATGTGTTGCACAAGCTGATACAACCGTTTGAATTTCTTCAAAGCGTTGCATCCAAAATATTTCATCCAATGTTACATCGCCAGTGTAGCCCTGTGCCGTATTTGGGTTTGCACCCAAAAAATAAAACTGTAAATCCTCTTTAAACTTAACAGCATCACCGCCTGATAAATCAATGCCTGTTAAATTTTTAACGTGGGCCAACATATAGCGTTTT
>NZ_MVDO01000264.1 GCF_002006755.1 Wohlfahrtiimonas larvae | reverse complement strand
ATACAAATCCGGATGATAAAACTGGTCGTTGGCGCATAGAGGCACGTACAGATGCAACATCATCAAAACCTAATGGTGAATTAACCCTATTCATTGAAGAATTCATGCCAGAGCGAATGGAATTAACATTATCAGGTGTTAAAGATAACTATGACATGAAAGACTCCATTGATTTAAAAGTAGACAGTCGTTATCTATTCGGTGCGCCCGCAAAAAATAATGACTATACCGTACAAGGTAAATTAACAGTCAATCGCACGCCTTTTGTAGCTCATAAAGACTGGTATGTCGGTAAAACATCATTCCCATCACAATTTATACCTGATGAAATTCAATATGATCAGCAATTGAATGCTGACGGTCATGCAAACTATCCTTTATATCTTGGTTTAGAAGGACCTTTAGCACAAAATATCTCTGCAGTATTAGGTTTAAAAGCCGATGTAACAGTGATGGATGGTGGCACCAGTGGCATTTCTCGAAGTTTTAAGACAAACTTTTGGCCAACACAACCGGTGCCTGTAATTCGCCCTATGTTTGGTAAGGATGATTTGAGCTATGGTTCCAATGCTCAATTTGAAATCTTTACAGCCAATATGGCTGGCAACTTAGGCAATGCAGAATTAAAATTAACATTACGTTATAAAGATAATGCATGCACATGGGTTTACAATCCAAATTCAGGTTGGGATTGCCATGAAAACTATAATTATCAAATTCGTGAACAAAAAATTATTAAAACCAACCGTGATATTGTTGAATATTCAATATCACCCAATAGTTGGGGAAACTACATTCTAGAAGTTGAGGATTTATCATCAGGTATGGTGACTGAATATCCATTCAGTGCTGCATGGAATAATACTTCATCTGGCCAACTACCTGCTGTTAAGCCCAATGCACTAGCGTTAAGCACAAATAAAGCAACCTACAAAACTGGCGAAACTATCAAATTAACCATTGATGCTCCATTCGCAGGTAATTTAACACTCATGATGGAAGGTTCTGAGCTTTTATATTCCAAAAATTTAGATGTTAAACAAGGTAAAAATAGCATTTCTATTCCAATGGATAAAAATTGGAATCGACATGATCTATATTTATCTGGATTATTACTTTCAAAAACTAAACAAAATGATATTGTCCGATCTTTAGGGCTAATTCCTATTCATTTAAATCGTTTAGATCGTAAACTAGAACCAAAATTATCATTCGATGCAATTGCATTACCTGATCACA
>NZ_MVDO01000263.1 GCF_002006755.1 Wohlfahrtiimonas larvae | reverse complement strand
ATGAAGAGATTGAATTTCTGGCCGATGTGGTTGGAAGAGAAATCCAACCATAGCAATAATCCATGATAATGCGGCGCCAAGACCCACCAAACCTGCGCGACTGAATGCTCCAAAGATATCAACGTGTGGCATATCTGCTGTGAGTGCAAAAATTAAGACAAAGAAAATAGCTGAAGGGCCGATAAATTTAAGCGCATTGAAGATAAAGATCATGATAGCTGCTATGACCCCCATAGTAATGGCGGCAGCAATAGGATAAGGAGCAATAATTGAACCTAAAAATGCAGATAGAACAATAGAAATCCCTACAAAGAGTAATTGTTTAGATAATAAAGCATAAGGGATTCTGAATGCATATAGATAAGTAAATCCACCTAAACCTGCGATCAATCCCAATTGTAATTGATTAAAAAAAAGTCCAATGAAAATAGGAATAGTCATTGAAAGTGCAGCGCCAATGGCTCGTTCCCATGGTGCCGATCGATTATTAACCATCATGGCTTCACGAATAATGAACCATAATTTTTCTTTCATATGACTAACTCCTGATTGTGAAACATACAGGCTAGTATAAGGAATTTAGAAACTATTCACGAATCTCAAATGATACTTTATCAACTTTTTGTAAGGCATCTTGAACGCTTAAAGTATGTATACCAATCTTTAAGGCTTGAATATCTAGTTCAGGTTTTTCTAGTAATTGCCCATCTAAATACCAACGAAAAGGGGGATTACCTTGTGCATTTAATTGAATGGCATAAGGACTTTTGAAAATAATGCTTTCGTTTTGTAATGTCAAAATTAATGCAGATTGCATGGTGATGTCCTCAATGTTTAATAATTTAGGCCATCCTGAATGAGGCATTTCACCTGGGGCATCGTACAATGTGGGCGGTGTTTTACCATCAATAGTATCGATTTCATAGCGTTCTAAACATGATTCGATAGGAACTTCTGTAATTTTTCGCCCATTTGGCCAACAAATTGTTGCAGGTTGAATGCCATCAGGTTTGACTAATGTTGTTTTTTCTTTAGGTAAATAATTAAAAATATCAAAGAGCATGGGCGTTGCATAACGATTGGCTAAGGCGCCAACATTGGGAACCCCATCAGGGCGGCCAATCCAAACACCAACAGTCCAATCAGTTGTTGTGCCAATCGCCCAACCATCACGATAACCGTAGCTTGTACCAGTTTTCCATGCAATTTTTTTAGGATTAAATCGATGAGTAGGTCTAACTTGGCTAAGAATTTTATGGATAATCCATGCAGATTCTGGTGATAGGATAGGTTGACCATTTGTTATCATTTTTGGTGTTGTGGTGATTGGATAAACTCTACCTTCTGTCGATAAGCTTGAG
>NZ_MVDO01000262.1 GCF_002006755.1 Wohlfahrtiimonas larvae | reverse complement strand
GTGCTCGTCAAAGATCTTAAGCGAAGATTAACATCTGTTAATACAGCATTATAATTATTCCACTGATGTTGGAAGCGTTGCTCTGCTTGTAATGTTTTAATATCTTCATTGCCTTGTACTGCCTCAATTAAAATCGAGTTGCGCAACGAACTTTCTCTCATCGCTTCATTCGATAAAGCTCGTAACTTACCTTGCACCAACAACCCAGGTAAAATCATTAAAATCACAGCAATTATTGGAATCCAAACTAAACTACCAGCCAAAGACCAAAAGACAACACAAAATAATAAAAAGAAAGGGACATCTACAAATGCTGTCACAGTTGTAGATGTAAACATCTCACGCACACTATCTAAATCTCTAATTTGAGAAATAAACGTCCCTACTGACTTAGGTCTATGAGCATTCTTAATGCGTAATGCATGACCAAAAACTCGATCTGAAATTCTGAGATCAGCCCGCTTTCCTAGCAAATCAATCACTCGAGTACGTAACTTTTGTAATAAAAAGCTAAAGATAATCGCAATCATAACACCACTGAATAATACATATAATGTGGGATATGATTCAGCAGGAATAACACGGTCATAAACTTGCCGAGTGAACAAAATGCCTGATAAGGCTAAAATATTAACTAAAAAAGAGGCTATAAAAACATGGCTATAGGGCTTCCAATCTCTCAATATGAGCTTTTTCAACCAATGTTGATCATGTGATTGAACATAATCATCAATACGGGAATCTGGTACTGTATGAGATGGTCGTAATACAACAGCTAATTTGACATTAGCTAATAATAGTTCCTGACTAATCTGACTTCGAACACCACCATCACCACTATAAGTTATAGAAACTTGACCATTCTGATCAATGGCATCTATTACAGCAATTTGTCCATCATGAAATTGAACAACCAATGGTAAACGCCATACGGATAATTCTTTAGAAGTAAATTTAATTACACTAACACTCAACCCTGCTTGTCTAGCTATCCCTCTTAACACATCACTCAAAGGTGAATTTTTTAACCAATAACTCGTTAAAGTAATATTTTCTTTAGAAACCTCTAATCGATAAGATTTTGCGATCGTAATTACTGCCTCAATCCAGTGACTATAATCAAAAATATTTTGATCCTGAGAAGGTGAATTATGTTTCGTTATATCTAGATCTTCTTTTTGATGCACAATTTTATACCTATTTAGTTACCCATAGATTTAAATACTTAGGATTAAAATACCTAAATCTATACATAATCATTAACACCAAAATAAAGCACTAAATTAATATTATTTAGTGCCTGATTCATTGAGTATAGTATTAAATTACAAATATTTTATATGACTTCAGACCTTTATTAATCAGTATAAATATTTAAA
>NZ_MVDO01000261.1 GCF_002006755.1 Wohlfahrtiimonas larvae | reverse complement strand
TTTCTCATACCAATTCCACAAAAATTGCTGATTCATTGAAAAATGTTTGGATCGCTGCATAGCTTTCTTTGCGTAATTCAGCAACTTTGGGAATACCTGTTGCTGCACGATCTTCCCCAGCTTTACGAGTGAGATCAATGTCAAAAAATTCTTCTAACAACTGCGCTTTGGCTTCTGCATACACTGCTCTTTCAAAGTTATAAACATAACGGCTACGCCCTGCGATCTCTTTGCTTGGCACATCTTCCAAATGATCATATTCACTATGATTTTCTTCAAAAGAAGCCAATTCATAGATCGTACTATCTAGTGCAGACATCAATGCCATTTCAGCTTGTTCATTCTCAACAGAATCAAGTACACGCATTTTCTTGCGAAAATCATCAATATCAATACTTGGCCAAAACCCTGATCTTGGTATTGTTAATGATTGATTACTGCTTGTTTTGCCGACAAATCCGCTCATGTTTATCCTTAAAAGTTCGGGGGCTTATATTGATTAATAGCGCGTGTCATATACATGATCAGCTTCTCAATACAGCCCCCTTGCCGTGGCAGGCTCTTTTAGCCATCCTCTGACTGTTCTTCAATTACTGGTTCTTCAACTTTCTTACGCAACTGATCTGCTTTCGTTTTCACACCAACTTCTTTATCTAATTCCAAAGCATTATCCCAATAATGCAATGCTTCTTTGGGATCAGACTCCACAAGATGCTCACCAATTTTGCGATACAACTTCGCACGTAAATCATCTTTCACATCTTGTGCAATAAAGATCTTTTCAATGGATTTGAGCTGTTCAAAAGTTGCAATATCTGCCTGTTGATTGAATAAACGCAATAATGCACTTGCTGTTTTTTCTTCAAAAACAGGTGGCATTGGGTGATCACCACTTAACATGTAATCAGCAATTTGAATCGCATAATCCAAGTCACCTGCATCAATGGACCACACGGCCATTTCAGTTGTGATCTTGTCATAAGGCATTGCTTCATTTGCTAAAATACCATTGACCCAATCACGATAATGATCCAAACGTGACGCTTTAAACTCAGCTTTTGCAGACTTACTTTCTAAGCTATGTTGCTTT
>NZ_MVDO01000260.1 GCF_002006755.1 Wohlfahrtiimonas larvae | reverse complement strand
GGACCACACGGCCATTTCAGTTGTGATCTTGTCATAAGGCATTGCTTCATTTGCTAAAATACCATTGACCCAATCACGATAATGATCCAAACGTGACGCTTTAAACTCAGCTTTTGCAGACTTACTTTCTAAGCTATGTTGCTTTTGTAAATCTGCTCGAAAGTCATTGAGTAATGCTGTTAATACAGGATTATCAATTTCATGTGATGCTTGATCTTCTGCTTTAGCACCCAACTTTTGCGCAAGTTTTTCAGCTTTAATCTTTGCAAATACTGAACTCATCATTAATCCCCTGTTGAAGCATCTTCGATCACAATGTTTTCAACCAAAACAATGCCTTCGTAGTTTTTCACTGCGA
>NZ_MVDO01000026.1 GCF_002006755.1 Wohlfahrtiimonas larvae | reverse complement strand
TTTTGAATTCTGCACTAGACACAATTTTAATATCGTCATTTTCCTCTTTTTTCTTTTTTTTATTCTTGGGGGATAGGGTAGACGTTACTATGATCAATAAAACTATAATGGCTGCAATTATAATTAGTGAGTTACTCATGATTATCCTTTTTCTGTTTTCTTGAAAATTTTATCTTCTTTGAAATTTTCAATATCTTCGATTGTGATGTTGTGAATATGCTTATTTATAAGCGCATGTAGTATATCACTTTCCTTAATATCCTCCTTTGTCTTGATAATTAAATTAATTCTTTTTTCGTGAATCAATTCTTGCGTGTATCCATTGATTCTGTATGTTTTTGACATTTCAAACTCCTATCTATATGTGATTATTATATTTTAGATTAAATTACAAGTTTGATTGTTTTATGTGATTATGTTATAAATTGTGACATTCTTACTTGTGATTTATTTTTTTATAGTAAATTGGTTTTTTTATTTCAACTGGCTTTAAATTGTTAAACATTGATTTCCACTTCTATATATTATGTTAAATTATAAAAATACTAAGGTAGAATCTACAATAACAACTAGCACATTAATGCATTTGCCAATACCCCCATCACATCCACCGAGTAAATATGCCAAAAATGCTAATAGTGCTAACCAACCAAAAAGTTCTAAGAATATTTCTCGAGCACACTTCCATAATTTTTTACTGATTATTTTCAATCTACTCATTTTACAACCTCAAATTTAATCAAAATCTACGTTGCTCAGTTTTTCTAGAACCTATAATCATACGTAAAATTTAATTCTACGCACGTACGATTAGCTCAATTTAAATACAATTATACTTCCATCTACATATTTTCTATATTGATGATTCTAATGATTAAGCTCTTATTATTTGCATACATACATTAGAACTCTTAGAATGTAGAAAAACTATTACCTTAAAGTTAATTGATCATGATACCACGACACAAACTTCCCTCTTTAAATGCATTGCGTGCTTTCGAAGCTTCTGGCCGAAAGCTAAATTTCCGTGCGGCTGCTGAAGAATTAAATGTTACGCAAGGCGCTGTTGCTCAGCAAGTTCGTATGTTGGAAGAATATTTAGGTATTGCACTATTTGTGCGTTTGCCGAGAGGATTAGCTTTAACAACGGAAGGTTCTATTTATCTTGTGAATGTTACGCGTGCATTTGATGTATTGGCGGAATCCACAGCAGAAATCTTAAATCAACCTAAAACTCTTACAATCAGTGTAACACCAACAGTTGCGACTAAGATTTTACTACCCAATTTTTCAGAATTATATAAAACTTTGCCACATATAAAACTGCAAACTATGGCAACAGAACATGTTTCAAATTTCGATCAAGACCAAGTGGACATCGCAATTCGATTAACTGAGCATAATTTTTCAGAAGATCTAGAAGCACAATTACTATTCCCTCAAGAATTGATCGCGGTTGCTAGCCCTTTCTTAATCAAAGAATTGCCAGAGATTG
>NZ_MVDO01000259.1 GCF_002006755.1 Wohlfahrtiimonas larvae | reverse complement strand
CTGTGTAAGTATCATCAGCATTGATTTTGCCAATGATGTTCGCCACAGTTTCTTCATCTGTTTCGCCTTCGGCAACACGAACAACCACTACAGGTGCACGCACTTCGCTATCAATAGCCTGCAATGTTTCTGCCAATGTACCTTTTGTGCCTGCTTTAGCAATTGCAGATTTAATGTCTAAAACCAACACACAACGATCAAGCGGAAACACTTCAGGATCAGCATCTTCTGACGTACAAACAACGCCAATCGTATCTGTGGCCATGATGCGTGTTTCGATGTACGCTTTATCATCAATCGTTAAACGTGTGCCATGTAAAAATGATGTACCCGCCATTATTTCGCTCCTTTTGCTTTGTTCACTTCTTGTAAGTGACCTGATTCAACCAAATGTGAGATTTGCTCTTTTGTGAGCTTTTTGACATCAATCACATCACCTTTTTTGTAGCGCACTGCGCCAATTTGAATTTGTCGAATAACGATCATGATTACTCCTTAGTTTTAAAAAATTCTGGGCATTCGGGCCAAACAGGATTTAATGGCCACGTTTCTTGATTTGGTACACGCGATAACATCAAGCGATATTTTCTAAGCTCTTTATGCTGTGCAATCTCTTCATCTGTTGCGATTTCAAATTCGATCGCATCATCGAGTATTGCTATAGCATCGCTTGTTCTGCGTGTTTCTGATGATAGAAAGTCAATATTTTCAGCTTCTTGTTGAGCGTCCAATTCTTGCTGAGTTGGTGGTGGATTCGCAATTGCTCGCGCTTCATCAATTGTTATTTCAATCCAATCTTCTTTTACAAATAACTCCCAGTTTTCTGATGTTGTATCTAAACCAAATGTCTTGTTATTGCTATCCTTGAAGTGTTTTGTATTCATTAAAATAGCTCCTTCCATGCTTGTATCGTTCCTGATTTTTGATAATATTCTGCACCTGGGGGTACTACTAGAGACATTGTGTAACTTGCAGTATGAGAAGAAAAACCAAATTCTTGACCTTGTATAACAAAAACTGGAGCTGTGGCTGTTGGCGGTTTTTGAAGCCATATTTCAATTGCTTTTTGTC
>NZ_MVDO01000258.1 GCF_002006755.1 Wohlfahrtiimonas larvae | reverse complement strand
TGGTGGTGGATTCGCAATTGCTCGCGCTTCATCAATTGTTATTTCAATCCAATCTTCTTTTACAAATAACTCCCAGTTTTCTGATGTTGTATCTAAACCAAATGTCTTGTTATTGCTATCCTTGAAGTGTTTTGTATTCATTAAAATAGCTCCTTCCATGCTTGTATCGTTCCTGATTTTTGATAATATTCTGCACCTGGGGGTACTACTAGAGACATTGTGTAACTTGCAGTATGAGAAGAAAAACCAAATTCTTGACCTTGTATAACAAAAACTGGAGCTGTGGCTGTTGGCGGTTTTTGAAGCCATATTTCAATTGCTTTTTGTCTAGTATTTGTATAAATAGTTCCTGATGTTCTCTCTTTAGTTACATCTACCCATTTTTGCCCGATTCCAAAACTGACATCAG
>NZ_MVDO01000257.1 GCF_002006755.1 Wohlfahrtiimonas larvae | reverse complement strand
ATTATTTTCTAATAAATCATCCAATGTAATACGGCTATCTTGATTCGTTAAGTGCAATAACGTTTCTGATGTATAACCTGAACCTTCACCATCACGATCCACAGAAATAGTCGCTGTTTGGCTTGCTTCGTCATAATCAACGGTAATAAATTTACCCACAGTTTCACTATCTTTAGAAATTAAATCATCTAATGTTAAACCATCAAAGAAATCTTCTGAAAATTTAAGTACATCTGCATTATCATCTAACTCAGGATTACCTAATGCAAAGTCTACCCAAGTATCAATGCCATGCCCACCAGTATTATCGTTCTCCAACCCTGATAATAATTGATAAAGCACAGTATCATTGCCTGGGCCTGTTGAAATAATATCATTACCTGCACTTGCAATGACTAAGTCATCACCTGCTCCTGCAATGATAATATCGTCACCTGCACCGCCATTGATAATGTCATTACCACCTTTAACATTAGGATCATTGGCATCTGCTTTCACAAAATCCATATAATTTTCTTTTAAATAATCATATACATCTTGATCCGTTGGTTCAGAACCATTTGTCACTGTGGCTTTCAAATAATCAATTAATGTTGAATAACCTGAATACTGCGGATGTTTCAGTACATCACGACCATCCCACTGTAAATGATTGGTATTAATTGCATCGCCAAATAAGATATCGTTACCATTACCACCATTCACAATATCATTGCCCGCATCTGCAGGTTTAAAATTAGTTGTTCCACCAATCAAATAAGATATTAGAGCTTCTTTATCTTGTAAAACCTGGGCTGAACCAACATTATCTTTACTCCAATTTTCTATTTTATTACCATCTTCATCAGTATTATCATAACGTTTTACATTATCAACATGTACTTCGCCCAAGCCAACAGCGAAAACCTTACTTTGATCTGCTAACTGACTAAATATATTATCACGATGCTCCCAATCCTTTGGGTTCTTCAAGCTTGGATCACCATCAGTGATAAAGTACGTTTGGTTCTCGAGACCACTCTCTTGCTCGTTAAACCATTTTACAGCTTCTGCAAAGCCTGCTTCTGGGGCCGTACCGCCATTATCCTTAGGAATACTATCAATCATATCCAAAATATCCTGAAGATTATCTTGCGTTACTTCAAACGTACCATAATTTTTGGGGTCATAGTCAAAAGTAATCAAAGTAAAGTTAATTTTGCCTTGGTGATTAACCATTTGATTAACAAACAACTTCAATCCTTCTTTAGCGACTTCCATTCGATTAGTATTTCCCATTGGGTAATACATACTGTAGCGTCGCGAATTTTTTGGCATAACTTTGCAAAAAGTTTGTCATAGATACATTGTAATGTTTCGCAAGATGATTGTCATAAACTTAAGAATTTAACACCTGTTTAAACAGAGTTTATAAACTGTTTAATTAGACATAAGAAAAGCTGACTGTATTGGTCAGCTTTCTTTTTATGTAAACATTGTTAATTGAATGCTCTCTTT
>NZ_MVDO01000256.1 GCF_002006755.1 Wohlfahrtiimonas larvae | reverse complement strand
TTTTGGGCGCATTAAGGATGCGATGCGAGAAAGGTAAATACGAAAGCGGTCAACTCATGACCGCTTTTTTTATAAAGATTTTCTCATAATGTGAGTCGCATCTGTATAGCCAATATTTTCATATAATTTATGAGCTTCAGTATTGTTACTTAATACACTGAGTTCTATATAATCTAAATCACGAGATTTTGCCCATACTTCCATGGCATTCATCAATTGTTTACCAATGCCTAATCCACGAGCTTTTTCAGTCACGACAAAATCAAAAATATAAGCAAACTTATGTGGTGCAATACAATTATAAGACGGTGTTGCTTGTTCTTGTGCCATGATGAAACCAAGAGTTTGATTAGCTTGTTTAGCAATTAAAAGCGCAGAATCATCACTTTCAATCATTGTTTGAATAAAAGCAGGGTCTTGTGATGCTTTTAAGTAATAATCAGGTTGTAACTCTGCCATATGTATGAAGAGTTCTGTGTAAATTTGTTCAATGGCGGATAAATCGATCAGCTGTGCATGTGAAATTTTAATCATAATGACTATTAAATATTAAGAGGATTAAAAAGTATAACCAAATAAATCAATATTATGTAAATCTTAAAATATTAATTTGGTTTACATTGATATAAGGTTTCATCTATGATGTGCTCATTCTATTAATGTAATGAGTAATGAATAATGAGTAAAAAAGTTTGGACGATTGAGGATGCTGAGGCTTTATTTGAACAACCACTATTTGAGTTATTGTTTGAAGCACAGAAAGTTCACCGTGAACATTTTGACCCAACAAAAATTCAGGTAAGCCGCTTATTATCTATTAAAACTGGACGTTGTTCAGAAGATTGTAAGTATTGTTCACAAAGTGTACGGTATGATACAGGTTTAGATGCAGAAAAATTGATGGAAGTTCAAAAAGTTATCGAAGCTGCAAAGAAAGCAAAAGAAGATGGTGCAAGCCGTTTTTGCATGGGGGCAGCTTGGCGTAATCCCAAAGATCGTGACATGCCATATATTCAAAAAATGATCGAAGAAGTAAAAGCGCTTGGTATGGAAACCTGTATGACATTAGGTAGTTTAACTTCTGAACAAGCCAAAACATTAGCTGAAACAGGTTTGGATTATTACAATCATAATGTGGATACTTCACCTGAATTCTACGGGGAAATTGTGACAACACATAGTTACCAAAATCGTTTAGATACTTTGGATCATGTACGTGAATCTGGTATGAAAATCTGTTCTGGCGGCATCATTGGTTTGGGTGAAACTCGTCGTGATCGAGCATCCATGTTAACTCAGTTAGCGAATATGTTAACACCACCAGAAAGTGTGCCGATCAATCGTTTAATTCCAATTAAAGGCACACCATTAGGTGATAATAAACCTGTGGATGATTTCGATTTTGTACGCACAATTGCTGTCGCAAGAATTATGATGCCAAAATCAATGGTGCGTTTATCTGCAGGGCGTGAAAACATGTCATCAGAATTACAAGCATTATGCTTTATGGCTGGTGCAAACTCAATTTTCTATGGTGCAAAATTATTAACAAGCCCGAATGCTGATCAAGAT
>NZ_MVDO01000255.1 GCF_002006755.1 Wohlfahrtiimonas larvae | reverse complement strand
TTTTGCAATCAATGCTTGTAATATTCCGCCAAAACCCATTGCAAAAGCACCAATGGCTAAAGGACTTAAGTTTGGTGCGTATGCAGCAGCTGTGCCTGTTGTGCCCCAAATTAAAGCTGCACCTAATACAGCAATAGATCCCAAATAAGCTTGAATAGACATAAATATATAAAGATTAAAGTAAGATAGAGTGAGATTAAGATAAATTTTTGAGAAAAGGAACTCTCAATTAATAACATTCCATATTTATAATTTTTTGTCTATGATGGTTTTTCGTTTAATCATTGAAAATATCAGAGGGTGAGGATGGTTAAAGCAGATGCTATCTATTTTAACGGTAATATCTATAGTGCTGATGCGCACAATACATTTTATACTGCAATGGCAATTACACAGGGTGAGATTATTGCTATGGGCGATGATACATCTATCTTACGTCATCAAGATGAAGCCACAAAGCTTGTGGATTTACATGGGCAATTTGTGATGCCAGGATTGGTAGATTCGCATCTTCATCCTTTTTGGGGGGCCTCTCAATCATTGAGTTGTAACCTCAAACATCAAGTCCTGAGTAAGTCTGAAATTTTAGTTAAGATAACGGAATATGCTGAGCGCTATATGGAAGAGCACAAAGATGGTTGGATCATTGTGCGTGGTTGGATGCAGCCTGATATGTTGCCCATAGGCAGTGAATTAGTGCGTGAAGATTTGGATAAAATCTCACAAAGTTATCCAATCATCGTATTTTCTAATGACTGTCATTTATTGGTTTGCAACTCATTGGCATTATCATTATTTAAAACGGTGGATATTCTAGAAGATGCCAAAATTAAAGGTATTTTAGAAGATGGCCCTGCAATGCAAGCATTTGATGAAATTACACGTTATTCCGATGACTACGCATTAAAAGTCGCAAGAAAGGCGCAATTTTTATTGAATGAGCAAGGCGTAACAACAGTTATGGATGCACGAGCAGATGCTGTGGCATTCAAAGCATTTCAGTCATTGGCGCAATCTAATGAATTAACATTGCGTGTTTTGGGGGCAAGAGAGATCCCTGCTAAAGCATTTGCTACGGTGGAAATGATTCCTGATGCGATCGCGGAAACTCAAGCGTTTATGGCAGAATTTTCATACAAGCAAACCGCATTACAGCCAACCACAACGATTTCACACATTAAATTTTTCATTGATGGTGTATTGCAGGCGCCATTGCATACAGCATTATTGCGAAAGCCTTATCACTTAGATGGCATTGAGCAATGTGGTGATTGCTATTACGACAAAGCATTGCTCACAGAATTATTGAGCCAAACGAATCAACTTGGTTGGCATCCTCACATGCATACAGTGGGCGATGCTGGTATTGACTTCGCGTTAGATTGTATAGAGGCTTCACAAGAAAGGTCACCTAATTTAGCAGTCAGAGCTGGGTTAGCACACAATGAATTAACTGTGCCAGAGCATTATTCTCGGTTTAAACAGTTAAATGTGATCGCAACACAATCCTTACAATGGGGAGCAATGAGTCAGATAACTCAGGTTGAATTTGAACAGTTATTGGGGAAAGATCGTATTGAATATTTTGAATGTGCGGGGCGATTTTATGATGCTGGTATAAAAGTGGCTTATGGTAGTGATTGGCCTATTGATCATTTGAATTTATGGGAACATTTTCAGATAGGAATGAATCGACAGCTGATTGGAGATGATTATCGACATGATAACGATAGAATGTTGACCATAGAGGAAGTCTTGCGCTCAGCAACGATTGATGCCGCTTATATGCTTGGATTGGAGCATAATATTGGTTCATTAGAAGTGAGTAAATTTGCTGATTTTATTGTCTTGGATCGTGATCCTTTTATGTTGAATTCTTATGAGATTCATAAGGTTAAAGTGGTTGATGTTTTTTTAGGTGGAAAATTGATAAATTTTTCATAGAAATGCTTGACAGATTTTTAAAAAAATATAAAATGAGCACCTCAACTT
>NZ_MVDO01000254.1 GCF_002006755.1 Wohlfahrtiimonas larvae | reverse complement strand
CTGCATGGTTTGATGCAGTCAAACAAGGTGACTTAGAAACGGTTAAACAGATGGTAGATGCAGGACAAATCATTGAAGTAAAAGATGTGGGGAGCTTAAATCAAACCGCATTGGGTTGGGCTGCATTCATTGGTTATGAAGATATGGTGGATTATTTATTATCTAAAAATGCAAACCTATGGGCAACTGATAGCGGTGATGTTTATCATGCTTTAAAATCAGCAGCTTTGGGTAAAAATGCAAATATCGTTAAAAAATTACGAGAACTATTAAAATATGGTTATGACATCAATGATGTTTCTTATGAAGATGATGGTGAAACCTTAGTAATGGTTGCAGCAAGCAATAATCGTATGGACGTTGTGAAGTATTTTATTTCAGAAGGCGCTGATTTGAATAAAGTAACAACAATTCAAGATCCAAAGCGTTTCTCTTATAACCACAGTGCACTAAGCTATGCTTGTCTGCGTGATTATAAAGAAATGCAACAATTACTCATTGAGAATGGCGCAATTAATCATCGTACAGGCACAACAAAATGTGATTAATACTAAACATTAAGCATTCATAGAAAGCACTTGCCTCATATTAGCCAAGTGCTTTTTGATTAACATCTATGTATCTTCTTTTAACAACAGAATATCCACTCGAATGAATGCCAATAATAAAGCACTCAATGCAGAATAAACATCATACCTAAGTTTTTGCTTTTGGCTCGCAGCAACAAACTCTGGTAACCAAGATAATAATCCGTTGGTTAGAAACAAAACTTGTTCTGTATTAATTCGTAAATACTCAGCAAAATTTTTATCCTTTTGAATCCAATGAACCATTAATTCTAAATAAACCGCTAAATGATCCGCAGGTTCTTTAAATTCAGCAGAAACCTCCAATTTATTTTCAGATAAAAAGGCTCGCATTTTAGTTTCAACATCACCATACAATTTGCCATCTTCTAAATAAAAAGATGCATAAGGTAATGCTGAAACTTTATCATCTAGTAAAAAATGCTGAGCAAAATCAGCAGATAACTCTAACCTTGCATCCTGATCTTTTAATAAAGCTGCAATAGCTTTTTTAAACCGAGTACATTCAGATGTTAAGCCTATTTGATCAAATAACTCATATAAACCATTTAACTCTTCTGAGTGATAGCAATCTAATTGTGCTTGCGTTTGCTCTAATGCAAACCATGCACTGAACCATTGATAAATAGCAGCTCGCTGCTCATTCACAGCGAGCCATTCTTCTTGTTTCATCATACAATTGGATCCACTTCTATTGGCCCACCAAAAGATGTCACCGCTGGTGCTGCCCCTTCATATTTACGAATATCTACAATACAAGTATTAGCACTTGTAGCTTGTGCCAAATCTGACGTACCTACATCCATTGTCACAGTATTTGGATCCCCATAAGTATCCACAGAACCAATTGCTTCATTCAATGGTCCATACCAAGCACCTTCAAAGATCCTTAAAACACCTTTTGGAAAGTTTGGTGAAATATTCGCCCCTGCAATTAATGAACCACGATCATTAAAAACTAAAACAACATCACCATGTTTGATGCCTTTTGCCTTGGCATCATCTTCGTTCATATAAACAGGCTCACGTCCTGCAATTGAATATTTTTCTCGTGCACTATCCACTTCACACATTTGTGAATGCAAACGTGAATCAGGGTGTGGTGATTGTAACCAGAAAGGATATTTTTCTGATTTTGGTCCACCATGCGAACGCTCATCCTTCTCAATCCAAATAGGATGCCCTTTGCAATTTTCATAGTTATAACTTGCAATTTTACGACTGAATATTTCGATAAATCCTGATGGCGTACCCAATGCATTGACTTCAGGATCTTCTCGGAAATCTGCATGGCGCGTCCACAATGGACCTTCGGGAAATAACACATATCCATCTTCCCAAAATTTAGCAAACTCAGGCATTTTAAAGCCAGAAGCTTTATTAGCATCACGGCACTCATTATAGAGTTTTTCTAACCATTCCATTTCTGTTAAGCCTTGACGATACTCTTCTTCACGGCCCAAACGCTTAGCAAACTGCGCCCAAATTTCTAGGTCTGGTTTAGAATGATATAAAGGGTCCACTAATTTATGCATCGCAATTATACCACGATTACTATAAGTGCCGTAAATATCTAAATCATTGCGCTCATATGGCGTACATGCAGGTAAAACAATGTCTGCAAATCGGCAAGATGCTGTCCAGTTATAATCTGTATAAACAATCGTTTCAAGCTTCTGATACGCACGCTTCATCTTATTGCGATCTTGCTGACGATGCCATTGATTCGCTCCAGAGAACATTGCCATTTTATAAGGTGGCAACTTCACTGTAGAACCATTGTAATTGATCTCTTTACCTGGTTCTAATAGCGCATCCACAACGCGCGCAACAGGAATAGTTGCAGAATAACCTTGATAATCAGGTTGATCATATTTAGCCTTACGACCAAAATCAAGTGCTAGTGGGAAAGCGCCTGGCATGGATGCACCTGAAGTTGGCACACCAACAGAGCAATAGTGATGCGAATAACTAATGCCACCGCCTGGTAAACCAATTTGCCCAATCATCGCCGCTAAAACTGCCCCCATCCAATATGGTTGTTCACCATGTTGCTGACGCTGTGTTGCCCAACCAAAAATCAATTGTGTGCGGCCTTTTGTAAATAATCTTGCCAATTCACGAATACG
>NZ_MVDO01000253.1 GCF_002006755.1 Wohlfahrtiimonas larvae | reverse complement strand
TTCTATTACTTTTTTCTGAGCCTAAATTAAATACTCAGCGACAAATCCAAACACGTTTAATTAAATTAAAAACTAATTTATCTAATTTAACAGCGCTTTATACTGCTGCAATTGGCGAAATTCCCAAAAATAAAGCCCTCATTGAATATTATTGGCCAATCATTTATTCTATGGAAAAATTGGCCTTCTTATTAGAACATGCGGCAGAAAATCCCGATCGACCAATATTAACAGATGATGAATTATCAAAAATACTTTATCTATTTGAAATATTAGCAAATTCTGCTCAGTTTAAAGAACCAATAAAATTCATTCAAGTGCCTTCAATACCAAATTTTTATAGTATTGAGAGAGAAATTAATACGCTACAATCTGCTTTTAGCGTACACTCCCCGAATATTTAGTTAATTATGTAGGTTATTGTGTCCATGGACGAACTATCCATTCAAATTCGAGAAGCACGATCAGGTGATGTAGAATATCTGCCAGAAATTGAACGATCAGCAGCTCAAATTTTTAAACAAAATCAGGAATTGGCGTGGTTGGCTGATCATGATGTTCAACCCGCATCACTACACCAAAATTATATACAAGCTAGAAATAGCTGGGTAGCTGTGCATGATGATATTCCCGTAGGATTCATCAATGGTGTGGAATATAATAAAACATTCCATATTTGTGAATTATCTGTGACTGAAGCTTGGCAAAGCCAAGGTGTTGGGCGTGCACTATTGCAAGCAGTAGAACAGATTATGCAAGAACGCGGTATCACTATTATTACGCTCACTACATTTAAAGATATACCATGGAATGCACCTTTCTATGAAAGACAAGGTTATGAAAAATTAGAAGATGAAGCATTATCGATCTTCTTAACAGATATTTTAGATGAAGAAATTGAATCTGGTTTTGAACCACATAGCCGATGCGCAATGCAAAAACAGCTCTAATCCTTTCCTCAATCTATACAAAAATGCCCAATGATAATCATTGGGCATTTTTTATGTTGCCTTAGTTTTTAAATTAAAGTTTCAATCCCAAACCTTTCGCCACGCCTTCACCATAAGCCGGATCAGCCTTCACGAAATGCTCAATTTGTCTACGTTGAATATATTCATCAACACCTGCCATTGCACCAACTAAGTTATCAATCAATAACTGTTTTTGCTCATCATTCATCAAACGGAATAAATCACCTGCTTGGCTGTAGTAATCATTATCTTCACGATGATCATATTGATAAACCGCACCATCTTGACCTTGATTGTAAGCAGGTGCTTTCTCATTGGTTTGTTTTGGTGCATTATCAAAACTATTTGGCTCGTAGTTTGGTGCACTACCTTGATTGCCATCAAAACGCATTGCGCCATCACGTTGATAATTATGGTACGGGCATTTTGGCGCATTTACTGGCAACTGCTGGTAATTTGTACCAATGCGATAACGCTGAGCATCTGCATAAGCAAATACACGACCTTGTAACATACGATCTGGCGATAAACCTGTGCCAGGAATCACGTTACTTGGTGACATTGCCACTTGTTCAACATCTGCAAAGTAGTTATCAGGGTTACGGTTTAAGACAAACTCACCCACCTCAATCAAAGGATACTCTTTCTGTGACCAAACCTTTGTGACATCAAAAGGATTTTCAGCGCGATTAGCTGCCTCCTCTTCACTCATCACTTGAATATAAACACCCCATTTAGGATAGTTGCCTGATTCAATTGCATGATATAAATCATCCTGTGCATAATCAGGATTTGTACCACCTAATTCTTCCGCTACTTTAGGATGAATATTCTTAATACCTTGTTTGGTTCTAAAGTGCCATTTGATCCAAGTACGCACACCATCTTTATTCACTAAGCTATAAGTATGGCTACCATAACCGTGCATGTGGCGGAAGCCATCTGGAATACCACGATCTGAGAATAAGATTGTCACTTGATGCAATGATTCAGGAGATAACGACCAGAAATCCCACATTGCACGAGGCGACTTCAAGTTTGTGCGTGGATCACGTTTTTGTGTGTGAATAAAATCAGGAAATTTGATTGCATCACGAATAAAGAACACAGGCGTATTATTACCCACAACATCAAAGTTGCCTTCTTCTGTATAAAACTTCACAGCAAAACCACGAGGGTCACGTGCTGTATCAGCAGAACCACGTTCACCACCAACCGTTGAAAAGCGCACAAACATAGGTGTTTCTTTGCCAATTTCTGATAAAAAAGCAGCATAAGAGTATTTAGTCACATCATTCGTTACAGTAAAAACGCCATGTGCACCACCACCCTTTGCATGAACACGACGCTCAGGAATATTTTCACGGTTAAAATGAGCTAATTTCTCAACTAAATGATAATCTTCTAATGAAACAGGACCACGACGACCTGCTGTAATAGAGTTCTGGTTATCTGCAATGGGTGCGCCGCTCGCGCTCGTTAAAATAGTTTTACTCATTTATTATTTCTCCTTAGTGAAGTGAATGCTTAAAATCATGAATAAATTCTAATCAAGTAAATGAGCGCTGGCTAATTAAGAGTTTATCTTTGCCTTATAAGCAATATTTATAGATAAAAAGCATTTTTTGTGGATAACTTTTTAATAACACCAACAATAAAATAATATATTTATATAAATCAATACTATAAATATTTTAATAATTTCTATAAAATAAATAATGTTTATTAATATGTGATCTTATTCTTAATCAACAATATGCGATAATTACATGATTTTATAACGCCATAGGAAGATATTAATGAAACTCTTCAAAAAATCTTTACTTGCTGCTTCGCTATCCATGCTCCCCATGTTTGCCTATGCTCAAGTAGAATCCATTAATTTAGCAAAATTCAATGATCAAGAAACAATTACTGTATTTTTTGATTCACCACAAGTATTCAAAACAGATCAATTACAAAACTTATTTAAAGTAGAAAAATATGATTATGATGACTGGCAACGAAAACCCGATACCCAAGGTCAATGGCATTTAAGTAAAGATGGTTATCGTTTATCTTATTACCCTGTGAGCGCAGGTGACTATCATATACGCTCAGGAGATTTTAAAGATAAAAATAATGATGAATACAGCGAGTATATCTATCTTGGTAAAGATTCAGAAGCTGTCAGACTTATGGGAAGAGGC
>NZ_MVDO01000252.1 GCF_002006755.1 Wohlfahrtiimonas larvae | reverse complement strand
CCCCTTGCTCGGTAGGCTCTTTGAGCTTTTTTAAGAGTTCAAACTCCGCAGCTACTAAGATTTCAAAGTCTTCTGATGTTAAATCTAAGAGCTGTTCATCAGTAACATTAGTGAGCTTACCAATACCATCAATCATGAATGCTAATCGTGTAGCACGCTCAGTCGTAAAGCGTTTGAAGTCACTGTACGACTCAAGCGCTGGATGATTCATTGCTAGCGATTCATGCATTGCAATTTCATCTTTAACAGTGAGTAAATGCAATGAGAATGTCTTGTGTTGCTGATCATTCTCATCAAATAACCCCACTAAAAACTCGCCTTTATACTGTGCTTTACTCATTGATCTCTCCTAAAGCAGCGGCAACAATTGCAATTGTACCTTCACCTTCTGCTGATGTTGAGAAGTTGGCTTCCATTACAAACATATCTTGTAATGTTGTGCGTGCTTCAGGTCGCTCCAACGGCCAATAAGTTAACTTGCCTTTACTAATTTTTTTCCATTCCATAGCCAAAGCGTCACCAGAATCGTCACCCTCAATCAATACTGGCACTGTAAAGTTCAAATTGTATTCAGCAACGCCTTTAGCATAGCCTTTTAAACGGCCTGAACTATTCATTGTTTTGAGTGGTCTACGGCCTGTATTGTGGTTGTATTGAAAATCCATTGCTTCAAATTCATTACCATCAATCTCTAATACAACCGCACCAACATAACGTGCATCTTTAGGCATAATCTAGCTCCTTATATAAGTGAATATGCGATCTATATATCTTTCAAAGCTATACAATACGTTTTTTGTGAAGAGAAATAATGGTGCTGTATTTCAGGTTATTTTGGCTCTGTTGTCTTGCCACCAATACTATCAATATGACCATGACCCAAGAATGATATGCCACCAAATACACCATCTAATGCGCTGATCTTCATATTGAATGAAGCTGTATAGCTTGAGCGCGTATTACCACCAAAACCAGCGCTTAGACCACCTGTAATAGCGGTCATTGGTGCATCTAACGTAATACCACCTGAAGATGAAGTGACATGAGTTTCTGCAATACAGGTGTAATGCTTAGTTTTGAGATTGAAAGCATCACAATCAACGTCAATCACTCGGCCATTCTTCAAAGTGATGCTTGCACCTGACTGGTTATAAAGACAAACTTCACCTGATTTAAGCGCCTGCACACGAAAATTACCATTCTCAGTGGCAATGATAACGCTATGCGATGTTAGGCCATGCAATGGAATCACAATCGCTTTTGTGCCTGCAGGTGGATTAGAAGTAAAGCCAAAATGCTGATACAATTCAGCATCTTGAATCACTTCTTCATCCAAGCCTTCCACCTGTGCAGACTGATAAGATTGGGCGCTATTGGTAGCTGACAAAACACCACGAAAAGCATTACGAGCACTTTGAGAAACACCTTGTGCAATTCCTTTTATCCTACGTCCAATTGTCATCATTCACTCCTACCATTTTTCATAACCTTGAACATCTACGACTACTTTTTCACGATTATCTGATTTCTTATTTTTCTTGCGACCAGCACCTTTCGATTCAGGCAACCAAATACCATCTTCTTTAAATGTTAATGAGGTTGTTGTGCCATCAAATTTACTGCAGGAATATCTGCAACCCATTAGAAAGTAAACAGCATCAATGCCAAAAATATCGCTTTCAATATGCACCCTTTGTCCTGGCATAAATAACTTGGCTTTTGTTGCATCAGTAAAGTGACCAGCATTTGTTATAGTCAAAGTTTCACCTGCTAATTGCATATCAGAGAGATATTTTTTAGCTGCTTTTTCAAGTGCTGCGTAGTTCTCAATATCACCCAACACCACTGTCTTTTTCTTAGTAAATTTTGCTGACTCATCCTTATGGACGTATTTCAACTTATTCTTTGCATCATCAGATTTTTTGCCGTGTGTTTGCCCTAAAAAGATTACTTCGCTATAACGATTAGCAGATGAACGCTCATGATCCATACGAATAATGTTATTTTTACCATTTCTGTTCAGCGTTAATTTAGCCACAGGTTCAGTGGTATAATCTGCTGCACCAATGATTAATGTGCCTTCAGGATCGCTCCAAGCATGTAGGCCAGCTGAATTGGCTAAGCGAATGATCGCATCCCAAGCTGACATACCTGGTTCTATATCTGTCTTATCAAAGTCAGGGTTTTTCCCACGTAGCTCAACTTTTTTAATACCTAAAGGCTCTGCGATTTTCTTGATCGCTTCTAATAAACTCAGCCCTTTAAAGTTAGTAATGGGCGCACTGCAATCCACCAAAAGAGAAGTACGGTCACGGCCATTCAATGCATAAGTATGATTGTACTTATCGATGCCATGCCTAATTGTGTCCAAAATGCCTGTTAAAATCGTGTGGCCATCAATCTTCACCACACAATCTACACCTTCATCAATATCAGGAGGCATAATCCCATTAGGCATACCAATGCTCATATCAAAAGCATCAGCAGGTGTTAGAAATTCACTCTCAATCGTGTAGCTTTGCCAGTCACCATGTTCTTTGCCATCGATTTCAACTGTGACACTTGATCGTGGGTCATTCAGCATAGCCATTGATAAAATCTCCTGTTTGAATGAAGCTTGGATGCGTAATGTGTGGGTTAAGTTTCACCAACTCATCGTATCGTTTGAAGTCTTGATAAAAGTGATGTGCTATTTGATGTAAAGTGCCATCAAAAGGTGCTCTACGTACCAATAATGGTGGTCTTTTAGAAATAATGATTTCAGCAATTTGTTTCAATGAATGCTGTGATGCTCTCAATGATTCAACTAATACAAATAGCTCGTCATATTCATTCAACTCACGCATAAAATCATCTTTACGAATGCGATCTATGATTTGCTGAGCACTTGTCCTGGCATCATTAACTAATGTTTCAATTTCATTAGGATTTAAGTCATCGCGCTCTAAAAGATCAACCACCACAGATGTACGAATGCTTTGCGTCATGAGCTGGATAAATATTTGAATCTCTTTTGCATCCTCAACTGTCATTGGTACACCTAAATCAACACGGCTATTACCTTGAGCAACTTTTACAGGCATCGCATTAACCGCATTTAATTCACGTTTAACTGCTTCATATTCAGACATAGATGAAATGGGATTGTTAACACGTTTAGCTGTGACCAGTTGTTGAGTATCTTTATGGATACTTGTCATAAAATTTTGGTCACTCCCTGAAGATGATGAACTAGGTACAATATTTAATTCACCCAATTGATAACTCAATTCAGACTGCATCGAACGAACAATGGCATTCATACCACGAACACGTGATTTATATGTGTTGATCGCACGAATTTTACCCATAAAGCCATCATAAACACCGCCCACTAAATTGATCATAGAATCAATTTGATTCAGTATGTTATCTAGCATTCCAAACATACTTGTCATTTCAAACAATGGTGTGCTGCGGTTTGCTTTTTTAAAGATGAGATCAAACTCAACATAATCAACATTGTCTGCTTCATGCCTAAAACGTGCTGAAAACAACTGCATGTTTGGCATACGACCCATGACAGGGTGCACTAATAGACCTGATTCACGTACTTCACAATAATCTAACAAGCCACCTAATGAAGATTCATAACGATCACCATAAAAGATTGCTGTTATTGTGACTTCACGACCAGTGGAACCCATATCTTCCAAATCAGCACCTTCTGAATAGGCATATTGATGCTCTACAATGCTACGTTCCACAGCATCTTCAATTGCCAATACATCGAATACAATGCCTTTAAATGACGCTGTTTGAATTGATTTAGCCCATGCCATAGACACCTCTATTCATTTGGTTAATAGCAATGCGTTCAACTGTTTCATACACAATACGACCATCCACGGAAACAGGCACAGTCAGTACAATTTCTTGCGGTTTGGCATTTTGTAATAACTCAAGTTGACGAGATAGATCAGCCAATGGATTCAATGCATTGATTGCCTGGCTCATTGAAATAATAGAGGATGCAAAATTAGATGGTTCATAATCTGATGCAGATACCTGTTCATTATTTTTGTTCTTATCACGCCAATAAGTAGAGCGTTGGTTTTGCTCATCAATTTGCTGACGAACGGATGTTTTCGCATCTTCTTGTTTCAAATATTCTTCATATCGATCAATATATTTTTTCAAGTTTACAGGGTCAGCATTTTGCCATGAGTTATCTGTATGCCACCCCCAAGGACCAAACTTTTTATAAGCTGCACGTGTCTTTTCAACACCGCCTTCTTTTTGAATATATTCATCAATGAATGGTTGAACTTCAGCATTCTTCTGTTTCATAGAATCAGCCATATTTGGATCGTTGTAGCCAGAGCCTGCAATACCTGCAAGTGCTACCACATTAGTACCACGTACAACTGTACCCAATAAATTAGAAGCACCGCCTGGTACACCGCCAACCTTTGGTGATGGTGAGGAACCACCTGCACCAGGCAAACCTTTGCCACCTGGCATCCAACCACCTAATTTACTGGTAATTGCTGAGATTGCTAATGCAGC
>NZ_MVDO01000251.1 GCF_002006755.1 Wohlfahrtiimonas larvae | reverse complement strand
TTAAGCTGTTAGCATCTTTGGAAAAATAGCGCCAACTTGCCGTTTGCACACCTTCAATATTGCCGCCCATGGGAGCAATATTGACATATAAAGTAAGTATTTCTTCTTTTGTTAATGCCATTTCTAATTGAATAGCGCGTAACATTTGTTCGGCTTTGCCTAAGATAGTACGTTCATGAGGATAGAGTAAACGAGCCACTTGCATGGTTAATGTTGAACTACCTGAAATAACTTTTTGGTTAGAAATGAATTGCCCAAAAGCACGAATAGTTGCGAGAGGATTGACACCAAAATGTTGGTAGAAATAGCGATCTTCATAATTGATAAGTGCATGGATATATAATGGATTAATATCTTTTAATTCCACCCAATGGCGAAATATTCCATCATGGTCAGAAAATTGCCTCAAAACTTGCCCATTTCGATCCACAATGACAGTGGATGGCTCTATTTTGGGGATAACTAACGGATTCAAATAATTAAATATACTAAAAGTTCCTACTATAACCACTGACCCTATTGCAATGGTATAGATTGAATATTTGAGAAATTTCTTAAAAATATGATGCATGAGGGCGCTTTTGGATAAGTATTTGGTGATGATTATATCGATAAACCTACGGCGTATGAAGCTTCACTGTAATATTTATGAAATATTCACACTATAATATATGAGTATTATCAATTAATAAGGAGTCAAATATGATGGAGCGTGCAATTTTTGCAGGAGGATGTTTTTGGTGTATGGTTCATCCATTTGATGAGTTAGCAGGTATAGAAAGTATTGTATCTGGCTATACAGGCGGCACGATAGAAAACCCAACTTATCAAGATGTTTGTGGTGGAGGAACAGGTCATACTGAAGCTGTTGAGATTTTGTTTAATCCTGAGTTAATTGATTACGAAGCATTATTAAATATTTATTGGCAACAAGTTGATCCTACAGATGCATTTGGACAGTTTCAAGATCGTGGTGATACTTATCGCCCTGTCATTTTTTATACATCAGAAGCACAAAAACAGCTGGCAGAAAAAAGTAAGTATGCGTTGCAGAACAGTGGCAGATTTACGGATCCTATTGTTGTAAGTATTGAGCCTGCGCAAGAATTTTATGTGGCGGAAGAATATCATCAAGATTTTTATCGCAAAAGCCCTGAGCGCTATGCATTGACTTCTGCATTTCGTCAGCATTTTTTGAATACAATTTGGCATAAATAGAAAAGCTGTATAGAAAAAGATCAAATATTTTAAATGTATACTAAACTTCTCACAGTAAAAAGAGAAGTTTTTTCATGAATATACACAGAGAATTATGAGCTATTTATTATAAAAATATATTTTATAGATCTGGATCAATAAATTATATTTTTATTATTATAATATTTTTATTTTTCTCTGTTTATTACAATTGATATTGTTGAATTTTATTGTATTTATTTGTTTACCATAAGCATAGTTCGTATAAATAATCATTGTATTAAGATAAATTAATATTATTAGCAGTATAATTGTGATAACAAGCCATTAATTTAGAATGAAGAGGAAAGCAAGTGAAAAATCGTAATGTATTTTATAAAATACTATTATTGACATTTCCTGTGTGGGGAATATCGAGCGTAAATGCAGAAACTAAGGCATTTAAACCATCAACAGAACCAGTTTTTAGTACGCCACGTGCAAAGCCGAATATTCATATGGTATTGGATGATTCGGGGTCGATGAAAACACGAGATGTTCCTGAATATAAGAATGGCCCTGATATTCTACGAACGGTAGCTTTAGATAGAGCAGTCAAAGCTTTGTTGAATAAATATAGAGATAAGGCATATTTAGGCGTAACATTTTTGTATACAGCAAATTCTAATAGTGGCTTGACCGCTTTGAAACTTGATGATTATTCAAAAGTGACTGATCAAAAGTTTAATAGTCATCTTACAAATATTTCTAATATTATTAAAAACTCGCCAGGTAATACACCTTTATACACAGCTGTTTATGATACGCTAAAGATGTTTAGAGGGCAGCCAGTCAGTGCAGCAGGTAATAGAACTGGTACTATGCAAGTAGAAACAGGGCGCTTCTTTGATAAAAAATATACTAATATTTATCAATATAAACAATTAGAGTCGCCAATTCGTTATCGTTGTCAGCAAAATCATATGATTGTAATGACAGATGGTGAGCCTAATGCAGAATCTGCTAGAGGTGTTGCTGTTGTAGATAAAGAAATTTTCCGAAAAACTTACCCTAACTCTTTAGGCAGTTTGGGTAATCGATATGATATTGATGGTTTTGATATTATTAATGGTGTTTATTTAAAGGATACTGTTAATTTAGAGCGCTTGGGTCCTGCATTAGGACAGATCATAGCAGATACAAATTTAAAAGATTGGGTAACTAATACGAAAGATGAAGCGGGTAAAGGTTGGTATCAAGATGATACAGGGCCTATGCCTCTGCATGTACACAGTGTAAGTTTGCACGTTGATGTTGATGATAAAATTTATCAAAATTTAACGCATGCAACGAGTAGTATTAAAAAAAATCCTGGTATGAATTTAGGGATTACAAAAAAGAATGGTGGATCAGCTGAAGATTTACTCGCTGCATTTGATACTATTTTTGCAACCATTATTCGCAGTACCAGTAGTGCATCTGCGGTGAATGATCGTACATCTTCAAAACTTGTGAAGGGAAAACCTGAATTTGATAAAGATGGTAATGTTGATGTTAAAACAATAGGTACTGTCCGTTATGATACTGTTTATGATTTTAGATCATATATCGGTAGTGTTAGGGCAAGAGCATCTTATATTGATCCTCAAACAGGGAAGTCTGAGAAAGTTAATTTATGGAGTACTGATACAACGATTACACCTGAACAAGGTCGTTATGTCACTTTATCTTCAGAAAAATTCCCTGGCAAGAGTCTGCTTGACTTAAAGAAAGATAAAAGTACGGTTTTAACCGAATTTAAAAAAATTAAGTCTGATTTTAATGATTCGGGTTTAGAGTGGTTGACAAACTTTAAAATGAATAAAAATATGGGGGATTTGAGAGAGAGATTATATCCTTTAGGTAGTATTACAAGTCCTGATGTTGTTTTGGCAAATAAAGATATGATCAATATTAATATTGCAGATGAATCCATGTCTTATGATCTCAAAACACAATTGGAGCAATGGTGGGTGTATAAAGCTAAATTCCAGCCAAATAATTTTATTATTGTTGGGGATAATGATGGGATGATTAGCTTTATTAAGGCGCAAAGAGGCCTTTCTAAAAATAGTAAAGCAGGCGAACGTGATACAGCATATTTCCCTAAAATGTTAGTTCACCGTTTTGATGAAATCGCAAAAGCTAATAGAAATTCTACTTTGGTCATAGAAGGCAGAACTAATTTAGTGGATGCTCGTGTTTATCAAGCAACAGGTGATACTGGGGGTGAACATCTCTACGCAACATTAGGATTAACAGCTATGGGGGGCGGTGGTAAAGGTATTGCAGGCTATCGTGTTTATGCTGAAAAGGCAGAAGTTGTTAAAAATTGGAGTAAGAATAAAAAAACAATTAGTAAGCCAAGTTCTAATGATATTTATGAGAAAGTTACACCATTATTTGAAATCACTAATGAAGGGCCATCTCGTACACCTGGTTTTGAAAATTTAGGTTATACCTATTCAGGGTTTGAGTTCTTCAATAGGATTATTGATAGAGGTACAACTTTTGGTGGAGAATCTAATCCTAAAGGACAGGCAGTAGCTGTTTTTGGTAATGGTTTCGGTGCAGAGCCAAATGCTTCAGGTAATCGTCCATCATCTTTATATTTTATTGATGCTTATACTGGTGAAAAATTGCATGAGATTATTCTTAATCCTAATGGCTTAGGTGCAGCGACACCTTCTTTGCTTGTGAGTAAAGATGGGATTGTAGGAGGTCAGAAAGTTGATAAAATTTATGTTGGAGATTATTCAGGTACTTTATATAGAGTTGAATTTAATAGTAAAGATTTTAAAGATCCAAATACAAAAATAACAGCTTTATTTAAGGCACCTAAAACTAATTTTGGTCAATCAGCCATTTCTGTTAAGCCATTGGTTGTGCGAGCACGAAACTCTAGTTTATATCGAGTATTTTTTGGTACAGGTATTGCGGCAAGCCATGAATTAGATCGATATGATAATTCTAAAGTCCAACATAATGTTTATGGCTTGACTGATTATGGTAAAAAAGGTGGATCAGAAACTTTTGCATTGGGCCAAGCAACGCATAGTTTACAGCCTGTTTTAACAATTAATCATTTGAAGAAGGGTAATGTTCGATATAAAACGGGGCAACAACCTAGTTTAGAAGATTATGAAAGTGTGGGAGAGTATGATCTAGAAACTACCACTCCTTTTGCGGATCCTAACGAAGGGCATGTAGATAAGGATGGTTGGTATATTGCTTTGACTGCTGATGGTAATCAGTCTGGTGAAAGAGTTATTAAAGATCCACAATATGATGAACATAGCGATGCTGTAATATTCTTCACATGGGGTATTCAGGAACGTTTTTCTAA
>NZ_MVDO01000250.1 GCF_002006755.1 Wohlfahrtiimonas larvae | reverse complement strand
AAGATGTGTTCGCGAGTTTGAGGCATAGGACCATCAGCTGCTGAACAAACCAAGATAGCGCCATCCATTTGAGCAGCACCAGTGATCATGTTTTTAACATAGTCCGCATGTCCAGGACAGTCAACGTGCGCGTAATGGCGGTTTTCTGATTCATATTCTACGTGTGATGTAGAAATAGTAATACCACGTGCTCTTTCTTCTGGAGCTTTATCGATTTGATCGTATGCTTGAGAAGCACCACCAAAACGATCTGCACCAACTTTTGTCAACGCAGCTGTTAATGTTGTTTTACCATGGTCAACGTGACCAATTGTACCCACGTTTACGTGCGGTTTACTACGACTGAATTTTTCCTTAGACACAATATCACCTCAATTGTTAAAGAATGAATGAAAATAGCGCTATATTATAGCGCTATTTTTTTTGTTTGCAAACCTAAAATTAATTTAGATTAACCTTGGTTTTTCTTGATAATTTCTTCAGTTACATGATTTGGAGCTTCTTGATACTTAGCAAACTCCATAGAATATGTTGCACGACCTTGAGTTGCTGAACGCAACGCAGTCGCATAACCAAACATTTCTGATAATGGAACTTCAGCACGGATCAATTTAGAACCATATGCATCATCAACACCTTGCAAGTTACCACGACGACGGTTCAAGTCACCCATTACATCACCTAAGTAATCTTCTGGAGTTTCAACTTCAACTTTCATCATTGGCTCTAACAATACAGCACCTGCTTTACGAGCACCTTCTTTAAAGCCCATAGAACCAGCGATTTTAAACGCCATTTCGTTTGAGTCAACTTCATGGTAAGAACCATCGAACAATGTTACTTTTACGTCAACAACTGGGAAGCCTGCAAGAACACCATTTTCCATTTGCTCTTGAACACCCTTATCAACCGCAGGAATGTATTCTTTAGGAACAACACCACCAACGATTTGGTTAACGAACTCGTAACCTTCACCAGATTCTCTTGGCTCGATACGCAACCAAACATGACCGAACTGACCGCGACCACCAGATTGACGAACGAATTTACCTTCTTGCTCGATAGATTTCTTGATTGTTTCACGGTAAGCAACCTGTGGCGCACCAACGTTACACTCTACAGCAAACTCACGCTTCAAACGCTCAACGATAACTTCCAAGTGAAGCTCACCCATACCACCGATAATTGTTTGACCTGATTCATGATCAGTTGAAACACGGAACGACGGATCTTCTTGTGCCAAACGAGATAAAGCAAGACCCATTTTCTCTTGGTCACCTTTAGTTTTTGGCTCAATCGCAACAGAGATAACTGGCTCTGGGAATTCCATACGCTCAAGTGTAATTGTATTTGCTTGTTCACACAAAGTATCACCAGTTGTTACGTCTTTCAAACCTACCAACGCAACAATATCACCTGCACGCGCTTCATCAATTGGATCACGATCATTTGAGTGCATTCTAAACATACGACCAATTCTTTCAGAACGTGATTTAACAGGGTTATATACTGAATCACCCGACTTAATCACACCTGAGTACACACGAATAAACGTCAAGTTACCAACAAATTTATCATTGATAATTTTGAACGCCAACGCAGAGAATGGCTCATCATCAGTTGAATGACGCTCAGCAGGCTCACCATTTGGCAACTCACCTTTGATCGCTTCAATATCTGTAGGCGCTGGTAAATAACGAATTACGTTATCCAACATCGCTTGAACACCCTTGTTCTTAAACGCAGTGCCACATTGCGCAGGAACAATTTCAGAGTTCAACGTACGAATACGTAAACCTTTATAAATTTCTTCGATAGACAATTCACCTTCTTCAAGGTATTTTTCCATCATTTCTTCTGAGCTTTCAGCCGCCGCTTCAACCATAGCAGTACGGTATTCTTCAGCTTGTTCTTTTAAATGCTCAGGAATATCACGATATTCAAACTTCAAACCTTGACTTGCTTCATCCCAGTAAACTGCTTTCATCAACACTAGGTCAACAACACCTTCAAAGTTTTCTTCTGCGCCAATTGGAATTTGAAGAGGAACTACGTTTGCACGTAAACGCTCTTTCATTTGCTCCATTACACGGAAGAAGTCAGCACCTGTACGGTCCATTTTATTTACAAATGCCATACGTGGAACTTTATATTTATTTGCTTGACGCCATACTGTTTCTGACTGCGGCTGAACACCACCCACAGCACAGTAAACCATTACAGCACCATCCAATACACGCATAGAACGCTCAACTTCGATTGTAAAGTCAACGTGTCCCGGAGTATCAATCAAGTTAATCAAATGCTCTTGGAATTGATTATCCATCCCTTTCCACCAGCAAGTTGTTGCTGCTGATGCAATCGTGATTCCGCGCTCTTGCTCTTGATCCATACCATCCATTGTTGCCGTACCATCGTGTGTTTCACCGATCTTATGTGTACGACCTGTATAGAATAGGATACGTTCAGAAGTAGTAGTTTTACCAGCGTCGATGTGAGCACTAATACCGATATTACGATATCGATCAATTGGCATTGTACGAGCCATATTTATTTCCTTCTATTTAGAAAATTATCTTAAAAACGACGATGCGGCACCATCACTACTGACAGCACCGCATTACATTCATACTAAAAACACGCGATATTACCAGCGGAAGTGAGCAAACGCTTTGTTTGCTTCTGCCATTCTGTGTGTATCTTCACGTTTTTTCACTGCAGCACCACGACTCTCTGCAGCATCTAATAATTCTGCCGTCATTCTACGTGACATTGATTTTTCTGAACGCTTACGCGCAGCATCAATAATCCAGCGCATAGCCAAAGTATCGCGACGAGTTGCGCGAACTTCGATTGGAACTTGATATGTAGCACCACCCACACGGCGAGATTTAACCTCAACCTTAGGACGCACATTTTCCAATGCTTGATCTAATACAGCCATAGGATCTTCATGACCCTTCTCTTTAATACCATCTAAAGCGCCGTATAAAATGCTTTCAGCAACAGCTTTCTTACCAGAAACCATTACCATGTTCATGAATTTCGCCAACGTTTTGCTACCATAAACGGGATCTGGCAAAATATCACGTTTTGGGACTTCTCTTCTTCTTGACATGAGATACTCTCAACAAATACTAAATCCAACTAAAATAACCTTTTATAAAGAACAATTACTTATTCCTTAGGCTTCTTAGCACCATATTTTGAACGACCTTGACGACGTTTTGCAACGCCCTGCGCATCCAAAGCACCACGAACTGTGTGATAACGAACACCTGGAAGATCCTTAACACGACCACCGCGTACTAATACTACGCTGTGCTCTTGCAAGTTATGGCCTTCACCGCCGATGTAACTTGTTACTTCGAAACCATTCGTTAAACGCACACGACAAACTTTACGCAAAGCAGAGTTTGGCTTCTTTGGCGTAGCTGTATAAACCCTAGTACACACACCACGGCGCTGAGGACAGCTTTGCAATGCAGGTACGCCAGATTTTTCAGCTTGGATAGAGCGTGGACGACGCACTAACTGATTTACTGTTACCATTAAAATTCAATCCTATGATTATAAAAATTATACATAAGCCAATCTTGGATAAAATTATCCAAAGATGCGAGATTTTATAAGACTGTATAGAAAGTGTCAAGTTGAGTAACAATTAACTCGACCTTTTCTCGCAAATCCCCAAAGGGATAAATGATACTTTTTGGCCAACTGAACAGCCTTATCTGTTGGTGCGGACATCGTGACCAATATTGGAATTTTAATCGCTATAGTTTTTTGTACAATTTCAAAACTAGCACGAGAACTCATCAAAATAAATACACTTTCAACATTAACACCTGATTGCATCATCGCGCCAATTAATTTATCCAATGCAACATGGCGGCCAACATCCTCACGAGTTAAAATTATATCACCCTTTCTATCACATAGAAATGCTGCATGTGATGCACCTGTTTGCTGACCATATTTTTGAACATCATTGCTTTGCGATAAAGCATTTTGAATACTTTCATAAGTAATAGGCTCAACGGATGCTAATTCCACCAAAGTTTTTTCGACCAATGATAGATTTTCTACACCACAAACACCACAACCAGTTCTAGCGCTCATTTTGCGCTGATTCCCTTCTAAACGACTCATCAAAATGGGCTCAATTTCAATATGCAGCTCAACTCCCATATGCGTACATTGAACACTAACAGACAATATTTGTTGAGGTGATTGCACAATTCCTTCTGTTAAACTAAATCCATATGCCAAATCTTCTAAATCTGTTGGGGTACACATCATAACTAAATGTGGCACACCATTATAGATAAACTGAATTGGCTCTTCTGAGATCAGGCAATCATCTTTTTCATAGTGAGCATCACTGTAATAGCTCACCATCTGACATTTTTTAATCGCTTCCATAAAGTATCTCTATGAATAATTTTATATATTCTATCATTCTATAAAGTAATAACGGACTTTTTGATGCACATTGCAACCAACAAGCCACTGGTTTGCAATAATGAGTGGTGCTCGATACAAACATGGAATCAATTCAATCACAGTATCTGCATGCCGATATATAAATCCCAACAAGCGATCACCAAAAAAAGAGTCCCCATTTAAATACATACCAATAATACCTTGATTAAGTTGATCTTCATCATTGGTAGTAATAAAGAGCGCATTATTTTGTATCATCATGGAATGAAACCGTTGCCCACTTATACTTATTTGCCAATTGTGATTCTTAGAATCATTCATATTCATAGATTCCACTTGAACACGCTCATCTACAACATAATGATTTAACTGAAAAGAGAAAATCATATTGCTATCAAAATAAAGTTCTGCAATTGGGATCCATAAATGATCAATCATCAATGTTTGATCTATAGGGTTCTCAAAAATCAAAATAATTTCATAATGTTGCTGATGAATTCGCATGGCTTGATCAGCCAACAATGGTAATTCATCTGAAACCATTAATACAATATCCTTACTATTAATCCCATTCTCTAAGTGTAAAGTCCAAGTATCACCTACACTCAAAATATCCACTTGATAAGCACCATCATCTATTTTACTTTGCCAAACATCTTTAGACTGTAATTGATCAATGACCAAACGATCTTCTATATTATCCTCGCTCGCTAACCAGATACGAAATGATTCTTCAACCCAATAACAATGATCTGCCAACCGAGCCTTTTTAATAAAGACATCAGAATTATCAGATATATATGGAAAAGAAAACACATCACAACTCTGCCAATCATCAAACTGAAAATCTAATTCTCTATTACGTGAGGGTTGTAATAAATTTTCATGACCAGCATTTAATAATTTTTGTCGATTACTCACAGACTTCTTGGCCAACAACATATCTGAAAAATATTGCCGATTAACCACCATCATCATGCCAGCCAGCAAATATAGCGCCCCGATTATGATAACAATAATGACTAAAACATTACCTTGAGATCTTCTCATAGGTTGAATAATCTTATATAAAGCGTTTGAATCATTAGCCGATCTAGCGACAAATATGGCATCAATAAATTCAAGCTCAACATTTGCCAATCATCCATATTTTGGATACGCAATCCCATAACATTAGCAAAACGCATATAATTAGAACCATCTAAAAAATTATGGATTAAATAATATTGTCCTTTTTCATAGATCACATATATCAATGAACGATTAACTTTGTAATATTGAATATGCCGTTGAACATCTAGATACTGCTGAACATCGCTTTCCGTTTGTACAGTGACATGATATTTATCAAGCCCGATTTTTTGATATTGCCCTACCATATAATTATGACAATCTGTCATAAGCAAATAACCAATCTGCCCTTTCACTTTATCCACATTGAGAATCTCACCATCCTTTACAACCAAAGGAATTAGCTCAATCATCTCTAATAAATCGCTACCAACCAATGTTTTGAGCTGATAACTATTCAATACTAGATTAGGAAATTGCTGCTGAACATCTAACATTTTTTGGTTTTCCATCAAAGGGTCATCATTGGCATGATGCACGATTACCCGCTTCTGTTCAGTGACAAATGCTCTAATGGGGTGATCAAACTCAGTTGCTTGATAATTTAACCACTCCGGATTTAAACAAAGAGGATGAAAAATCGCTCGCCCTAAAAAAGATCGAAGATAACTTGCCACTTCCAAATAATCTTGTGATAACTCTAACTTAATAACTTCTTCATAACTCTTTTGAGATAATGCTAACCAAAAAACCATTAAAGATGATAATAACAATAATCCTATTGCCATGGACACCATGATCTCAATCAATGTCAATCCTATGGCTCTATGCATTAAAACTCCATAACATAATTTTGATCAAATTGATTTTCATCCGTGAGTAAGTTTTCTTGTTGCAATAATAACTCTCGGTTACTCATAATCATCATTTCATGATATTGATAGGCAACCATAACAACTCCGACTATAATAGCCAAAGCAACCATCACTTCTATTAACGTCATCCTCTCACCCATCACAACTTTTATAATTAAAAAATTTACATTAATTAACAGATATTTAACAATATATTTTTTCAATAGTTATGACCCGAAAAATTTTACATGTTGATATGGATGCATTCTTTGCACAGGTTGAACAAAGAGATTTTCCACACTATAGAAATAAACCACTTGTTGTAGGCTCTCCTGATGCGAGAGGAGTTGTTGCAGCTGCAAGTTATGAAGCTCGCCAATTTGGCATTTATTCTGCAATGCCATCATCCACAGCAAAAAAGAAATGCCCACATTTAATTTTCACACCACATAGATTTGATATCTATCGTGCCGTTTCACAACAAATCCATACAATTTTTTCAAGGTACACTGATTTAATTGAGCCACTATCCTTAGATGAGGCTTACCTTGATGTCACAGCCACAACGCAAGATGGACAATATGCAACAGAGATTGCCAAAAGTATTCAGCAGGATATTTATCTTGAGCTTCACTTAACATCTTCTGTAGGCGTTTCTTATAATAAATTCTTGGCTAAACTTGCTTCTAATATGCATAAACCTTTTGGCATTACAGTGATTACGCACAAAACGGCCACAAAAATATTAGAGCAACTGCCCATTGAAAAATTCTATGGCATAGGACAACAAACAGCGAAAAAAATGCACTCTTTAGGCATTAAAATTGGGCTAGACTTAAAACAACAATCTAGAGAGGCATTAAAATTATATTTTGGCAAATCAGGAGATTATTATTATCAATGTGTACGAGGTGAGGATAATCGCCCTGTCGATCCCATTCAAGAAACACAATCTGTCAGCGTTGAAAATACTTTTTCAAAAGATATCCAAACCATTGAAGAGATCCAAAAAGAAGTTGATATTCTTATCTCTACATTATTAGAACGATTAGCCCAAGATCCTTTTCATGGTAAAGGCATCGCAATCAAAATTCGTTTTGCAAATTTTGCGGTCATGACACGCAGTAAAACTTTTAGCACAGTTTTACCTTATGAATATACATTCATTCATCACTGCTTTTGGGAGTTATTTAATAGCATCCCCAAACATCCCATTCGCTTAATTGGCATCACAATCCAAAATCCTGATCCTTATTATGATCAGCAATTTAACCTGCCTTTTTAATTTGATGAAAGACAGCGACCAATGCGAGTAAATGTTGTTGTTTCAACATAATTAATCGCACGAGTATAAGGCTCTGTTGATAACTCTCTTACCAAGATATATTTATTATATGCTTTCTTTATTAAACTATAACTTTCAATCGTTCTGAGCTTATGTTCATCACACTTTAATACATAAACCTGACTATTACGCGTATTTTCTGCTGTCATGCGGCATTTTTGTTTATTTTCTTTAGCTTGCATCAACAATATTTGTGCAGAATAAATTGGCACTAACTCACTCAAAGTAAAACATTTTTGTTTAGAGCTCCGTCCATCTTTATCATGTTCTATATCTACACGCCACTCACCTTCTAACATAGGCAAGAAGGTTGGACTCAATGCTTTTGCAATACTAATATTATGTAAAATTGATATGGAACATACGACCATCCATACTTGAAAAACTATTCTACTCATATCTACAACCTTATTTTTATAATATCAATCACTTATCAATAGATATGCCAATTAAAATTCTTGGATATTATAACAATAGCAAGCTTCCACATCCATTATATTATGGATACCTTGAACTAAAAATTTACAAAAACTGCGTTATATCAATATTAAATATTTTTCATGTGATTTAAGTATTCTTGTGCCCAATCATGCGCAGTTTCATGCCAATCTTTCTGAATACCAGCCCAATATGATTTTGCTTTCTCTGAATCACCTTGATTTGCAGCTAAGATGCCCAGCTGTAATTGAGCCCAAGCATAATTGGCATCTGTTAATTCTCTTGTAATTATTTGCCAATAGCGCTCTGCTTCTTTTAAATTAGCTTTACTCTTTTCTAATTTACCCAAACAATATAAAGCTTGACCATAGCACCACTTACTAGCATCCGCATCAATGTTTTTCCAATGAATTTCAGCTTGCGCTTCATCACCTTGATTCATGGCAAAATCAGCTAAATAGAGTTGCGCCCAAGCATAAGTATTGTGATCCCAATCTTTTTCAATTTTAGACCAATAAACTACGCCTGCTTTTTGATCATTACGCTGGTCTTCCAATTCGCCTAAATTAAATAGTGCCTTTGCATAACAACGCAAATCCCAATCCTTTTGGATGGCTTGCCAATACATAATCGCCGCTTCATCATCACCACGATTAACTTCTAATTCACCTAAATTCAATTGTGCTTGTGCATAGCAAGATTCGCTCCAAGCCAACTCAATAGATTGCCAATATTGAATTGCCATATCCAATTGACCTTGCTCTTCTGCCAAATCACCCAAATATAACTGAGCTAAAGCATAAATAGCTTCATCCCATTCTTGATAAATGCCTTGCCAAGCTTTTTGAGCTTTCTCAATATTATTATTGGCAGAATATGCCATGCCCAACAAAATCAACTGTTTTGCTGAGTTGAATGGGCGATCTGTTTCAATAGAATTCAGCAACTCAATGGCATCATTAATATTTTGCTCATTTAATAATGTTTCTGCGCCATACAATAATTCATCAACCGCTGAATGCATCTATTCTCTCCTTTATCAAAATCACAGCTATTCTACGCTATCTTGCATTAATCATGTACGATATAACCATATCACTACATTTTAAATATGCGTTTACCATAAAAGATCGAACACTTCACAAAAATAAACAACGCAACAATCCCAACAATTATATCTTCAAAAATTTCATTCATATTCACAGCGATCAAAATAGTTTTAACGATACCCGCTACGACCGCAGCCGCAATTGCTGAAAATGGTATCGATAAAACAAAAAGAAAAACTTTCATTATAATCATGCATATTTCCCAACTTTCACATAATACTATTATAATCTTTATTTTTTATATCAACACATCGGCGCTTATGACAGAATCCCTAAAACCTTTTCACTTTTTAATTCATGATGATGACAAAGCATCATTCTTCTTTATGTCAGATGCTTTTTATAATGATCCAATCATGGATATTTTAGAAGCACAAACAGGCACAAACCGTGATTATTTTAATGGTTATGCTTGGCAAAAAGTTGTTGCTAAATTCATTGAAGAGAATTTCAGCGAATCCGCCCACTTAATCGAATTCGATCCTGAAGCAGATATGTTCTCAGCTTATTCTACAGATGTAGAATTATTAAAAGCTGTTGCGATTGGGTTTCGTGAAGAAATCAAAAAACATGAACATATTCATATATAATTCAAAAGCTTATACAGGCAAAAAATGATACTATCAAATGCTGAAATCAAATACATCAATACAGCACCATATTCCGACAATACTACTTTCAAGAAACAAATTGAAGAATGCTGTCTTTGGCTACAATCAGAGCTAGGCATTCCTTTAAGAGGAAGAATCCAAGAATATCAAAAACACATAAAATGGTATGAAAAAAATAGAGGGAACTTTAATGATGATATGTATTACTGTCTCCAATCGTTTTTTGAAATGAATCAAATTGTAGAAGTACATAAATACTTATCAGATATTTCCGGGTCAAGCATTCAAAGACAAAATAGCCAAAAATGGCGATGATCATGCACGAAATTTTTTATTTGAACTAATAGTTGCTAGCGAGCTAAAAAAGACAGCAATTAATGATCTAAATTTAACTCAAAGAGCTGATATCATCAGCGCTGAATTTAAATCAGTTATAGAATGTAAGCGAGTACAATCAGAGATACAAATAATACCAAATGTAAGCAAGGCCATATCACAATCAAAAAATGATATGCTGACCTATGAAGATTTATTTGTTTTTATAGACATTACGGAAATCCACCCATCATCAAAATCGATCATTACAATAAATGAGACTGGCTCTCCTTTTTCTCTAATGCCACCTACAAGTGGAACAGAACTTAATGAGAAATTTATAGATCAAATGAAACTCTTTGTTTCCACAATAGCTCACCCAACCTTACTTAATGATCTACAAAAACTTTGCCAAGAAAAAACCTTTGGCATTGTGTTAAATTATAATGCTATTGGATTTCATGTAAATATCGTACAAGAGCGATTAGCAGTTGCTAATTTGAAATATTTCATCCCTAATAGTGAAAAAAATCTTGATCAAATTAAAGAAACTCTCAATGGCTATTTTATGAATTTTACTACAATAACAGAGTAAAACATCTTGAAAAATAAACCGAGCATAGCTCGGTTTATCTTTTCTAATTTAGGTTAATTCAGCAATTAAACTGAAACATCCACCAATTTGAATTGTTTTACATCAAATAAGCCATTCGATGTTAATTTCAATGCAGGGATTACTGGCAATGTCATAAACACCAATGTCATCAATGGATGGAACTCATGTGACAAGTTGAATTTATCACGCGCTGTGATGATC
>NZ_MVDO01000025.1 GCF_002006755.1 Wohlfahrtiimonas larvae | reverse complement strand
TTAACTGAGCATAATTTTTCAGAAGATCTAGAAGCACAATTACTATTCCCTCAAGAATTGATCGCGGTTGCTAGCCCTTTCTTAATCAAAGAATTGCCAGAGATTGTGACTATAGAACAGTTAACCAGCTTGCCACTTTTACACGATGCCCATAATGCTTGGCCACAATTCCTAAATATTCATACAGAATTAGCTGGGCCAGTTTTTAACCAAACAACTTTAGCTTTAGATGCAGCACTAGCTGGTCAAGGTATTGCTCTAACATGCCGTGCATTTATAGAGCGCGATTTGACAGCCAAAAGATTAGTACAAATTCATCCTAAAACTTTAATTTTAGAAGCTAGCTATTATCTCGTGCGAAAAAAATCCTCACAAGCGAATGAGGATCTTAACGTATTGTGGCAATGGTGCTTGGATCATTTAAATCGAGCGAGCTAATCCGCCATCCACACGGATATTCTGCCCTGTGATATATCCCGCACCCTCTGATGCTAAAAATGCTACAGTGTTTGCAATTTCTTCCATTGTGCCATAACGTTTCATTGGTACACTTTGGCTGCGCTCATCTAACATTGGTAAACTATCAATCCAGCCAGGCAATACATTATTGAAACGTATATTATCCACCGCATATTCATCTGCACACATTTTCGTGAAAACCGCTAAACCTGCACGCGCAACAGCAGATGTTGGAAACAGTACGCTTGGCTCAAAAGCCCATGTTGTGGAGATATTAATAATTACACCTGATTTTTGTTGCTGCATAATCGGCACAACCAATCGTGTTGGGCGCACAGCGTTTAAGAAATATGTATTGATGCCTTCATGCCAATCTTCATCCGTTAATTCTAAAATACCTTTACGAGGGCCATGTCCTGCACTATTCACTAATACATCAATTCTTCCCCAACGTTTCATAGTTTCATCCACCAAATATTGGATATCTTCTGGTGATTGGTTGGATCCTGTGATGCCCAATCCACCCAACTCTTTTGATAATGCTTCACCTTTACCTGAAGATGATAAAATAGCAATTTTATAACCATCCTCTGCTAATTTTCTCGCAACTGCTGCACCCATTCCGCTACCTGCGGCTGTAATAATTGCAACTTTCTCAGTCATAATTGAATCCTCATAATTGTTGATGTTATTGTGTATCTAGGCGCAGTATAAATTCCAACAAACCAAGCCACAAATCATATTAATTTTACTAAGACAATAGAAAATCTATTGCCTTATGATTATTGAAGCAAATTTACACAGAATTTTTATAGATTTTGATTTCTGTGTTATAAGCTCTACTATCAAATTTTAGGAAGATGATTTATGCAAACCACAGTATATGTAGCAAGTGCATTCAGCAAAGATAATCAAGGTGGCAATAAAGCTGGCGTTGTTTTGATGGATCAACCATTAACAACAATTCAAAAAATGGCTATCGCAAAAGAATTAGGCTATGCAGAAACTGCATATATCTCACAATCATCGGTTGCTGATTATAAATTGGAATATTTTACTCCGAAAGAAGAAGTTGATTTGTGCGGTCATGCAACGATTGGTTCATTTGTGATTATGATGCATTTGAATATGTTATCCAAAGATCACTATACAATTGAAACTAATAGCGGCGTGCTTTCCATTAGTATCCAAGGGGATTCTATTTTCATGGAGCAAAATCAACCTCAATTCTATGATGTGATTCCTATAAATGAATTGATGGATTGTTTTGATATTAAGAATATTAATGCTGAATTCCCTATTCAAATTATTTCAACAGGATTGAAAGACATTTTGATTCCGATTCAAAGTGAAACACAACTGCACAATCTACAACCTAACTTTGATCAAATTAAAGAAATTAGCAAAAAATATGATGTGATTGGTACACATCTATATACATTCGATGATGATCGTATTATCTGTAGAAACTTTGCACCGCTCTATGAGATTGATGAAGAAGCAGCAACGGGGACTTCCAATGGTGCATTGGCTTGTTATCTCCATCAGAAACATAACATCCAAAAAGAGCTTTATGTCTTTGAACAAGGTTATGCTTTGGATTCCCCTTCTGAAATCCTCGTTAAATTAACAACAAACAGCGATAACGAGATCAAAAAAGTCTATGTTGGTGGTAAAGGCTATTATTGTGAAACTAAGATTTTGGTATTATAGAGGATTAAGATATTGATATACCCAATCTATCAATATGAATTTTTACTAAAGCTTTTTCATAAAAGCTATATTGGGTAAATATTTCATCTTGAATAACTAAGTTACTAAATGTAAATGTATCCTCATAAAAAAAACCTTGAATTTTATAGGAATAGCTTTTCCCTAATCGAGTTATGATTTCTAGATCATCAGATATAGTTGAATCTATCTGAATAGATCCCTCATTGAACATGAAATTTATGTCTAATAACTTTATATCACCGATTTGAAAATCAGAGATTGCTGAATCTATAAAACACGTTAAAGTAACTTCACCAAAATCAATCATCACTTCGTGTTCATTATCTCTATCTAATCCTATGATTTTCCCATAGTATTTCATTATATTTATCTCACAGTCTTTTGATTTATTGAGCAATATTATACTGCATTTTAAATATCTACTGATTCAACAATAGCTCGAATTCCAACAATCTTTCTTTCCATTGTTTTTGTAACAGCGGTTTTTGATGTGTTGGTTTTCGTACTAAATCATCCGCAAGTTTTTGTTCTAGTTCAACCCATTCACGCAATAACAGATCCTCATGAACATCTGCTCCATGTTCGATCTTAACCATTTCTGATTGTATTTCAAAAGCATGATCACAAGTATCCAAAGCAGTCGTACCTAACAACACCTGGTATGCAGATTCAGGTTCGCTATATTCTATGAAATGCTGCTGATGAATTAACCCAAACCTTTGGCAACTGTTTTCAATGAGCCATTGATCATGGCTGACTAATATGATTGCACCTTCAAACTGGGCGATTTGTTTTTCCATTTTCTTAGCTTTACGTGCAAAGCTTTCATTATCATAAGTTTTTCCCCACAATGCTAAACGCTTGACACTGTGAGTAATGCGATCAATCTCTTTTTGCTCCGCTTTATGGCGATGTTCATCTGCAATATCCTGCCCGATCAACGCTTGCCTTGCTTCAGAACATGGTAATTGAAAATGATGCAGACTTTCATCACGCAAAATCCATGTTGTATTCGTCACTTGATCCAATAAGTTTTGATCATGGGAAACTAACACAAATGTTCCACGCCAATTTTGCAAAAACTGAGTGAGCCACAAAATGGTTGGCAAATCTAAGTGGTTACTAGGTTCATCCAAAAACAATAAATCAGGTTGATTCATTAACGCACGGCCGAGCAATAATCGTGTATGTTGCCCGCCACTTAATGTATTAATGCTTTGATGATATTGCGATTCATGAAATCCAAGTTTTGCCAGCAATATTTCTGCTCGCCAACTTTCCATCATTCGCTTATCTTCTGATAACTTACTTAATACTGCTTCTAATACAGTCGAATTTGTAAGATCACTTGGCAAATGTTGCTCGATGTATGCATAAACACAGTGATTCGCAAACGAGATATTGCCATGGTTTAAGGGTAATTGTTGTGTGATTAAATGTAACAATGTACTTTTACCACTGCCATTATGGCCAATTAAGCCGATTCGCTCGCCAGATTGAATGGAAAAAGAGATATTTTCAAATAATTTTTTAATGGAAGTTTCATAAGAAACTGATTGTACTGATAATAAAGTGCTCATAACTTACTCTCAAATTAGTTTTTTCAAGACGAAAAAACTATGGATTAATCATTGCGATTACCCAGTAAGCTGAATCAAATTTCTTGTTGGTCTATTTGCTCAGGCCGAGTTATCGCAGTTTAAAACTGAAAGAACCTGAGCTACGGCGATTACCAAAGAAATGTGTATATTCGATTAATTTACACAAACTCATTGTTTTTTAGCCTCCTTCTTTAAAATGAGCACATTCAAAAGTGCTGTGAATCATTCGCGTATTGTAATGTAATTACAGTATATCTTTCAACTCTAACAAAGATTGAATTGTATAAGTAGCTTGTGCTTGCTGATTTTTGGGGTTGTACCAACAAGCATCTATCCCATAATTAGTCGCACCCACAATATCCGCAGCCCAACTATCACCGACAAATAAAATTTCATTGGCAAATAATTGGCTTCGGGTTAAACATGTTTCAAAAAACCTTGGATCAGGCTTTTCATAGCCAATATCATTCGATATGAATAAATCAGAAAAATACCCTGATAAATTGGCCCGTTGTAAACGCGATTTCTGCATTACTAATATGCCATTAGATGCAGTATATAAAGCATATTTAGGATGTAAATAATCTAAAATTTCATCCACACCCTTTTCTATCGTGGCTTCTAAAGATAAATGATATTGAAAAGCATCTCTCATCGCGACACAATCTGCATCAATATCTAGTGTGATGAATAATTGCTGAAAACGCAGATTAATTACATCATCAACAGTGATCTTCCCTAACTTTTGCGTTTGCCACAAAGCATGATCAATGTTCTGAAAAATATGATAATACTGATCTTCCACATCAATATTTAGCATTTGAAAAGATTGATAAAATGCTGATTGGCTTGCTGCGCTAAAGTCTAGCAATGTGTCATCGATGTCAAAAAATATTGCTTTATACATTCTTAATCGTTTCTTTATGAGTTTTTGATTGTGAATTATGCCATATTTTAAACAGGATTGCGTTTTATGCATGAGCTTATTTTAATCCACATTGACCGACGGTCAGTCGTTTTATAACTTATTAAAAAGCCCATCTATATACTTTATAGATAGGCTAAATAATTTTAGTAACTTTTACTTAATTTGCTTTAAGCGATTCACATCACGAACTGCACCAAATGCTGCCGATGTTGCTAACGCACCATACACTTGCAATGCTGCCGATATTTTACGCGAGCGCTCTTCTTTCGGTACAAACCCAAATTTAGCTTGCTCCACTAAACGTGCATCAATCACTTCTTGAGATAGATTCAAATGAATTGAACGATTAGGAATATCAATGATGATCTCATCTCCTGTTTCCACAATCGCAATGACACCGCCTTCAGCTGCTTCTGGTGAAGCATGACCGATGGATAACCCCGATGTACCTCCCGAGAAACGGCCATCAGTTAGTAATGCACATGCTTTGCCCAAACCTTTTGATTTTAAATAAGATGTTGGATATAACATTTCCTGCATACCCGGCCCACCTTTTGGTCCTTCGTAACGAATGATCACAACTTCATTAGCTTGTACTTCGTTATTCAAAATGCCTTTCACCGCTGAATCTTGGCTCTCATACACACGTGCTTTGCCTGTGAATTTTAAAATTGATTCATCCACGCCCGCTGTTTTTACAATACAGCCATCTTTTGCAATATTACCATATAGCACAGCAATACCGCCATCTTGGCTATAGGCAAATTCACCACTACGAATACAACCATTTTCTCGATCATCATCCAATGAATCAAAGTAACGATCTTGGCTAAATGCTTCCGTTGTGCGTACACCACCCGGTGCAGATTTAAAGAAATGATGTATATTCTCATCATTTGTTTGTGTAATATCCCATTTAGTAATTGCTTCAGCTAAATTTTTGGAATGAACTGTGTAACAATCTGTATGTAATAAATTCATACGCGCTAATTCACCCAAAATGCCGATGATGCCACCTGCGCGATGTACATCTTCCATATGATATTTGCTAGTTGATGGTGATACTTTAGATAAATGAGGAACTTTACGCGATAAACGATCAATGTCCTTCATTGAGAAATCAACGCCAGCTTCATGCGCTGCTGCCAATAAATGCAATACTGTATTACTTGATCCGCCCATTGCGATATCCAACATCATCGCATTTTCGAATGCTTTGAATGATGCGATTGTACGCGGTAAAACTTTGTTATTATTATTCTCGTAATAATCACGTGTATTTTTAACAATCTGACGAGCAGCCTCTAAAAATAAACCTTCTCTATTTTTATGCGTTGCCAACATTGAACCATTGCCAGGTAAAGATAAACCGAGTGCTTCTGTTAAACAGTTCATGGAGTTTGCTGTAAACATACCAGAACATGAGCCACATGTTGGGCAAGCACTTTCTTCAATTGCTTGTACTTTATCATCCGCTTCACGATCATCAGCAGCCATTACCATAGCATCTACAAGATCTAAACGTAGATTTTCATCATTCCAAACAAGCTTCCCTGATTCCATTGGTCCGCCCGACACAAAAATCGTAGGAATATTTAAGCGCATAGAAGCCATCAACATTCCTGGTGTGATTTTGTCACAGTTTGAAATACAGATCATTGCATCTGCGCAATGAGCATTCACCATGTATTCCACTGAATCAGCGATTAAATCTCGGCTTGGCAATGAATATAGCATACCATCATGGCCCATTGCGATACCATCGTCCACTGCGATCGTGTTAAATTCTTTTGCAACACCACCAGCCTTCTCAATTTCACGCGCAACCATTTGCCCTAAATCTTTCAAATGAACATGACCTGGAACAAACTGAGTAAATGAGTTGACCACAGCAATGATTGGCTTTTTAAAATCTTCATTAGTCATTCCTGTTGCACGCCATAAAGCACGTGCTCCCGCCATATTTCGACCCTGCGTCGAAGTATGTGAACGATATTTTGGCATATTCTATCCCTGTTAAACTTTTTTCAAATTCTATTAAATTAATTCACCAATAATGTCTGATCAATTTCGGTGGTCTGATCCTTTTATTCTGCCTTGTGGGCATAAACATTACATTCTAATTATATAGCATGCCTAGCAAAGTAATTGCAACTATATTAGAATAAGCTATATAACTAAGATAGACATAAAGACTAAACCTAAAAAATACTTTTTATAAGAATAGATTTGTAATTAAAATATAATTTAACTACAAATAAAGATGCGCTAAAAATATACACAAATATTACATTTAAAAACAATTGATTAACTAAAAAATCAGCAGATAATAATACTTTTTTTAAGATTTCACAGCTATGATTTGTTTTAAAAATGTAGTTTTTATTTGCAAATTCTACAGAAATTTGTATCTTCTTACCTAAGGAGGAGTTTTAGATATTAAAAAAAATACGCAAAAAATGCGTGAACGATTTAATTTAATAAATAACGACAAATTAAAAATTTAGGAGGATCTTATGGCTGAACCCATAAAAATCGATGATTCAAAGCTTCTGTACGATGAAGCAATTGTGAATCGCATTTATAACGATTCAAGATTCAAAGCATTGGTAGCTGAAAAACAAAAATTCAGTTTGGTATTACTGACTTTAACTTTAGGTTTATATATTTTAATCATTGTTGCTTCTGCCTTCGCACCGAGCATAGTTGGTATGCCAATTGCAGAAAAAATGGTAACAACATGGGCAATTCCCGCAGGATTTTTCTTAATTATTTGGACGATTTTAGTGACATGTTATTACGTTCATAAAACGAATACATATTTCGATCCAAAAACAATTAGAGTTTTGAAGGAGATCGGCAATGAGAAATAATATTCTAAGACAATTCTTATGCTTGATCGCATTTGGATTATTTGGTGTAGCAGTTGCTCAAACAACACAAACAGGTGGCAAAAACTGGACAGCAATCATTATGTTTTTTGTGTTTGTATTAGCAACAATTGCAATTACATTCTGGGCTTCTAACCGTACAAAATCAGCATCTGACTTCTATACTGCTGGTGGTGGTATTTCTGGTTTCCAAAATGGTTTAGCCATTGCTGGTGACTATTTATCATCAGCATCGTTCTTAGGCTTATCTGCATTAGTTTTTGCTTCAGGGTATGACGGCTTGATTTATGCATTCGGATTCTTTATTGGTTGGCCTGTTATTTTATTATTAATGGCAGAAAGATTCCGTAACTTAGGTCGCTTTACATTTGCAGACGTAACGGCATTTAGATTACAACAAACACCTATCCGTATTTTGGCTGTATTCTCAACATTAACAATCGTATTGCTATATTTGATTGCACAAATGGTGGGCGCAGGTAAATTAATCGAATTATTGTTTGGTTTAAACTATAACATTGCTGTATTCATCGTTGGTGTCTTAATGATGATCTACGTGTTGTTAGGTGGTATGTTGGCAACAACATGGGTTCAAATGATTAAAGCCGTATTAATTTTGATGGGCGCAACATTCATGTCATTTGTTGTACTTTACTGGGTTGGTTTTAACATGGAAACCTTATTTGTTAAAGCAACTGAAGTGCATCCAAAAGGTATCGAAATCATGGCACCTGGTTTGAAATATCCTAACCCAATCGATACGATTTCTTTAGGTATTGGCTTGATGTTTGGTACAGCAGGTTTACCACATATCTTAATGCGTTTCTTCACAGTAAAAGATGCGAAAGAAGCACGTAAATCAGCTTTATATGCTACAGGATTCATTGGCTACTTCTATTTATTAATGTTCATCATTGGTTTTGGTGCGATCGTTTACATCATGAACCAACCTGAATACTCAACAGCAGAAGGTGCAATCATTGGTGGTGCTAACATGGTTGCAATCCATTTATCACACGCAATTGGTGGTAATATTTTCTTAGGCTTTATGTCAGCAGTAACATTTGCAACATTAGTTGCGGTTGTTGCAGGTTTAACATTATCTGGTGCTTCAGCAATTAGTCATGACTTCTATGCGAATGTAATCAAGAAAGGCAAACCTGTGATGAAAACTGAATTAATGGTTTCTCGTTTCACAACCGCTGCTTTGGGCGTTATTGCAATCTTGTTAGGCTTATTATTTGAAGAACAAAACGTTGCATTTTTAGTTGGCTTAGCATTCTCCATTGCTGCTTCAGCTAACTTCCCATTACTATTCTTATCAATGTATTGGAAAGGTTTAACAACAAAAGGTGCTGTTGTTGGTGGTGCTGCAGGTTTAATCACAGCTGTTGTTATGATCGTATTAGGACCAGAAGTTTGGATCAATGTATTGGGCCATGATAGTGCAATTTTCCCATATAACAACCCTGCACTATTCTCTATCCCTACTGCGTTCATTGTGACATTCATTGTATCTTCAATGGATAAATCAAAAGCTGCAGAAGAAGAAAAATCTAAGTTCATCAGCCAGTATGTTCGCTCTCACGTTGGTGGTGAAGGTATCTCTGAAGCGGTCCAACAATATCGCCAGGTGAACCATCCTGATTTCTTAGAAGAACAATCTAAACAGTACACACAAACTACGAGCTAAATTTAGATTATTAAAAATTTTAATAATAAAACCTAACTTAATGATTAGTTAGGTTTTTTATATTATTTTTTATACTTTTGGTAAAAGGGGAATAAAAAAATACTTGTAATGTTTTGTAAAGATAGCTAAAATAAAATCAGTTTCATCATTCAGTGAAACTGATTTTATACAATTACTCTCCCCCCTTAAAAAAGCCTTGGTCAATGTCCATTCCAAGGCTTTTTACTATATATTTTTTAATGTGTATCTTTGATTATTTTGTAGTACTTTCCAAAGTATAATTGGCAGTATCATCTTTCCCCAATACTTGAACCAAGAGAGGCATTAATTTTTCTAACTCTTTTTCTAAAGTATAAGGTGGATTCAAAATAAATAAACCACTTCCATACATGCCAAACTCATCCTGTTTACCGTCATACACTGATAAAGTGACATTCAAAAAACTATCATTTTTAAATGCTTTACCTAGTTTATTGGGTAAGTTCAAACTTTCATCACGTGGCAACAATGGATACCAGACCATATATGTACCCGTTGCAAAGCGTTTGTGCGCCTCTTGCAAAGTATTCAATACAGTTTTGTAATCACTTTTATCTTCATACGGAGGATCGATCAAAATTACAGCACGGCGTGTTGAAGGTGGTAATAAACTGATCAAACCTTGAAAACCATCGCTTTTCTGAATTTGATATTTAACACCTTGCCCTTTGAAGTTATTGATCAAATGTTCACTATCCGCAGGATGCAATTCAAAGAGTTTGACACGATCTACTGTACGAACTAACTTCTGTGCAATAACAGGTGATCCTGGATATAACTTCTTATCCATTTGGAATTGAACTAAAAATTCTAAAAAGTTAAATAACTCGTTCGGGAGTTTTCTTTCTTTCTGCAACAAGCCAATGCCTTCATAATATTCGCCTGTTTTCTCAGAAAATTCAGAATTAATATCATATAATCCTGCACCTGAATGTGTATCAATATACCAATACGGCTTATCTTTCTCATTATAGTAATTGAGGACAGAAAAAAGGACGTAATGTTTCAATACGTCCGCATGATTCCCAGCATGGAATCCATGTCTATAACTTAACATAAATTATTTTTTAGACTCAGAATAAGTAATATATAACAGCGCAGCGATCATAATGATTGCGCCAATCCAAAATTGTGTGCCAACAGCCCAACCAAAGAAAATAAACCCCAACAGCGTATTTAGAGGCAATTTAATATAATCGAAAGCTTGAACATAAATTGCATCAGCAGCCTGATAAGCTTTCACTAATGTAAAATGGGCAATCATCGTTAAAAAGCCCAAAGCCAACAAATAACCCAATAACTCTAAAGTAAATTCGAAATCAAACCCCGCTATACCATGGGAAAAATTCCCTGTTAAAGCTAATAGTAAATTAATTGGAAACATCAATAAATATAAATAAAACAATAGCGTTAAAGGGTGATCTTTATCAGTCAAATATTTTATCAATAATGAATAAATAGCCCAAAACAACGCAGCTGCCAAAGGCAAGAGTGCAACATAATTCATTGCTTGATAGCTCGGACTTAGAATCAACATTGCGCCAATGAAGCCAATAATTGTGACAACAATTCTAGTAATGGTTGCTTTTTCTTTCAAAAATAAAGCGGCACCAATACTTGCAAATAAAGGTGATGTCATCAATAATGCCACACCTTCACCAATTGGAAACTGTAAGCTTAAAGCCTTTACCCACAATTGAACACCCACTATGGCGGCCAAAATCCTCAATAAATGAATCCAAAAACGTTGTGTTGTCGCCACCCTTTTTAATCCCGCCTTTAAAAACATTGGGAATAAAAATAAAAACGCAAAACCATATTGAAAAAAGGCAGTCCATTCTGAGCTTATAGGATACTCACCACTAATAAATGGTGTAATGACGTTAATTGCAGCAAATGAAACACCTGTAGCAATCATCCATAAAGCACCTTGAACTGATTTTTTCATTTTATAGGTCTGTCCCCATATAACCCAATGCATTTAATGATCGCTCATCATCTGACCAACCTTGGCGAACTTTCACAAATGCCTTTAAAAATACTTTTTTATCGTATAACTTCTCTAAATCTTGACGAGCTTGAGTACTTGCCTCTTTCAAAGTTGTACCATTTTTACCAATAACAATCCCTTTCTGAGTTTCGCGCTCTACCCAAACAACTGCATTAATGCGAATTAGTTCTGCTTCTTCTTCAAAACTTTCCACTTCAACTGTCAATGCATAAGGTAATTCTTGATTTAAACGTCGTGTTAATTTCTCACGCAATACTTCACTGGCTAAAAATGAACTAGATGCTGTTGTGATTTCATCTTCACTGAATAAAAATGCTTGCTCTGGCAAGTAATGTGTCAATGATTTTACTACCAATTTCATTTGCTTATCATCCAAGGCTGAGATTGGTAAACATTCTACAAATTGATGTTTGCTCATCATTTCAGATAAAAATGGGAATAACTCTTCTTTATTTTTAATGTAATCAACTTTATTGACCACTAAAATCACAGGCTTTTCGATGTATTTCAATCGTTTAAGCGCCAACTCATCATCTGGTGTGAATTTCAATGCCTCCACCATAAATAAAATCACATCCGCCATTTCTAATGAGCTCGTTGCTGTTTTATTTAAATGACGATTCAATGCAGAATGCTCAGCTTTATGTAAGCCCGGCGTATCGATGAAAATTGCTTGACAATAATGATCGGTATAAATTCCTGTAATTGCATGTCGAGTTGTTTGTGGCTTGCTGGATGTAATACTAATTTTTTGCCCAATCAAACGATTCATTAATGTCGACTTTCCTACGTTAGGGCGACCTATGATTGAAACATAACCGGCATGTTGATTCATAATAATTTCTCAAGCATTAATTGTGCGGCATTTTGCTCAGCACGTTTTTTGCTTGTTCCTTCTGCAATAGTTGTTAATGATTGAGCATGACACGCTACTTTAAACGTCTGGGCATGATCCTGACCTTCAATAGCAACTACTTCATACTCTGGAATATTTTGATTAATAGCTTGCAAATGCTCTTGTAAACGGCTCTTTGGATCTTTAACAGATTCTGTTACACATTTAAATGATGTTTCATGAATAGTGTGTAGCTCAGAATCATAAAGTGTCAAAACAACTTTTTGTGCAGCATCAAAACCGCCATCTATGAAGACAGCTGCAATAATCGCTTCCACTGTATCTGCTAAAATCCCTGCCCGTTTTGCACCATCATTTTTACGTTCACCATAACTTATGACAAGGTATTTAGGTAACTCTAAAAGTTTAGCAATTTTATGCAATGTACTTTCTTTAACTAAATGCGCACGGATATTAGATAGCTCACCTTCTTTAGCATCCGGAAATCGTTCATATAATGCATATGCAATAATAAAATTTAAACAACCGTCACCTAAAAACTCTAAACGTTCATTATGAGAACGCGAGACCGATCTATGAACTAAAGCTTGCTTTAATAAAGCGATATCTTTGAAATGATAATCTAATTTTTTTTGTAACTGTTCTAACATAACTACTTAAGTATTGTAAAAATATGACCACAATCTTTCAACTGTGTTACACATTTATAGTTCATCCATATAAAATTGGCTTTGCCAACGAGTTGATCGTCGGCAACAAACCCCCAAAAACGACTATCTGCACTGTTGTCACGGTTATCACCAAAGGCCAAATATTTACCTTCCGGCACTTTAAAAGGAAATTGTTGCTTTAATCCCATACCATGATCTGCTGTTGTATTATAAGGTGCAACCTGAATTCCATGCTCTACAACACCATTTTCAGAAGGTAAAAACTCTGTATAAATCATTTCAGAAGTAGGCTCTAATGCTGCACTTACATATTCATATTGAACCGGCTCTCCATTGACAGTTAACACTTTATTTTTATAGTCAATAACATCACCAGGAATACCAACAATACGTTTAATATAATTAATGCGAGGATCTACAGGATATTTAAATACAGCAATATCACCACGGTTAACGCCATCACCTTCTTCACTGAAGATACGTTTGTTTGTGATTGGATAACGCAAGCCAAAAGACCAACGATTAGCCACAATCATATCACCTGCATATAAAGTTGGCTGCATAGAACCACTTGGGATAATAAAAGGCTCTGCAATAAAAGAACGCAATACTGTCAGAACTAATACTACTGGAAATAAAAAAGCCGCCCAATCTACAATCACAGGTAATTTTGCATCTTTCTCTCTATTTTTTCTAAAATAAAGGCGATCTATCAATAAAATAATACCTGTAATTGGCACGGAAATAACAATCGCGATGGCCAAATAATGTGTAAATTGGGAAAACATAATCAATCCTTATTTATTTACTACCAGTTTGTAAAACAGCTAGGAATGCAGATTGTGGAATTTCAACATTTCCCACTTGCTTCATACGTTTCTTACCTGCTTTCTGTTTTTCTAATAGTTTACGTTTACGGCTGACATCACCACCATAACATTTTGCTAATACGTCTTTTCGCATTGCTTTAACAGTGCTTCGTGCAATGATATTTGCACCAATAGCAGCTTGAATTGCGATATCAAACATTTGGCGAGGAATTAATTCACGCATTTTTTCAACCAACTCTCGACCACGATAAACAGCATTATCTTTATGGATGATTAGTGCTAAAGCATCCACCATTTCACCATTGATTAAAATGTCAACTTTAACTAAATTTGCAGGTTCATAACGTACAAACTCATAATCAAATGAAGCATAACCACGGGAAATTGATTTTAAACGGTCGAAGAAATCTAAAACCACTTCGCTCATTGGTAATTCAAATTGCAGTTGTACTTGTGAGCCTGCATAAACAAGATTTTTTTGAACACCACGTTTTTCAACGCATAAAGTGATAATATTACCCAAATATTCTTGTGGCGTTAAAATATTTGCACGAATAATGGGCTCTCTTAATTCTTTAATTTTATTAGGAGGTGGAAGATCATTTGGATTATCAATCATCGTTACTTCACCATCAGTTTTTTCTAACTCATAAATCACTGTTGGTGCAGTTGTGATTAAATCTAAATCATATTCACGCTCTAAACGCTCTTGAATAATTTCCATGTGTAGCATTCCTAAGAAACCACAACGAAAACCAAATCCTAATGCTTGAGAAGATTCAGGCTCAAAGTTTAATGATGCATCATTTAAACGGAGTTTTTGTAATGCTTCACGTAAGTTTTCATATTCCGTAGAATCTACAGGAAATAATCCTGAAAAAACTCTTGACTGTACTTTTTGAAATCCTGGAACAGCTTCAGCAGCAGGGTTATTTTCTAGAGTTAAGGTATCACCAACAGGCACACCATCAATATCTTTAATTCCCGCAATGACAAAACCTACTTGCCCTGCTGATAGTTCCTTTTTGTCTTCACGTTTTGGTGTAAACACTCCAACATGGCTCACTTGATAAACGCGCTTACTACTCATCACTTGCATCTTATCTCGTGGTTTCAAAACACCATCAAAAATACGTACCAATGATATAACGCCAACATATGGATCAAACCAAGAATCGATGATCAATGCTTTTAAAGGCGCGTTTGGATCACCTTTAGGCGCTGGTACTTTTGTCACCAGCTCTTCTAAAACATCTTCAACACCCATCCCAGTTTTAGCAGAACACGTCACTGCATCCATTGCTTCAATACCAATAATATCTTCAATTTCAGCTGCAACTTTCATAGGATCAGCAGCGGGCAAATCAATTTTATTTAATACAGGCACAACTTCTAAACCATGATCAATCGCCGTATAACAGTTTGCAACTGATTGAGCTTCTACGCCTTGTGCTGCATCCACAACTAATAATGCACCCTCACAAGCAAACAATGAGCGAGATACTTCGTACGAGAAGTCAACATGCCCAGGCGTATCGATAAAGTTTAAATGATAAACCTCACCATTTCGAGCTTTATAGTCTAAAGATACTGAGTGCGCCTTAATTGTAATACCACGCTCTCTTTCAATGTCCATAGAGTCTAAAACTTGAGCCTCCATTTCGCGGTCGCTCAATCCATCACAAATTTGAATAAAACGATCAGCAATCGTGGATTTACCATGATCAATGTGGGCAATAATGGAAAAGTTTCTAATATTCTTCATGCAGTTAATTTCTATCAAATAAAGAGGAGAGAACTCTATATGATTTCTCTCCTGAATTCAAATTACGGTCTATCAATTATAAATTAATTACCAAGCTTTTGTTGAGTTTTCTGTAAATGCTCTTTATAAATACGCTCAAAGTCATCAGGAAGTGGTTTTAACAACCCTAAATATTCATACATTTCATTTTGATATACCCTATGCGCAACCCTATTTTCTCTACTACTATATGGATATGCCATACTATAAATCAAACACAAAAGGCTGATCACAAAAATAATATAACTCATCATATTAGGCTCTGATGATTGTGATCCAAACTGATTATTACCTTCAATACTTGGCGTTGAAAATAAGACAATCGCCCCAAAGAATACCAACAAATATATAATCCATTTCACAATTGAATCGGCTTGTTGAATAATATTCCTTTGTGATACCTCAGATAAATAAGCTTCCAACACTTTTTGCATAGAGAAAAAATTCTGACTCATAGAATTACTTTGCAAAAATTCTTGAACAAACTTAACTTTAGCCTCAGTCAAAGCATCATAATTACCGATAAAAAAGCTGATTAACAATATTCCCAAAATAACAACAACAAATGTAACGGTACTAATAGATAAATTATCTATATCGCAAAATCTTTGGCTAATAACCATGATCACAAATGTAAATGCAAGAAATACCAACAAAAATGAAGGAATAAAACCTGCATCTCCTAAATATGTTTTTAAATACAATGGAAACACATTCAAACAAGCCATCAAAATAGCCAATGCAAATGTAATTCGACATAAGAATCTTAACCGACCAATCCTAACACCACTATGGAATAAGGGCGGTTCAACATGTACATCTTGATCATCTATCTCTAAATATTCTGCTCTTTGTTTTGTAATTCTTTTTAACTTTTCGACACGATTAATTTCATTACTTTCAACATCGCCATTATCCACCATTAAGGTAAATTCTTGAGGTTCCAAAAACTGATGGCGAATATTCTGTTTTGTTGCCACCTGTGGAGATACAATTTCAGGATCTGGCTTACCTAATGTTTCTTTAGAAGCTACAGTGGAATCAAGGCCA
>NZ_MVDO01000249.1 GCF_002006755.1 Wohlfahrtiimonas larvae | reverse complement strand
AATGCTATTGGATTTCATGTAAATATCGTACAAGAGCGATTAGCAGTTGCTAATTTGAAATATTTCATCCCTAATAGTGAAAAAAATCTTGATCAAATTAAAGAAACTCTCAATGGCTATTTTATGAATTTTACTACAATAACAGAGTAAAACATCTTGAAAAATAAACCGAGCATAGCTCGGTTTATCTTTTCTAATTTAGGTTAATTCAGCAATTAAACTGAAACATCCACCAATTTGAATTGTTTTACATCAAATAAGCCATTCGATGTTAATTTCAATGCAGGGATTACTGGCAATGTCATAAACACCAATGTCATCAATGGATGGAACTCATGTGACAAGTTGAATTTATCACGCGCTGTGATGATCAAATGCTCGATGATTTCTGCAACTTCTTCTGCTGTTTGATTCGTCATCAAACCACCAATTGGCAATGGTAAATGCGCTAACACTTCGCCATTTTGTACCAATGAGAAACCGCCTTTGATTGCTTCAATGTCTTTCACTGCTGCCAACATATCCGCATCATTATCACCAACCACAACGATGTTATGTGAATCGTGCGCAACAGAAACTGCGATCGCACCATTTTGAATGCCGTAGCCTTCCAAAATACCAATGCCCATATTGCCTGTTGCATGATGGCGCTCGATCACAGCCATTTTATTCAATGCACCATTTGCTTTGGCATTGAATTGACCATTTTCATCACGCACAACGTCAATTTCCAAGTTCTTCGTCACAACGCTTTTTGGAATCACACCAATCGCGCGCGCTTTATCACTTGTTAAGTTCAATGCAAAATCTTCAACTTTGATTGGTGCAATATTGATTGTGTTCAATACATCTTCACAATGATATTCAGGCAATTCGATCAGCATTTTGCCATCGCGCGCAACTTCTACACCCATTGAGAATACATGCATTGGCTCGAAATTTTTCAGGTCTTTAACGATCAACAAGTCCGCATCTTTGCCCGGTGCAATCGCACCTTTATCATGCAAGCGGAAGCATTCTGCGCCATTCAATGTTGCCATTGTGATTGCGATCATGGGATCAAGGCCATATTCAACAGCTAAACGTAAGCTCTTATTGATATGACCTGTGGTTAAGATATCATCTGGTTCACGATCATCCGTGCAGAATACGCAACGGCGTGAGTTTGCAGGCGTAACTGCTGGCAACAAGTTCAATAGATCCTTACATGTTGAGCCTTCACGGAGCAAAATATATTGACCCATTTGCAAGCGTGCCAACATGCCTTCTGTATCGCTACATTCGTGATCTGTCATCACGCCTGATGCAACATAAGCATTCAATGCCAAGCCTTTAACGCCCGGGCTATGGCCATCAATCACACGATTGTGGCGTTTTGCCATCAATAATTTATTGATCATTGGTTCATCATGATTGATCACACTTGGGTAATCCATCACTTCGCCTAAACCTAACACGCCTTCATCTGCAAACAGTGGCTCTAAATCTTCAGCTTCTAAAACTGCACCTGCTGATTCAAATGGCGTTGCAGGCACACAAGATGGCAACTGAATTTTCACATGCAAAGGCAAATTACGGCTCGCATCCAACATATATTGAATGCCTTTTACACCACAAACATTACCAATTTCATGGGGATCAGCGATAATTGTCGTTGTACCAAAAGGTAAAATCGTACGTGCAAATTGCGCTGGCGTTAATGATGATGATTCAATGTGAACGTGACCATCAATCAAGCCCGGCATAACGATTCCACCTTTTGCATCTAACGTTTCTTTCGCTTCCAACACATGACCAACTGCAACCACTTTGCCATCACCAATTGCCAATGGGCCTTCGATCAATGTTTGGTTATAAACATCCACAACTTTACAGTTAGTGATCAATAGATCAACTGGCACTCTGCCTGATGCCATATCAATCAAATGATTTAATTTTGCTTTTTCTGACATATCTCTTCCTTATCTTCTGCAATGATCTTACCTTTAGGTAAGATCACTGAATATCCCTTAACTATTTACCTGCAATTCTGCCGTGGCTACAGCTACATTTTAATACAGGCTCTGCAACTGCTTGTGCTGCGAAATCTATCACGCCCAAATCTGTAATGGCAAAATCAGGAATCGCCGTAATTTGTAAACAGCACATATAGAACATTGGATCAGGTAAATCACAACCCAATTCACGTGCTAAGTTGAATAATTTCTCTTCTTCAATCGCCATTGCTTCAGGCTCTAAATCAGAAACAATCCCTGCGATTGGCAATGGTAAGAAACCTAAGATTTCACCATCTTTCACGATCACTTGTCCGCCACCTTGTGCAGCTAAATGATTCACAGCAATAGTCATATCTTTGCTATTTGTACCAATACAAACAACGTTGTTATCATCAGGTGCGCATGAACTTGCCATTGCGCCACCTTTCAGTTTCCAACCCGTTACAAAACCAACAGCAGGTTTCACATCAGTAATACCAAAGCGTTCGATCACTGTTGCATATAGAACATCTTGCTCTAAATCAGGCTGAACAACACCATCCACTACTTTTAATTCTACGTTACGAGCTTTACGCACAAATGGTACATCGAAATCTACAGCCAATGATAAAGCGTGAACTGAATCACCTTCCAATTCTGTTTTCACATTCATGTCATGCTCGAGAACTGGCTTCATTTTCATTGTGTTCAACAACAATTCGCTACGTTTTGGTGGCGTTAATGTTTTGCTCATTTTGCCAGCCTCAACCACTGTTTCACCTTTTGCGATCACTGTATCGATTTCAAACTTCACTAAGTCTTCAACCATCAAGATATCCGCATAACGACCCGGAGAAATTGAACCCACTAAATGATCGACACGATAAGCTTCCGCTGAGTTGATAGAACCCATTTGGATTGCAGTTAAAGGATCAACACCATTTGCAATCGCCATACGGATCAATTTATCCATGTGACCATTTGCCAAGATTTCTGATGCTACAACGTCATCCGTACAGAAGCTCACACGGCGTGCAACACGAGGATTTAAATGTGTTACGATCTTCATATTCTCCTCCAGGAAGTGAGAAATTGAAGATTCACGAATGATTACGAACATGCCTTTACGCACTTTTTCCATCATCTCTTCATGGTTATAGCTTTCATGATCTAAACGAACGCCAGCACATAATACTGAGTTCAATTTTTCGCCGCGATTCATTGGCGCACAGCCAAATACTGGCAAACGATTTTCACGTGCTAATTCTAATGCACGTATTACATCAGGATGTTTGTTTTCTACGAATTCAGAAACAGTTTCCCAAACGCCAAAAACCTCAGGCCATTTTTGAACTTCTTCATGAACTTCTGCTGTTACGTTAAATGCAACGTTACTTTGAGGCAATGTGTACGGTGTAAAGAATGGCAAGCCCCAGAATACGTGCAATGGAAGATCATCAATTTCAGCTAAAACTTCTTTGATGCCTTCCAAACCTGTTGTTACAACGTATTGATCCAAGCCTGAAACGATACTTGTTGTACCGTGAGGAACAACTGCTTTTGCAAAGCTTGTCATCGATAATTTACTGCATTCGATATGCAAGTGGCCATCGATCAAACCTGGTACTAAATATTTACCTTTTGCATCAATGATTTCTGTTTTTTCACCGATGTACGCATCTACATTACCCGTCGCTACGATCTGTGTTTTGTAGATCGCAACATCCGCAGGATAAATTTCGCTAGATGTCACGTTCACTAATAGTCCGTTTTTAATGACACGATCCGCTGGAATTTTAGCTGCACCTGCATCAATCATTTCACGAATAGTTTCTTTTCTCATAATAAACTCCTAATAAAACTCAATAACTGAAATTAAAAATTAAATTTATATGCTCTACCGATTGGTAGAGCGAATTAGTATGTTTAGTCTTTTACAAAAAGATGTAGCGTAATAAAAATAGAAGCGCCATGATGCCTGTGCACCATGTGATGTCTTTGAACTTACCTGCAGCAATTTTCAATACCACATAAGTAATGAAGCCCAGCGCGATACCTTCCGTAATTGTGAAGGTAAATGGCATTGCAACCGCTGCAACAAATGATGGCGTTGCTTCTGTTAAATCCTCCCAATCAATTTTTGCGAGCTCTGAAATCATCAAAACACCGATGTAAAGCAACGCGCCCGTTGTTGCATATAACGGAATCATTTTTTCTAATGGCGAGAAGAATAGTAATGCTAGAAATAGCAAACCAACACCAACAGACATCAATCCTGAACGTCCACCCACCGCAACGCCCGATGCACTCTCGATATAAGCAGTCACAGCTGATGTCCCCATATAAGAGCCCACAGCAGATGCGCTACTGTCGATCAATAATGATTTTTGTTGATTAGGATAATGGCCATTTTTATCAGCCAAACCTGCTTTTGAAGTCACTGCAATGAAGGTGCCTGATGATTCAAATAAGTTGATCAACATAACAGAAACAATCACGCCCACCATGGAAAAACTCGCCACTTCTTTAAAAGTTAAATGACCTGTTACAGGCGCAATCGATGGTGGCATACTTACTAAGCCATGATAAGAAACATCAGGATCTATGATCAATGCAATTCCCGTGATGACTGCAAACGAGATCAAAACTGAGGCATAAATATTGCGCTGAGCCAATGCAATCACGATTAAGAAACCCAATGAACCCAAAATGAATGAAATACTTTTTGGATCACCCAATGCGACCATTGTGTCTGGATTAGCAACGATGATGTGCGCGTTATGTAAGCCAATCAATGTGATTAATAAACCACAGCCAACACTGATCCCAATTCTTAACGAATAAGGGATATTGGAAACCATCCAATAACGAATTTTGAATAACGATAATAGGAAGAGAGAAACTGCACTGAGGAAGATCAATGTCATCCCTGTTTCCCATGTGAGGCCGTTCGCCCCAACTAAAACATAAGCAAAGTAAGCATTAATCCCCATGCCTGGTGCTAATGCAATGGGCAGTTTTGCAACTGCACCCATTAAAACAGATGCGATGGCTGTGATTAAAACAGTTGTCACAAACACAGCTTGTGTGTCCATACCTGCTGCGCCCAAAATTTTTGGGTTAACAAACGCGATATAAACCATTGTGATAAAGGTTGTGAAAGCAGCAATTAATTCCTGCTTAATCGTTGTATTGTGGCGCTTTAGTTCGAAATATCGTTCTATAAAGGCTAACACTTGTGGCTCCTAGATAATAGATGAGATTGCATCTAGTGATGCGTTTTGGGAAGGTAACTTAAACATTTGTTGCGATTGTTTTGGGTATGTCTTTAAGTCACCTCCTTCACCTATTTAATCTAGCGTCGCCTAGCGAATGTTAGAAAGGAAGGAGATACAGCAGTGCTGATCCCGCTCTCGCGGTATCTTGGGGGGTATTAAAATGCGATAAAACATTTAAAGTCCTCTAGCTGTATTCAACATGAAAATAAGTTTCGCATTGTAAAGCTATTTTGCTAAATGTCAAAGGCATAAATTTTATAATCAGTTTAATATATCTATCCGCCCAAGCAGTATATTTAATAATAATTGTACAAGGATCAATCTATGTCAACACATTATATTCAACAAAACCAATCCTATTGGGATCAACAAGCGGCACAAGATTCTCCTTGGTCACAACCAGTTTCGGATGAGTTAATAATCAATGCTAAAAATGGCATTTGGGATGTGCATTTAATGCCATCACCGATTGATAAAAATTGGTTGGGTGACATTCAAGGTAAAAAAACCTTGTGTTTAGCTTCTGCTGGTGGGCAGCAAGCGCCAATTTTAGCAGCAGCTGGCGCAATTGTAACGGTATTGGATATTTCTGAAGGGCAATTGAAAAAAGATCAAGATATTGCAGATCAGCATCAGCTAGCACTCACAACTGTGCAAGGTAATATGAATAACCTCAGCCAATTTGAGGATGGTAGTTTTGACATCATTTTCCATCCGATTTCCAATTTATATGTACCAGATGTGAATCCGGTATGGCAAGAATGTTTTAGAGTGCTCAAAACTAATGGGCGATTATTAGCGAGCTTTTATAACCCTATTGTCTTTGTGGATGATCGCGATGCTCTACTTCGTCAAAAAGGATTAGTAAAGCCAACTTACAAAATCCCTTTCTCCGACATTCGTGATTTACCCAAAGATTTACTGCAACAGAAAATTGATAAAGGTGAATCCTTAGTATTTGGTCACTCTTTAACAGATTTAATTGGCGGACAAACTAAAGCAGGATTTTTAATTAAAGATTTCATCGAAGAATTTGCGCCCCAAAAAAGATTCCTCATTGATGATTATCTCCCAACCTTTTTAGCAACTTATGCCATTAAATTAGATTAAAATAAAAAGCCCAATGAAGAAGTTTTATTGGGCTTTAAATTTTGTATCAATAACTTAGTTACCTGCGATAAAACCTGCCGCGATGATTAATAAACTGCCGGAGAAACCTTCTACGATTCTGCGACGTTTATCACTCGGTGCACTTTTGCTACTTAAATTCGCTAAGCTCACGCCGATGATTGTATAAACAATGGCACAGCTAACAATGAATACGCTCGCTAACATCAATGCTTGTAATCCATAATTCCCCGATTTATCGATAAAATTCGGTAAAATTGCCAAATATATCAATAAACCTTTAGGGTTTAAGAAACTTGTTAAGAAGCCCTTACGATATAAATGCTGATGTTTTTTAGCATCTTTTTGGATCTCTAATAATCCTTTTTTCATAGCAGAGCGGATCATACAAACTGCTAAATATAATAAATAAGCAACCCCTACCCAACGAATCACATTAAATAAGACTGGTGAAGCTGCGACCAATGCCGCAACACCCAATGCACTCAATACCGCATGCACACAATAACCTGTCAAAATCCCAGCATTGGCTTTCAACACAGCTTTTTTGCCTGAAGTTAAACCTTGTGATGCAATAAATAAAACATCAGGCCCCGGTGTACAAACCAATGGAAACACTGCCAAACCAAATAACAACACATTATCTAAATACATGATGAACGATCCTCTCAAAAATCGGAGGCTATTGTAGTCCTTCATGCTTGGAATTTTTACTTGTTGTTATCAATAATGAATGCTAATTTAGCATTTTATTTCATTATTTTTAATATCAATAGAATAAAATGCCAATAAAACTAGATAACATAGATCGACATATTTTACGTGTGCTACAAAAGGATGCGAGCATCCAAAATTCTGAGCTTGCTCAAATTGTAGGATTATCACCGTCGCCATGTTTACGTAGAGTGAAACTCTTACAAGAAGCAGGCGTGATCAAGCGCTATATTGCCATTGTCGATGGTGCAAAAGTGGATGCAGGCTTAACACTTTTCTCTCGCATTTGGTTCAAAGCACAAGATGCCAAAACTATTGATAGCTTCATTGAAGCGATTCAAGATATGCCAGAAATTATCGAATGCCACTTGATGGCCGGTGAGTGTGATGCTTGGCTTCGCATTGTGACCAAGGATTTAGATAGTTATCGACAATTCCATGCCCATAAGCTCACAACCATTAAAGCAATACAAAGTGTAAAAACAGATGTGCCAATGGATACAGTGAAATTGACTTATAGCTTGCCGATTTAGCTCATACTCATACCTATTCAAATGCCCCAAAAAAAAGCCCACACAATGTGCGGGCTTTTACCTTTAATCAAAGAATATTAGAAATTATATTTCAAACCTAAATTCCATTGAACAGGTGTTTTAACATTACTTCCTCTGCGGTAATTAGTTTCTAAGAAAACTCTAACTTTCTTATCAATTAATGTGCTCACACCTACACCATATTTACCAACATTACCTGATAAATCATTTTTGAATGTTTTCACATTATTGAAACGAACTTTATTGTTATCCATGTTCTCACGAGACCAAGCAGCTTTAATATAAGGGCTTACAATGAAATCATCAGAGATGATAAATGTTTTACCCAAACTACCACCTAACTCAGTTACGAATGAACGCTGTTTACCAATATTTGCAGTCATACCATTATTTAATGAGACATTTTTGCTAGAGGTTTGAACATAACTAATGTGCGCATAAGGCTCAAACCAAATATCGTGATCAAATCTAAATGTATAACCCGCTTCTAAAGATGCACCTAGACCATTATTTTTGTAGTTACCTCTAATAACATAACTATTAGTCGATAATGCATGAACTTTATTTTCAAAGCGATTATATTTAACCACACCATCAATGTACCAATTACGGTTATCAAAATATGTTACATAAGCACCTACGCCGTAAGATTTAATACTACTTGATCCACCTCTTCTGTGATCCACATCAGATGAACCATAGTTGATTAAACCGCCGACAACAAGTTGTCCTTTTTCTAATTCGAACAACTTATCAGCACCCATTTCAACACCTAATTGTTTCAATTTGAAATCTAAATTGCCTTTATTTACTTTCTCATAAGCACCAATATTTCTGACCCAGAAACCATCACCAGCACCTTGTTGTAGATCTCCGCGGCGATAACGCAGATTTTGCATATCATTTTGCATAATCATTGTTCCCGCTGATGCAATGGATAATACTGCATCTACAGAAGGAGATGTTTTAAGATCATCTGAATCATTCTTACGGCTCGCTGATAAGTACCAAATTTCTTCACCAGCATTATTACGATTTCTTAATTGGTAAGTATAAATACCACCATCAACTTCCTGAGTGTTTGTACCTAAAGTAAATCTAGCATCTTGATTATTTAAAATAGTTACTAAATCAACAGACGTTGAATTCGGTACACTAATTTCTCGACCTGAATCCTCTGCCATGATGATATGGTTACCACTTGCTCGATTGATATTAAGATAGTTACCCATTTGGCTTGCAAGATCTATACCCATATTGAATGTAATTTCACCAGATAATGTATCAATTTTTAATCTGCCATATTGATATTCATCTGTTGTATTTAACTGTTGATTAATGAAGATCACTTCACCGCGACCAGTTAAACTACCAATAGATACTGAACCTGACTCAAGTGCTTTCTCTCCAGAAGCATTATCATAAATACTATTGCGTATATTCAAGATCGATGTTTCACTTGCCAAATCAATGCTATTCACATGGCTTTCTACACGTAAGCTATTGCTTGTATCAATATTAATAACAGCCTCATCATTAGCTTTAATCACAGCAGCAACTGTGCTTTCACTAATATTTAAAGTCCCCATGTTATTAATATTAACGTTACCCTGTAATAAACCAGAAGACTCAATAGAAACAACACTTAGATCATTAATGCTTAAACCATTAATACTACCTTGATCCCAAGCTTTAACAGATCCAGTACCATTCACAGTCAAGCTATTTGCAGCACCTTGTCCCCATACATGTAACGTACCATCATTATTAATAGTTGTACGATTAGACACAGCATTATTACCATAAACTTTCTGAATACCTTTATTAACAACAGAATCATTAGATTGACCGCCATCTTTAAGATACTGAGTACCACCTTCAATAATGAATTTATCAGCAGAGCCACCAGATATAACAACTTGTTCACCTGATCTGTTAATTGTACCTCGGTTGGCTTTACCATTATTCTCAATAGTTTGAACACCATTATTTACGGTAGTATCAACTGCAAGAGCATCTGTTCCACTGATGATTTGTGCGCCTGATTCTAATGTTGAACCTGAAGCTTGACCACCTGATGTCACTGTTTGAGTACCACCTGAAATGATGATATTTTCTGCACTACCGCGAGCATTGATAACTTGTGCACCATTAAGACCAATTGTGCCTTTATTAGCTTGCCCACCATTTTCAACAGTTTGAATACCACCATTAATCGTAGTGTTATCTGCGATTGCATTTGCGCCACTCACATTTTATGAGCCCACATTCAAGATTGTGTTATTAGCTTGCCCACCTTCTGTCACATTTTGTGTACCACCCATGATCTTCGAGCCATCAGCTATACCATCTTTATTGACTTCTTGAATACCAGTATCTGAAATAGTACTACTATTAGCTTGAGCACCATTCGATACGGATTGAATGCCTCCACTAATAATCGTTCTGTTAGACTCAGATTTCTCACCACTCACATTTTGTGTGCCTGATATCAATTGTATGTCATTAACTTGACCACCATCTGTGATATTTTGTGTACCACCTATAATTGAAACTCGATCAGCAATACCATCTTTTTTAACCTCTTGAATACCACCTGTAACAGATCCACCTTCAGCTTTACCATTGCCTGAAATAGTTTGTGTACCACCTGTAACAGATGTATTCGATGCAAGAGATCCTTTGCCACTCACATTTTGTGAGCCGCTAGTTAATGTATTGTCGGTAACCTGACCACCTCCTGTAACATTTTGCGTACCACCTGCAATTGTGATGTTATCAGCAATACCATCTGTTTTAACCTCTTGAATACCACCTGTAACAGATCCACCTTCAGCTTTACCATTGCCTGAAATAGTTTGTGTACCACCTGTAACAGATGTATTCGATGCAAGAGATCCTTTGCCACTCACATTTTGTGAGCCGCTAGTTAATGTATTGTCGGTAACCTGACCACCTCCTGTAACATTTTGCGTACCACCTGCAATTGTGATGTTATCAGCAATACCATCTGTTTTAACCTCTTGAATACCACCTGTAACAGATCCACCTTCAGCTTTACCATTGCCTGAAATAGTTTGTGTACCACCTGTAACAGATGTATTCGATGCAAGAGATCCTTTGCCACTCACATTTTGTGAGCCGCTAGTTAATGTATTGTCGGTAACCTGACCACCTCCTGTAACATTTTGCGTACCACCTGCAATTGTGATGTTATCAGCAATACCATCTGTTTTAACCTCTTGAATACCACCTGTAACAGATCCACCTTCAGCTTTACCATTGCCTGAAATAGTTTGTGTACCACCTGTAACAGATGTATTCGATGCAAGAGATCCATTGCCACTCACATTTTGTGAACCATCAGTTAATGTAGTATTAGTCGCCGTACCACCATCCGTGACATTTTGTATACCACCATCAACAACTGTGTTCTTAGCAACAGAACCTTCACCACTCACATTTTGTGAGCCACTGTTTATTGTAGTATTAGTTGCTGTACCACCATCTGTGACATTTTGTGTGCCACCTGCAATTGTTACATCATTTGCATTTCCTTTACCCGAGATGTTCTGGTCACCACCTTTAACCGTGCCACCATTTGTACTACCAGCGATTACATTTTGTGTGCCTGACTCTAACTCAGTATCCTTAACATGACCACCTGTCACATTTTGTGTACCACCAGCAATCTTCACGCCTTCAGCTTCACCATTAGCACCAATCTCTTGAATACCAGAAATGACGGTACCACCCTCAGCTTTACCGCCGCCAGTCACAGTCTGAGTGCCACCCTCAACGGTTGTATTCTTAGCAATAGATCCATCACCACGAACATTCTGATTACCACCTTTTAATTGAGTATCTGTCGCTAAACCACCTGAAACAACATCTTGCTTACCACCAAGGATCACACTTTCAACTGCTTCACCACCTGAACCTACTCGTTGTGTTGCACCATCTTTAATTGTAACTTTTTCTGTTTTCCCGCCATCTGTTAGTTCTAAAATACCATCTCTATTAATTTTTGTACCTGTTGCTATACCTCCAGCACCAATACTAAGTACACCTTCAGCTTCTATAATTGCATCGATGGATTGACCAGAGTCTTTAACTGACTGAATACCATCTTTTTTAACTACAGTATCGATAGCTTTAGAGCCTGCTCCTGAGATTTCTTGAAGCCCTTCACCCTCTACAGTTGTACCTGTTGCTGTACCTCCATTGATAACACTCTGCACACCATCTTTATTAACAGTTGCACCATTTGCATGGCCATCTTGATCAACAAGTTGAATACCGCCTTGATTAATATTGCCACCATTTGCAGTACCACCGTCTTTAATCGTTTGTACACCACCATTAATAGTTGTATTCGTTGCAATAGAACCCTCACCACTTATATTTTGTGAACCTGCTGTCAATGTAGTATTGATTGCTTGACCTTTATCCGTCACATTCTGAGTACCACCACTAATCGTAGTATTATCAGCAATAGAACCGTCACCAAGCACATTTTGTGAGCCTGATGTTAATAAAGTATCTTTTGCTTGGCCTGCTTCTGTAACGTTTTGCGTACCGCCTGCAACTGTGACGCCCTCAGCAATACCACCGTTTTTAACATCCTGAGTACCTGATGTATTAACTGTACCGCCAATAGCTTTACCACTATTCTCAACTGTTTGAGTACCACCATCAACAGTTGTATTCGATGCAATAGAACCTTCACCACTTACAATCTGTGAGCCTGATTTTAATATGGTATTTTCAGCTTTACCTTTACCCGTGATAGTTTGCGTACCATTTTCAACAGTTGTATTGGAAGCAAGAGAACCTGCACCATCCACATTTTG
>NZ_MVDO01000248.1 GCF_002006755.1 Wohlfahrtiimonas larvae | reverse complement strand
TGCGTAATAGATCAATTTAATTAGTATGCGCTCTGCTGGGGCGCATCATTTTGAGAAATAAAAATGACCAATCAAAAAATTCGTATTCGTTTAAAAGCTTTTGATCATCGTTTAATCGATCAATCAGCTAAAGAAATTGTTGAAACAGCTAAGCGTACAGGTGCGCAAATCAAGGGACCAATCCCATTACCTGTAAAAACTGAGCGTTTCACAGTATTGATCTCTCCGCACGTTAATAAAGATGCGCGTGATCAATATGAGTTAAAAACGCATAAGCGTTTGATGGACATTATTAATCCTACTGAAAAAACTGTTGATGCTTTGATGAAGCTAGACTTGGCAGCAGGTGTTGATGTTCAGATTAAATTAGGTTAATCCTAATTTAATCGACTAGGGCGAAGAAGGTGGCCAACCTTCCTCTCGTAATTTATCTATATTGAGGTTTTAAAATGGCAATTGGATTAGTAGGACGTAAAGCGGGGATGACTCGCGTATTTACTGAAAGTGGTGAATCCATCGCTGTAACTGTTTTAGAAGTAACTCCTAATCGAGTAACTCAAGTTAAAAACAGTCAAGTAGATGGTTATACTTCTGTTCAAGTAACAACAGGTGTTAGAAAAGCAAGTCGTGTTAATAAAGCGGCGGCTGGTCACTTTGCTAAAGCAAAAGTGGAAGCAGGTCGTGGCTTGTGGGAATTCCGTGTTGAAGATGTTGCAGAATATGCGCTTGGACAAGAAATCACAACTTCAGTGTTTGAAGAAGGTCAGAAAGTAGACGTAAGTGGTACGAGCCAAGGTAAAGGTTTTGCTGGTACTATTAAGCGTTGGAACTTTGCTGGTCAAAGAAATTCTCACGGTAACTCATTATCACATCGTGTTCCTGGTTCTATCGGGCAATGTCAAGATCCTGGTCGTGTTTTCAAAGGTAAGAAGATGACAGGTCACATGGGTGCCGTTAAGCGTACAGCATTGAACTTAGAAATCGTACGTATTGATGCTGAAAGAAATATCGTTTTAGTTAAGGGTGCAGTACCTGGAGCTAAAGGCGGTAACGTGATTATCAAACCTTCAGTTAAGGCAAAGGGGTAATCAATGGAATTAAATATTAAAAATGGTTCAACGATTGCAGTAGAAGATTCAATCTTTGCTCGTGAATTTAATGAAACTCTTGTTCATCAAGTAGTTGTAGCGTATCAAGCAGCTGGTCGCGCTGGTACTCGTGCTCAAAAAACTCGTGCTGAAGTTGCTGGTGGTGGTATTAAGCCATGGAGACAAAAAGGTACAGGTCGTGCGCGTTCTGGTTCTTCACGTAGTCCAATCTGGCGTTCTGGTGGCGTAACTTTTGCTGCTAAACCACAAAATTGGGAACAAAAAGTTAACAAGAAAATGTATCGTGCAGCTATTGCATCAATTTTTTCTGAATTAATTAGACAAGATCGTTTGGTTATTGTAGATAAAATTGAATTGGCTGAGTCAAAAACTAAAGCAGCTTTAAAAATGCTTCAGGATTTAAATGTAGGTAACAACGCATTGTTAGTAACTCAAGCGATTGATTTGCCTTTATACTTAGCGACTCGTAACTTGCCATATGTTCAAGTTATTGATGCAGCAGGTATTGATCCAGTAAGCCTAATCCAATTTGAAAAAGTTGTTATGACTCAAGAAGCATTAACATCTGTAGCGGAGTGGTTAGCATGAGTATGAAAGAAGAACGTTTGATGCAGATTATTCTTGCGCCTCACGCGTCAGAAAAAACGGCTCGTTTAGAAGAAACGGCTGGTCAAATCTGTTTTAAAGTATTGAAAGACGCTACTAAGCTTGAAATTAAGCAAGCAGTAGAATTGAGCTTTAACGTTAAAGTTAGCGCTGTAACAGTTGCAATTCAAAATGGCAAGCAAAAACGTTTAGGTCGTTTTGTTGGTCAAAGACAAGATTGGAAGAAAGCATATGTTACTTTAGCTGATGGACAAACTATTGATTTTGTAGGTGGTGCATAATGGCAATTGTTAAGACTAAGCCAACATCAGCTGGCCGTCGCAATATGATTAAAATTGTGACGCCTGGTTTGCATAAAGGCGCTCCATACGCTCCATTGTTAGACAGCAAGTCAAAAACTGGCGGTCGTAATAATAATGGTCGTATCACAACTCGTCACATTGGTGGTGGTCATAAGCAACACTATCGTATCGTTGACTTTAAGCGTGATAAAGATAATATTCCTGCGCGTGTTGAGCGTATTGAATACGATCCTAACCGTACTGCACATATCGCTTTATTGTGTTATGCAGATGGTGAGCGTCGTTACATCATTGCACCTAAAGGTGTGAGTGAAGGTGCGGTATTGTTGTCAGGTTCTGGTGCGCCAATTAAACCTGGTAATGCATTGCCTCTCCGTAATATTCCTGTAGGTTCTACAATTCATTGTATCGAATTGAAAGAAGGTAAAGGTGCTCAGTTGGCTCGTTCAGCTGGTGCAGGTGTTCAATTGGTTGCTCGTGAAGGTCAATTCGTAACATTGCGTTTACGCTCTGGCGAAATGCGTCGCGTTCATGTTGATTGTAAGGCAACTTTAGGTGAAGTTTCTAACGGCGAACACAGCTTGCGCGTATTGGGTAAAGCTGGTGCAAAACGTTGGTTAGGTGTTCGTCCTACAGTTCGCGGTGCGTGTATGAACCCGGTAGATCACCCTCACGGTGGTGGTGAAGGCCGTAGTAAAGGTGGTCGTCATCCTGTTACTCCATGGGGTGTGCCAACTAAAGGTTACAAAACAAGAAGCAATAAACGTACTGATAAGTTTATTGTTCGTCATCGTAATAAGTAAGATAAAGGATAATTTATGCCACGTTCTATTAAGAAAGGCCCATTTATCGATCATCACTTAATGAAGAAAGTTGAAGAAGCTATTGCTTCTAAAAGCCGCAAGCCAATCAAAACTTGGTCACGTCGCTCAATGATCCTTCCTGAAATGATTGGTCTAACAATTGCAGTGCACAACGGTAAAGTGCATGTTCCGATTTTAATTACTGAAAACATGATCGGTCATAAGTTGGGTGAGTTTGCACTTACTCGTACTTATCGTGGTCACGTTGCAGATAAAAAAGCGCGATAGGAGTTTATTATGCAAACAGCTACATTAAAATTTGCGCGTATCTCTCCTCAGAAGGCGCGCTTAGTTGCTGATCAAATTCGTGGTTTACCAGTTGAGCGTGCTTTAGCTCTTTTGGAATTCAGCGATAAGAAAGCAGCTGATATCATGAAGAAAGTGTTGAACTCAGCGATTGCTAATGCGGAAAATAATCAAGCATTAGATATCGACGGCTTGAAAGTACAAGCAGTTATGGTTGACGCTGGTCCTGTTCTTAAGCGCATGAGAGCACGTGCAAAAGGTCGCGGTAGCCGCATCCTTAAACGCACAAGTCATGTTGCGATCACAGTAGCAGAATAAGGGAGACTATAATGGGTCAAAAAGTTAATCCAACCGGAATTCGTTTAGGTATCTCTAAAGATTGGAATTCACGTTGGTATGCAAATAGCAAAGAATTTCCTGAGTTTATCGAAGCAGATTTCAGAGCTCGTGAATTTCTTCGTAAAGAATTAGCAAGCGCAGCGGTTTCTAAAATCCAAATCACTCGTCCAAGTAAATCAGCACAAGTAACGATCTTTACAGCTCGTCCTGGTGTTGTGATTGGTAAAAAAGGTGAGGATATCGAAAAATTACGTACACAGTTAACTAAAATCATGGGTTGTCCTGTGCACGTAGCGATTGAAGAAATCAAGAAGCCTGAATTAGATGCATATTTGGTTGCAGAAGGTATTGCTCAGCAATTAGAGCGTCGTGTGATGTTCCGTCGTGCGATGAAGCGTGCTGTAACTAATACTATGAAGTTAGGTGCAGAAGGTATTCGTGTTAATGTTTCTGGTCGTTTGAATGGTGCAGAAATTGCTCGTATGGAATGGTATCGTGAAGGCCGTGTGCCATTGCATACATTGCGTGCAAACATCGACTATGGTACAGCTGAAGCTTTAACTACTTACGGTATCCTTGGTATCAAAGTTTGGATCTACAAGGGTGAAGTATTCGACTATCAAAAAGCTGATGAGCAGCCAGAGAAAGGTCGTCGCTCTAAAAAGAGAGGTGAATAATTATGTTACAGCCTAAACGTACAAAATTTAGAAAAATGCGTAAAGGCCGCAACCGCGGTAACGCACTTGCTGGTAATCAAGTTAGCTTTGGTGAATTCGGCTTAAAAGCTACGACACGTGGTCGTATCACAGCGCGTCAGATCGAATCTGCGCGTCGTGCAATCAACCGTTACGTTCGTCGTGGTGGTAAAGTTTATATCCGTGTATTCCCAGATGTGCCAATTACTAATAAACCTTTAGAAGTTCGTATGGGTAGTGGTAAGGGTAACGTTGAATATTGGGTAGCTAAGGTTCAACCAGGCAGAATGTTATACGAAATCGAAGGCGTTGCTGAAGATGTTGCGCGCGAAGCTTTCCGTTTAGCGGCTGCTAAATTAGCTGTTCAAACAACATTTGTTGCTAGAACAGTACTATAAGGTGATGATTATGAGTAATAATTTTATGGAAACATTATCTGCTAAGAGTGTTGAAGAGTTAAAAGCTGAGCGTTTAGAATTGCGTAAAGCACAGTTTAACTTACGTATGCAAAAAGCGACTGGTCAGTTGGAAAAGCCACATCAGTTTAAAGCAACTCGTAAGCAAATTGCTCAAATCAACACAGTTTTAGCACAAAAGGCAGGTGAATAATGTCTGAAGTTAAACAAAAAGTTGAGCGTACAGTAGTTGGTCGTGTTTCATCTGATAAGATGGATAAAACAATTACGGTATTGGTTGAGCGTTTAGTAAAGCACCCAATTTATGGTAAATACATTAAGCGTTCTACAAAGTTTCATGCGCATGATGAAAATAACATCTGTAAAGCGGGTGATTTAGTTGAAATTAAACAATCACGTCCAATGTCTAAGTTAAAATCTTGGGAATTGGTTAAAGTGATCGAAGAAGCAAGAGGTTAGTGAAATGATTCAAACTCAATCTATGCTTGAAGTTGCTGATAACTCAGGTGCAAAGCGCTTGATGTGTATCAAAGTTTTGGGCGGTTCACATCGTCGTTATGCTGGTGTTGGTGACATCATCAAAGTATCTGTTAAAGATGCTATTCCACGTGGTCGTGCGAAGAAAGGTGAAATCTACAATGCATTAGTTGTTAGAACACGTAAAGGCGTGCGTCGTGATGACGGTTCATTGGTAAAATTTGATGGCAATGCTGCTGTATTGTTGAACTCAAAATTTGAACCAATTGGTACACGTATTTTTGGACCAGTAACTCGCGAGCTTCGTGGTGATCGTTTCATGAAGATCATCTCTTTGGCTCCAGAAGTAATTTAAGGTGAGAACATGAATAAATTACGTAAAGGTGATGAAGTTGTAGTAATTGCTGGTAATGACAAAGGTAAAACTGGTCATATCGTTTCAATTACTAAAGACGGCTCAAGAGTTTTAGTTGCGGGTGTTAACAAAAAAATTAAACATGTTAAACCAAACCCTCAACGTGGTATCGAAGGTGGTCGCGTAGAACAGGAAGCAACAATCCATATTTCTAACGTTATGATCTTCAATCCAGAAACTAAGAAAGGTGATCGTGTTCGTATCGAAGTAACTGCTACAACAGATGCAAACGGTAAAAATACTTTCACAAGAGAAAGATTTTTTAAATCAACTAACAAAAAAATTGGCTAATCCCTAATTTTTCTGTTATTGTATTGTGCTCTACTCTCATAGATGTATGTCTATGAGAGTGTTTGTTTTAACAGTCGCTGAATAGGATGCATTTCTTTAATATATCCGTTTGGCTAGGATTAATTTTATGACAAGATTAAATCAATACTACAGTGATGTAGTTGTTCCAAAATTAATGGAACAATTTGGATATAAAAATCCAATGGAAGTACCAAAAATCACTAAAATTACCTTGAATATGGGTGTTGGTGAAGCTGTTGCTGATAAAAAAGTAATGGATTCTGCAGTAGCTGATATGGCGGCAATTGCTGGTCAAAAGCCAGTTGTAACATTGTCTAAAAAATCAATCGCTGGTTTTAAAATCCGTGATGGTTGGCCTGTAGGTTGTAAAGTGACTTTACGTCGTGCTCATATGTATGAGTTTTTGGATCGTTTGATCAATATCTCGTTGCCACGTGTACGTGACTTCCGTGGTATTAATGGTCGTTCATTTGATGGTCGTGGTAACTATAGCTTCGGTATCAAAGAGCAAATCATTTTCCCAGAAATCGATTATGAAAAAGTTGATGCATTACGTGGTATGGACATTAACTTTACGACAACTGCAAAAACTGATGCAGAAGCAAAAGCTTTGATTGCTGCATTTGGTTTCCCATTCCGTAATTAATAGGTAATACTATGGCAAAAAAATCAATGATCAATCGTGAGCTCAAAAGAGCGAAATTGGTTGAAAGATTGCAAGCTAAGCGCAATCGCTTAAAAGATATTATTAAAAGTGAAACTGTAAGCTTTGAAGAAAAACAAGCTGCGGTTATTGCTTTGCAAAAAATGCCTCGTGACTCTTCTGCTTCACGTAAACATTCACGTTGTTCGATCACTGGTCGTCCACATGGTGTGTACAGCAAATTTGGTTTGGGTCGTAATAAATTGCGCGAAATTACTATGCGCGGTGACATCCCAGGCTTACGTAAAGCAAGTTGGTAATTGAGGAGATAATTCATGAGTATGCATGATCCGATTGCAGATATGTTAACGAGAATTCGTAACGCACAATCTGCACAAAAAGAAACTGTAGCGATGCCTTCTTCTACTAAGAAAGAAGCAATTGCAAAAGTATTAAAAGATGAAGGTTATATTTCTGGTTTTGAAGTAACAGCTGAAGGTGCTAAAAAGACTTTATCTATTACATTGAAATATTATCAAGGTAAAGCTGTAATCGAGACTTTGGATCGCGTAAGCCGTCCTAGCCTTCGTATCTACAGAAGTAAAGATCAACTTCCATCAGTATTGGGTGGCTTGGGTATTGCGATTATTTCTACCTCTAAAGGTTTGATGACAGATCGTAAAGCAAGAGCTATGTCCTTAGGTGGTGAAGTAATTTGTTTCGTAGCATAAGGAGTAGGAAATGTCTCGTGTAGCAAAGAAAATTATTCCAATTCCTGCTGGTGTTGAAGTATCTATCACAGGTAACTTGGTGAAAGTTAAGGGCGCTAAAGGCTCAAGTGAATTACAATTGCATTCTGCAGTTGGTATTAAGCAAGAAGATGGTAACTTAGTCATTGTTCCTGATTTGGATCAAACTAAGGGTAGTTATGCTTTAGCTGGAACTATGCGTTCGTTGGTTAACAATATGGTTATCGGCGTGTCAGCAGGTTTCGAAAAGAAATTGCTTTTAGTTGGTGTTGGTTATCGTGCGCAGGCGCAAGGTTCAGCATTGAATCTTACATTAGGTTTTTCTCACCCAGTCGTTCATGCAATGCCTGAAGGTGTAACTTGTGAAACTCCTTCACAAACTGAAATTATCATCCGTGGTGTTGATAAACAAGCAGTTGGCGAAGTAGCAGCAAAAGTACGTGCTTATAGACCGCCAGAGCCTTATAAGGGTAAAGGTGTACGTTATGCTGATGAAGTTGTTTCATTGAAAGAAGTTAAGAAAAAGTAGGTGATTATGAACGTAAAAAAAGAAGCTAGACTACGTCGTAGTCGTAAGGCTAGAGCAAAAATTAGAGAAATCGGTGCGACACGTTTGACTATTTTTAGAACGCCTCGTCATATCTATGCTCAAGTAATTTCTCCATGCGGTAAAAATATTTTGGCGGCAGCATCTACTTTAGATAAAGAAGTACGTGCTCAAATCCAGAACGGTGGAAATATTGGTGCAGCTCAAGTTGTTGGTAAAGTTGTTGCAGAACGTGCATTGAAAGCAAATATTACATCTGTTGCTTTTGATCGTGCAGGTTTCCAATACCACGGACGCATTAAAGCATTGGCAGATTCAGCTCGCGAAGCTGGCTTACAATTCTAATAGGGATTTGATATGGCAAAGAAATCAGAAAATACAAACGTTGCAGCACAAGCGGATGCATTTCAAGAAAAGCTTGTTGCAGTAAATCGTGTATCTAAAACAGTTAAAGGTGGTCGTCAATTCGCATTTGCTGCTTTGACAGTAGTAGGTGATGGTAATGGTCGCGTAGGTTTTGGATATGGTAAAGCTAAAGAAGTTCCTTTGGCAATCCAGAAGTCAGTAGAGCAAGCTCGCAAAAATATTAAAGAAGTTGCTTTAACAAACGGTACATTGCAATATCCAGTAACTGGTATTCATGGTGCTGCGCGTGTTTATATGCAACCTGCATCTGAAGGTACTGGCGTTATCGCTGGTGGCGCAATGCGTGCTGTGTTTGAAGTTGCTGGTGTTAAAGATGTTTTGGCTAAGTGTCAAAATTCACGTAATCCTATCAACGTTGTTCGCGCAACAATCGAAGGATTATGCTCTATGAAATCACCTGAAGATATCGCTGCTAAGCGTGGTCTTTCAGTTGAAGACATTAAGGAGTAATTCATGAGTACTATTACTGTTACTTTGGTTAAAAGTACCAATGGTCGTCTGCAGTCACATAAAGATTGTGTGCGTGGTTTAGGATTAAGAAAAATTAATCATACTGTTGAAGTTCAAGATACGCCAGAAAACAGAGGGATGATTAATAAAGTGTCCTATTTATTGAAAGTTTCTGAAAAATAGGTGAAATAATGCATTTAAACACTTTAACTAGTACAGAAGGTAGCCGTAAAGCTAAGAAACGTCTTGGACGTGGTATTGGTTCTGGCTTGGGTAAAACAGCTGGTCGTGGTCATAAAGGTCAGCACTCACGTTCGGGTGGTTACCATAAAGTTGGCTTTGAAGGCGGTCAGATGCCTTTACAACGTCGTCTTCCAAAAGTTGGCTTCGTTTCTCAAATCTCTTTGAAAACAGCTGAAGTTCCTTTGTCTGCATTGGCAAAAGTACAAGGTAATGAGATTGATTTGATCGCGTTAAAATCATCTAATGTAATTGCTGGTAAATTTGAAAGAGCAAAAATTGTTCTTTCAGGTACAATTGACCGCGCAGTAACAATTAATGGTTTAGCGGTTACAAAAGGTGCTAAGGAAGCAATCTTGGCGGCAGGTGGAACAATCAACGAATAAAGATATAGTATGAAAAATAATCAACTTCCTCAGCTTGGCAACTTATCAGAATTAAAATCTCGTTTTTTATTTTTGATGTTGGCTTTGATTGTTTACCGTTTAGGTGTACATATCACAGTCCCTGGGATCAATGTTCCTTTATTAATGGATCAAATGACACAGCCAGGTGAAGGCCAAGGTTTAAGTGCGATGATGAACCTGTTTTCAGGTGGCGCATTTGAAAGGATGTCGATTTTTATGCTAGGGGTTATGCCATATATTACAGCATCTATTGTTATTCAGATGCTGAGTGTGGTATACCCACCACTTGAACAAATTAAAAAAGAAGGCCAAGCAGGGCGTCGTAAGATAACGCAATATACTCGTTATCTCACTATTGTTTTTGCTGCAGCGCAAGGTACAGCATATGCATTTGGTATTGTTAATGGTTCCTTAGGATTTAACGCAAGTATCGTTATGATTCCAGCTTTTAACTTTGTCTTGTTGGCTGTTATTACTTGGATTACAGGTACAATTTTCTTGATGTGGTTGGGTGAGCAAATTTCTGAAAGAGGCGTAGGTAATGGTATTTCTATGATTATCTTTGCTAGTATCTTGATGGGTATGCCAACAGGCGTAAGTGCATTATTTGATACGGCTCGTACAGAAGGTACTACGCTTGCATATTTAAAAGTTGTCTTTGTAATCTTATTTGTTATGGCGATAGTGTTGTTGGTTGTATTTATTGAACGCGGTCAACGCCGTATTACGATCAATTATGCAAGAAAACAACAAGGGCGCCAAATGTCAATTGGTGGGCAAACAACACATCTTCCATTGAAATTGAATATGGCAGGTGTTATTCCAGCAATTTTCGGCTCGGCATTCTTGTCTTTCGTTTACACAATTTCAGCAGCACTGGCTAAGATTGAAGTACAGGTTGTTGATGGTCCTATGTCTGGTTTACAAAAGTTCTCATTTTTTGCAAGTCAATTCTTCCAGAAAATCGGCAACTATGGTGTTAAGTATTTCACACCAGGTCAACCAGCTTATATGATTTTATTTGCTGCTTTAATTATTTTCTTCTGCTTCTTTTATACTGCAATTCAGTTTAACTCAAAAGAAACAGCTGAAAACTTAAAGCGTTCTGGTGGTTTCATTCCAGGCATTCGCCCAGGAATTCAAACTTCTCAGTTTTTTGATAAAGTATTAACTAGAATTACACTTTGGGGTGCGTTGTATATTACAGCAATCTGTTTATTACCAGATATGTTAGGCGCAATTTTTAATTTCCCAAGTTATTTTGGTGGTACTTCTATTCTGATTGCGGTTGTAGTTGTCATGGACTTAATTGCTCAAGTTCAAGCTCAGTTGGTATCTCAACAGTATTCATCGTTGATGAAAAAAGCCAATATTAGCAATGCTTTAAATGGCAAACCGCCTTCAATCTAAAATATTCTCGATTAGGAGTTTTTATGAAAGTTAGAGCATCAGTAAAAAGAATTTGCAGAAAATGCAAAATCATTAAACGCCATGGTGTTATTAGAGTTATCTGTGAAGATGGACGTCATAAGCAACGTCAAGGATAATTAAATTTGTGGAATTCTGAAAAACAGTATAGAATTCCACCCCTTGGTCATAAAACAAAAAATTTCGGAGTTTCATAACATATGGCACGTATAGCAGGTGTAAACTTACCGCTCAAAAAACATGTTATTATTGCTTTGCAGTCCATTTATGGCATCGGTGCCACGCGCGCAAAAGCAATTTGTCAAAATGCACAAGTTGATCCAACAACTAAGGTCAATGAATTGACTGACGATCAAGTTGAAGCACTACGTGCGCAAGTAGCGCAATTCGTAGTAGAGGGTGACCTTCGTCGTGAAGTGTCAATGAGTATTAAAAGACTAATGGATCTTGGTTGTTACCGTGGTATCAGACATCGTCGTGGTTTACCTGTACGCGGACAACGCACCAAAACGAATGCCCGCACTCGTAAAGGCCCAAGACGTTTAGTTAAGAAATAAAAATTTATAGGAATTAGTGATGGCAAAACCTTCAGTAAAAACACGTAAGCGTGTTAGAAGAACTGTTGTAGACGGTGTCGCACACATACATGCATCGTTCAATAATACAATCGTAACTATTACAGATCGTCAAGGTAACGCGTTATCTTGGGCTACATCTGGTGGTTCTGGTTTCCGTGGCTCTAGAAAATCTACTCCTTTTGCGGCACAAGTTGCAGCAGAAAGAGCAGGTACTACAGCTAAAGAGTATGGTTTGAAAAATCTTGACGTTGAAGTTAATGGTCCAGGCCCAGGTCGTGAATCTGCGGTACGTGCATTAAATGCTTTAGGGTACAAAATCACATCTATCGTTGACGTAACACCAATTCCTCATAATGGTTGTCGTCCACCTAAGAAACGTAGAGTATAATTGGAGTATTTAAATGGCACGTTATATTGGTCCTAAATGTAAATTAGAAAGAAGAGAAGGCACGGATCTTTTCTTAAAATCACCTGCTCGTCCTTTTGAATCAAAAACTAAGCTTCATGACAAAGCGCCTGGTCAGCACGGTGCTCGTCCTAAGAAGTTGTCAGTTTATGGTGAACAGCTTCGCGAGAAGCAAAAGTTACGTCGTATTTATGGTGTATTAGAGAAACAATTTAGATCTTACTATGCAGAAGCTGCGCGTCGTAAAGGCTCAACTGGTGAGAATTTATTGCAAATCTTAGAATGCCGTTTGGATAACGTAGTTTATCGTATGGGTTTTGCAGTAACTCGTGCAGAGGCTAGACAATTGGTTTCTCATAGAGCGGTATTAGTGAATGGTAAAATTGTTAACATTCCTTCATACCAGTTGAAAGCAGAAGATGTAATTTCTGTTTCAGAAAAAGCAAAACAGCAAACACGTGTTAAATACGCTATGCAATTGGCTGAGAGCAACGGTTTTGTTGACTGGTTGGCTATCGAACCTTCTAAAATGGAAGGTACATACAAGCGTATCCCTGATCGTAGCGACTTACCAGCAGACATTAATGAATCACTAGTAGTTGAATTGTATTCTAAGTAATATTATTGATTAACGTTAATATCTAGGTGAATATTTATTATGGCTGTACATGAATTATTAACGCCAAAGATTGTTGATATAAAAACAATTAGTCCTACACGTTCTGAAGTCTCGCTTGAGCCTTTAGAGCGTGGCTTTGGCCATACTCTTGGTAACGCTTTGCGTCGTATTTTATTATCTTCAATGCCCGGTGCGGCAATCACTGAATGTGAAATTGAAGGTGTTCAAAAAGAATACACAGCGGTGCCAGGAATGTATGAAGACGTAATAGATCTTCTTTTGAATCTTAAAGGAATTTCTTTATCACTTCACGATGCTGATGAAGCATACTTAACACTAGAGAAATCTGGTGAGGGTCCTGTGACGGCTAAAGATTTAGTGGTTCCTCATAATGTAGAGATTTTTAATCCTGATTATGTGATCGCTAACTTGACAGCTCAAGGCTCTTTGAAGCTTCGTTTAAAAGTTGAAAATGGTCGTGGTTATCAGCCAGTAGGTGCTCGTGAATCAGCTTCTGATTCAACACAGAAAATTGGCAACTTCAAGATCGATGCTTCTTTTAGCCCAGTGAGAACTGTTAGCTATAAAGTAGACACTGCTCGTGTTGAACAAAGAACTAACTTAGATCGCTTGGTTATTAATCTTGAAACCAATGGTAGTTTAGATCCAGAGAAAGCAATTCGTGCGGCAGCAACAATTTTGCATGAACAATTAGCAGTATTTGTTGATCTGAAATCAAAACCTGATGTAGTAGAAGAGAAAGAAGAGCCAGTATGCGAAATCGATCCGATCTTATTACGTTCAGTAGATGATCTTGAGTTAACTGTACGTTCAGCAAATTGTTTGAAAGCAGAAAGCTTGTATTATATTGGTGAGCTAATCCAGAAAA
>NZ_MVDO01000247.1 GCF_002006755.1 Wohlfahrtiimonas larvae | reverse complement strand
CGTGCGGCAGCAACAATTTTGCATGAACAATTAGCAGTATTTGTTGATCTGAAATCAAAACCTGATGTAGTAGAAGAGAAAGAAGAGCCAGTATGCGAAATCGATCCGATCTTATTACGTTCAGTAGATGATCTTGAGTTAACTGTACGTTCAGCAAATTGTTTGAAAGCAGAAAGCTTGTATTATATTGGTGAGCTAATCCAGAAAACTGAAGTAGAGTTGTTGAAAACTCCAAACTTGGGTAAGAAATCATTAACTGAAATTAAGGATGTTCTTGCTCAACATGGTTTGTCTTTGGGTACTAAATTGGATAACTGGCCACCTTTACATTTAGATGTAAGCAAGCCACCAGCATAATTAAGTTACAAATTTTTAAGGAATTATTCTAATGCGTCATCGTAAATCAGGTCGTGCCTTTAGTCGCACATCAGCGCATAGAAAAGCAATGTTCAAAAACATGGCTGTTTCTATGATTGAGCATGAATTAATTAAAACAACATTACCAAAAGCTAAAGAATTAAGATCAGTTGTTGAGCCTTTAATTACTTTAGCAAAAGTTGACTCAGTTGCTAATCGTCGTTTAGCATTCGCTCGTTTGCGCTCAGAAGCAGCAGTTGCAAAATTGTTCACTGAAATCGCACCACGTATGCAACAACGTCCAGGCGGATACTTAAGAATTCTTAAGTGTGGCAATCGTGCAGGCGATAATGCGCCAATGGCTTATGTAGAGCTAGTTGATCGCACAACAGCATCAGCAGATAAAGCTGAGTAATTGTTTTAAAATTGATAGAATAGGCCGGTTCATCCGGCCTTTTTATTATTGGTGAAATATGTATTTTACACATTTAAATCTCTCTTCACGATCATCAAACTATGATGGGCGTGCAATTACTATTGGTTCATTTGATGGTATTCATATTGGTCATCAAAAAATTCTAACTGAATTAAATCAATATGCAAAAGCTCATAATTTACAACGGACATTGGTAACATTTAATCCTCTTCCACCTGAGTATTTTAAGAAAGGTATGACACATCGATTGATGTCATTAAGGGATAAAGCTGAGTTTTTGAAGAAAAATGATTTGGTGGATGAAATTATATTAATTCCTTTTTCTCAAGCAATGGCAACCATTACTGCTGATAGCTTTTTAGATGATATTTTAATTGATCACTTACAAATGAAAGCCTTATTTGTGGGTAAAGATTTTAAATTTGGCCATAAAGCCGAAGGCAATATAGAATTTTTGAGTAATGCATTAAAAGATCGATACTATTTTTCTGCCATTGATGATCTGACTCGTAATAATATTAGGGTGTCATCAACAAAAATTAGAGGTTTTTTAGCAGATAGTGATTTGCTAGCTGCAAAAGAATTTTTAGGCCGCAATTATAGTTTAATTGGCAAAGTCGTACCGGGTAATCAATTGGCACGTACTTGGGGGATGCCAACAATCAATATTCATTTACAGCATGATTTTCCTTTAATGGGAATTTATAATGCAACAGCTGAAAATTTATGCACCGGTAAAAAATATACAGGTGCTGCGAGTATTGGTTTTCGCCCAACAATTGGTGGAACTAATGTTGTGCTTGAAGTTCACCTTCATGACACGAATGAAGATCTCTATGGTCAGTTCTTCAAAATTTCTTTTATTAATAAAATGAGAGACGAAATTAAGTTTGATACGCTTGAGGATTTGCGAAAGCAAATTGAGCATGATATAACGGAATCTTATTCGTTTTTTAAAGACTATTCAGAATAGGTACAGACTGTGAGTAAAGATAAATCTCAAGACAAAGATAATCATAAATATAAAGATTCTTTGAATCTTCCGACAACTAATTTTGACATGCGTGCAAACTTGCCGATTAAAGAGCCAAAGTTTGTTGAGTTTTGGGAATCCATAGATTTGTACGCTAAACAAAGAAAACAATTTGCAGGAAAGCCAAAATTTGTATTGCATGACGGCCCTCCCTATGCGAATGGGGCATTGCACTTAGGCCACTTTGTGAATAAAACTTTGAAAGATATCATTGTTAAATCACACGGACAGATGGGGTATGATTCTCCATATGTGCCTGGTTGGGACTGTCATGGTTTACCCATTGAATTAGTGGTTGAGCGTAAATTTGGCAAAGTAGGTCCTGAGATGACCGCGGAAGAGTTCCGTCAAAAATGTGCTGATTTTGCTGCAACACAAGTGGATTTACAGCGTGATGAATTTAAACGCTTTGGTATCCTCGGTGATTTTAATAATCCTTATTTAACTTACAATCAAAAGACAGAAGCAAATACTGTTCGTGCATTGGCTAAAATTTATGAAAATGGTCATATGGAACGTGGTTCTCGTCCTGTTAACTGGTGTTTGGATTGCGGATCATCTTTGGCTGAAGCTGAAGTTGAATATGCAGATAAAAAATCCCCCAGCATTGATGTTAAATTCTCTGTAGTAGATTTAGCTGCGTTCAATGCTGCAATCAATGTAAATGTAACAGAATCTGTATCCGTTGTGATTTGGACGACTACACCTTGGACATTACCAGCGAATGAAGCTGTTTCTGTTCATCCTGAATATGATTATTCAGTGGTTGAATTTAATGGTGAGCAATTAGTTGTTGCAACAGAATTGGTAGAGGGTTTAGCTAAGCGTTGGAAAGGTGATATCACTGTTAAAGCAACGTTTAAAGGTAAGGTTTTAGAAGGCTTACAATTGAATCACTGTTTCTATGATAAGCAAGTGCCAGTGATCTTGGGTGAGCATGTAACATTAGATGGCGGTACAGGTTGTGTTCATACAGCGCCATCGCATGGTGATGATGACTATAAAGTTGGTTTGCAGTACGACTTACCAATGGTGAACTATGTATTGGGTAATGGTGATTATTCATCAGAAGTACCTTTGTTTGCAGGCCAAAACATTAGAGCTGTAGAAGATAATATTATCGCGACATTGAAAGAAAAAAATACATTGGTATTTTTATCTAAGATCGATCATAGCTATCCACATTGCTGGCGACACAAAACACCAACGATCTATCGTGCAACAGCACAATGGTTCATCAGTATGGATAATAAAAATCTTCGCCAAGATATCTTGAAAGCGATTGATGGCGTTAAGTTTACGCCAAGCTGGGGTCAAGCGCGTTTGTATGGTATGATCGAAGGCCGTGGTGATTGGTGTATTTCTCGTCAGCGTTATTGGGGCAATCCAATTCCTTTGTTCTTACATAAAGAAACAGGTGAATTACATCCTGAGACAGCTCAATTGATGTTGAAAGTTGCTGATAAAATTGAAGAAAAAGGTTTAACAGGTTGGTTTGAGGCTGACATCACAGAATTTTTGAATGTGGAAGATGCTGCAAACTATGAAAAGAACAAAGACATCTTGGATGTTTGGTTCGATTCAGGGACAACACATTACACTGTGTTGCGTCAACGTGAAGAATTAACATATCCAGCAGATTTATATTTAGAAGGTTCGGATCAGCATCGTGGTTGGTTTAACTCTTCAATCTGTACATCTGTAGCTATGGATGGTATTGCACCATACAAGCAATTGTTAACGCACGGTTTTACAGTGGATTCTCAAGGCCGTAAAATGTCTAAATCATTAGGCAATGGTATTGAGCCACAAGATGTGATGGATAAAATGGGTGCGGATGTTTTACGTTTATGGGTTTCTTCAACAGATTACCGTGGTGAAATCCCTGTATCTGATGAAATCTTAAAACGTACATCAGAAACCTATCGTCGTATCCGTAATAC
>NZ_MVDO01000246.1 GCF_002006755.1 Wohlfahrtiimonas larvae | reverse complement strand
GAGCCACAAGATGTGATGGATAAAATGGGTGCGGATGTTTTACGTTTATGGGTTTCTTCAACAGATTACCGTGGTGAAATCCCTGTATCTGATGAAATCTTAAAACGTACATCAGAAACCTATCGTCGTATCCGTAATACAGTGCGTTTCTTGTTAGCAAATACGGGCGAATTTGATTTCAAAAAAGATGCAGTGCCAATGGATGAGTTATTGCCATTGGATCGTTGGGTGATTGATCGCGCACATCAGCTACAACAAGAAATTGCAGAACATTATGTAGATTTTTCGTTCCATAACATTTATCAAAAACTACAAAGTTTTTGCTCGATTGATTTGGGTAGTTTCTATTTAGATATCACGAAGGATCGTCAATATACTTGTGCCAAAGATTCACGTGCTCGTCGCTCATGCCAAACAGCATTACACCATGTATTGGAAGCATTGATTCGTTGGATGGCACCTATCTTGTCATTCACGGCAGAAGAAACATGGCAGAATATGCGTGAGAAAGATGCAGATCGTTTAGAATCTATCTTCTTAGCAGAATTCTATACAGGTTTAGTGCCTTTAGAAAATACGAAATTTGATCGTCCTTTCTGGGATATGTTATTGAACGTTCGTTCTGAAGTTTCTAAAGAAATTGAAAAGCATCGCGCAAATGGTGAAATTGGCTCTTCATTGCAATCGAATGCAACAATCTATTGTTCACAGGGTATTTTCGATAAATTGGCAATGCTAGAAGATGAATTACGTTTTGTTCTGTTAACATCTTATGCAACTGTCAAACCGTTAGCGGATAAAACTGATGATCTAGCAGTATTTGAGTTAGAAAATGAGCAATTCGCAGTTGAAATCGAAGTGAATAATCACAAGAAATGTGTTCGTTGTTGGCATTATCGTGAGGATGTGGGAACACATGCAGATCATCCTGATTTGTGTGATCGTTGTATCACTAACTTGACGCCAGAAGGTGAGAATCGTCAATATGCCTAAGTCATCTTTAAAGACAAAGAAGGTTGCTATCTTCTTTGTCTTGGCTTTGATCGGTGTTGTGATTGATCAAGGGACTAAGTGGTGGTTTAACACAAATCTAGAGCCTTATGGCTCTGGTATTACAGTTATTCCTGATTTTTTGTCTTGGCGCTTAGCCTATAATTATGGTGCAGCATTTAGTTTTTTGGCGGACCATTCTGGGTGGCAACGCTGGTTTTTTATTGTAATTGCAATTATTGCAGCAATTGTTATTGCTATATTAATCATTCGACGTAAATCACATGAACGGATCTTGCCCTATGGATTAGCATTGATTATGGCAGGCGCAATTGGTAACGTAATTGATCGTATTTGGCATGGTTATGTGGTAGATTTTATCAGTACTCAGTTTGGTACTTATTATTTTCCTATTTTTAATTTTGCTGATATCTGTGTTTCAGTTGGCGCAGGCTTAGTCATTTTGTCATCTTTTGTTGAGCGTTCGCATCATGAGTAAAAAAGTCTATCTAGCCAACCCTCGTGGTTTTTGTGCGGGGGTTGATCGTGCAATTGGTATTGTAGAAAAAGCATTGGCACAGTTTGGCGCGCCAATTTATGTTCGCAATGAAGTGGTTCACAATAAGTTTGTTGTGGATGGTTTGCGTGAACGTGGTGCTATTTTTGTAAAAGAGTTGCATGAAGTGCCAGACGATTCTATTGTGATTTTCTCCGCACATGGTGTATCTAAGGCTGTTCAGAATGAAGCTCAAGAACGTGGTTTAAAGGTTTTTGATGCAACCTGCCCATTGGTGACAAAAGTGCATATGGAAGTCAGTCGTGATGCGCGCAATGCACGTGATACAATTTTAATTGGTCACGCAGGGCATCCTGAAGTTGAAGGTACAATGGGACAATTTGATGCATCTTATGGCGGCAAGATTTATCTTGTGGAAGATATGGATGATGCTGAGAAAATTCATATTGATAATCCTGATAACATCAGCTATGTAACGCAAACGACATTATCTTTAGATGATACAAAAGAGATCATAGGCAAATTGCGTGATCGTTTTCCTGTGATTTCAGCGCCGAAGAAAGATGATATTTGCTATGCCACACAAAATCGCCAAGATGCCGTGCGTGAATTATCTCAAAAATGCTCATTGATTTTTGTTGTAGGTTCAAAGAATAGCTCTAACTCAAATCGCTTGCGTGAATTGGCTGAGAAAGAAGGTGCCGTTGCTTACTTGATTGATCGTGCGGATGATATTGATATTTCTGTTTTGAAAGATCATGAAAATATCGGTGTAACAGCTGGCGCTTCAGCACCAGAAATTTTGGTGAAAGAAGTATTAGAATTGCTAGCTAAAGAAGGCGCAGTTCTTCAAGAAAATTTATCAGAAAATCCTGAAACAATCGTCTTTCCATTACCGAAAGAATTGCGTGATTAATTAAATCATCTATGAATTAATACGAAAGCATCCGAACAGGATGCTTTTTTCTTGGATGAAATATTTATCCAAAAATTTTCGCCAATAGTTTTGCTAAACCTAGCTGATTATTCAAAAAAGCTTTAATTACTAAGCGATTCGCTATACAGAGATATTTGAGATCAATAATTTTTTCATCTATTAATCTTTGGAAATTTCGTTGTGCGATGGGAATCAATTGAGCACGTAATTCTTTGCCTTTAGTTTTACGAATGATCTTGCTTACGATCATGCGATAAGCATCATTAGCCATTTGTTGTTGGAATAAAGTATCCACAGATGTTGGGATATTATTGCCTGTAATAAAATAATCGTAAGTATGTTTTAAACGTGTTGTTGCATCGTTTAAGTATCGTTCTGCACGTAAACCTGATGTTACACTTGCTTCATGGCGGCGATAGAAATATAGCGGTAGATCGACCTTTCCGAAACGGTTAGTTTTTGCATATAGTTGTAGAGCATACATATAATCATCTTCATAAAAGATGTCCTCATAAAAACAAAATTCTTTGTAACTATTGTAGCGATAAAGCTTATTCCAGGCAGGTGAATCTGGCGATTGTGCATCTCGTTTTAAGAATAGTTCTAATGCGTTATTGTGCTCAGTGATTGGAGTGCTTTGAGCATCATATTTTTGATCTTTGATTTCAGACACATTGCCGAATGTGAATTTATTGAATGCAATAAAATCCAATTCTGATTTTTTCTCAATGGCATTGAAACAGATCTCCATTGTTTGCGGATGCAATAAATCATCGCCATCCATGAACATAAAGTATTTGCAATCATTCACATTTTCAATACCAATGTTACGAGAATGGCAGGGCGAGCCGTAGTTCTTCTCATTTTGTATAGTAACAAAGCGATCATCATTATTGGAAAATTGTTGTAGTTTCTCAAAAGTATCGTCGGTCGATCTGTCATCAATACAAATGCATTTAAAATCTTTAAATGTCTGATTTTTAATTGAGTTTAAACATTCCTCAACGTAATGACTTAAATTGTAGAATACAACTATGATGCCAATTTTATTCATGAATGCTATCCGATTATTCTAAATGAACATACATTATATCTTTGTTTATGAATATTATCAGTCAAGCTGAGTCTAAAAAGGAATCTATTTCGAGTTGTAGATAATTAAATTGATAATGTTAATCGACCTATGGTGTTGTGTTGTGCTAAATTACACCGTGTGCTGAGTACTAGAGATAATAATCATCCTTTAAATAATAGATATTGAATTAATAGGTAATGTTGCGCAAACAGATGGGCTTGTTAATATGAAGAAAAAATTAGTATGCATTGTGGTATTGGCGCTAGCCTTATGTTCGTTTGTGTTAGCAGAAGAATGGCGTTTAGGGGTGATGAGTGAAGTAGAGTTCTTACCTTATAAAAGTGTAAAGAGAGATGTAACTGTTTATCCTATGATTCATTATGATGGTAATCGTTTTTATATAGAAGGAGATGAAGCTGGTATTTATCTTTTAAAAAATGAAGATCATCAGCTGAGTTTAGGGTTGGGTTATGATTGGCAAAGTTTTAAACCTAAGGATAGCCGAGCTTGGCAACTGAAACAGTTAAATAAACGCAAATCAAGCATTATGGCCAATGTGGATTATACTCTGATCACATCTTATGGTGCATTGAGTACAGAGTTAAGCGCAGATATTCTAGGTAGGAATAAAGGTATGACGTTGGATATAGGTTATCTTGCGGTCATCGAAACAGATAATATTACCTTCATTCCTAATATTGGCATTGTGGGTTATAACAGTCGTTATAATAATTACTATTATGGTATTTCAGCAAATGAATCCTATCGTTCAGGATTAACTCAATACAAAAGTAAAGCAGGCATTAATCCTTATGCTGAGCTAAGTGTTGTTTATCAAGTGGCACCTCAGTGGGAAATGTCTGTAACAGGGCGTTATGAATATTTAAGTAAAAAAGTTAGAAATAGCCCAATGGTGAATAAAAAAGAGAGCTCTTTACTGAAACTTGGAGTTTTGTATCAGTTCTAAGCGCAATCATTTATAAGTTATAAACTTATGTTCAATGGAGATAATAAAATGTCAAAGCAACAAATCGATGAGCGCCAATTACTATTGGATGAAGCAAAATATTGTTCATTTGGTGATACTGTTCATTATGTCGATCCTCCGAAAATTTTTACAAATTGTGAGGGCAGTT
>NZ_MVDO01000245.1 GCF_002006755.1 Wohlfahrtiimonas larvae | reverse complement strand
CATTGTGGGTTATAACAGTCGTTATAATAATTACTATTATGGTATTTCAGCAAATGAATCCTATCGTTCAGGATTAACTCAATACAAAAGTAAAGCAGGCATTAATCCTTATGCTGAGCTAAGTGTTGTTTATCAAGTGGCACCTCAGTGGGAAATGTCTGTAACAGGGCGTTATGAATATTTAAGTAAAAAAGTTAGAAATAGCCCAATGGTGAATAAAAAAGAGAGCTCTTTACTGAAACTTGGAGTTTTGTATCAGTTCTAAGCGCAATCATTTATAAGTTATAAACTTATGTTCAATGGAGATAATAAAATGTCAAAGCAACAAATCGATGAGCGCCAATTACTATTGGATGAAGCAAAATATTGTTCATTTGGTGATACTGTTCATTATGTCGATCCTCCGAAAATTTTTACAAATTGTGAGGGCAGTTATCTCTTTGATGCAGAAGATAAGCCCTATTTAGATTTACAGATGTGGTATTCAGCGGTTAACTTTGGTTATAAGAATGAACGTTTAGATAATGTACTCAAACAACAGATTGATACATTGCCTCAAGTTGCTAGCCAATATTTGCATCCGACAAAAATTGAATTGGCAAAAACGATCGCGCAGGATATGGAGAAGAAGTTTGGTTTGCCTGGGCGAATTCATTTTAATGTGGGCGGCTCGCAATGCATTGAAGATTCTATGAAAATTGTTCGTAATGCAACTCAAGGTAAAAGCTTAATGTTTGCCTTTGAAGGTGGTTATCATGGCCGTACTTTGGGGGCATCTTCTATTACATCAAGTTATCGTTATCGCCGTCGTTATGGCCATTTCGGTGAGCGAGCACAGTTTATTCCATTTCCTTATCCATTCCGCCGCCCAAAAGGTATGACAGCAGAAGAATATGGTGAAAAATGTGTTAATGAATTTGCGCGTTTATTTGAAACAGAATATAACGGCGTTTGGGACCCGAAAGTTTCTGAAGCAGAATATGCAGCATTTTATGTCGAAGCAATTCAGGGCACAGGCGGTTATGTAATTCCACCGCGTAATTTCTTTAAAGGCTTAAAGAAAGTATTGGATCAATATGGCATTCTTTTGGTTGTAGATGAAATCCAAATGGGCTTTTATCGTACAGGTAAGTTATGGGCGATTGAGCATTTTGATGTCACACCAGATGTTCTTGTATTTGCAAAAGCATTAACAAATGGTATGAATCCGTTAGGTGGATTGTGGGCACGCGAAGAGTTAATTAATCCTGAAGTATTTCCACCAGGATCAACACATTCAACATTTGCATCAAATCCATTAGGAACAGCATTGGGTTTAGAGGTATTGAAAATGACGCAAGAAATCGACTATGAAAAAATGGTTTCTGAAAAAGGGGAATATTTCTTAGAAGGTTTGCGTGAACTTCAAAAACGCCATGTTGAAATTGGTGATGTGGATGGATTGGGCTTAGCATTGCGTGCAGAAATTTGTACAGATGATGGTTTTACACCGAATAAAGCACTGTTGGATAAAATGGTAGATATCGGCTTAGCGGGCGATTTGGATTGGAATGGTAGTAAAATGGGCTTGGTATTAGATGTGGGTGGTTACTACAAAAACGTGATCACGCTTGCGCCATCATTGCACATTTCTAAAGAAGAAATTGATCAAGGCTTAGCGTTATTAGATCAATTACTGACTCGCGCTAAAAAAGCTTAAGAATTTTTATTCATTCAATCTCATAGATGACTATCCTCTTCAATGATTTGAAGGGGATAGCTTTTTTGGAGGCATTGTGCGGTATAGAAATCAACTCGAACCAAATGAATTGATTCACAGTTTTCAGCTGCATCCACCTTATCATTTTAAGATATTGGATTATACGGAAGGATTGCCTGTATTTAGTGCCAAGTTTGATTTATTGACGACGGCAGAAGATGATTTTCGCCAAAAAATAACTCGTATGCCTTTATATCATCTATGGAAGCGATGGTTATCGGTTCAAGCGTGTTTTATTGGTACTACGGTTTCTGAATATGCGTTATTTCCTCATAATCAAACTGAATCAATGACGGCTGAATCTATACAAAAGACTTATGCTCAAGATTATACTTTGACAATCGTTAAAGATATTCCATCGCATTCACCATTATTGTGTGATGAAGATAATCGTTATGCAAAAAATTTGTTGAAAGCACTTCGTGAGATTGGTTTTATTGTGTTGTCAGGACAAGCATTAGCATGGGTTCCGATAGATTTTTCATCTATAGATGATTATATTCAGCGGTTATCAAGCGGCCGAAGAAAAGATATGCGCCGTAAATTACGTAAAAGTGCCGATGTCGTGATTAATAAAGTTATGTTGGGTGATGAATCATTTCAAGATGAAGCATTGTTAGCGCAATATTATGAATTGTATCTAAACGTATTTCAGCAAAGTGAAATTCATTTTGATCAATTGAGCCGAGAGTTTTTTACGACAATTTTACAAGATCAATCCAGTAATGGAATTGTCTTTACTTACTATCATCAAGATCAGCTGATTGGTTATAACATTTGTTATGAAGTGAATCATAAGTTGATTGATAAATATGTGGGATTTGTGTATCCCCAAGCGCGTGATAAAAATCTCTATTATTTAAGCTGGTTTCATAATCTCGAATATGCATTAAAGCAAGGTTTAACGCATTATGTTGCAGGTTGGACAGATCCTGAAATTAAATCTTATTTAGGGGCAAGTTTTACTTTGACGCAACACGCTGTTTATGTGAAAAACCCAATATTACGTGCGATATTGAAACCGTTGAGTCGTTATTTTGAAAGCGATGCATTAACATTGGAGCAATTATCGGAGAAGCGTCAATAATGGCAGAATCATTAGTGCTGAATTTTGATAACAGTGTAACAATTCAATCTGTACAATCAATTAACTTAACTGCGCTTCAAGAACAGATTCGGTTTGGCTGTAGTATGAAAAAATGGGATGCATTGACTTCATTTCTAGATCAAAATATGCCAGACGAATATCATACTGTTCTAATGGGAAGCGGTGATTACCATCATTTAAGTTATTATTTAATCAATAGATTATCACAAAAAGCTCAGAAACCATTTCAAGTTGTGGTATTGGATAATCATCCTGACAATATGCGTTTCCCTTTTGGTATTCATTGTGGTTCTTGGATTTCTTATGTGGCTAATTTACCTTGGGTTAGCCATATACATGTTGTGGGGATTACATCAAGTGATGTAACCGTCAAGCATTCATGGGAAACACGTTTAAAACCACTGTACCAAAAGAAATTGACCAATTGGTGTATTGGCGTTGATACTAGTTGGGCGAATACTATTGGGTTGATGGATAGTTTCCGTTCTTTTGAAACAAAAGAATCAATGATGACAGCATTAACAACAGAATTGCAAAGTACATCACTGGATGCTTATTTATCCATTGATAAAGATGTTTTTGCACCTGAAGTTGTGCAAACAAATTGGGATCAGGGCATTTTATTAGAAGATGATGTGATGGGTATTATTGATATTTTACAACCTAATTTGATCGGCAGTGATATTACAGGTGAAGTATCAATCTATGAATATCAGGCATGGTGGAAGAGATTTTTAAGTGGTTTAGATCAGCAAGTGGCAATTTCACAAGTGGATATTGTGACTTGGCAGCAGCAACAAAATCAATTGAATGAAAGATTATTGATAAAAATAAATACTGACTAGTCAATAATGATAGAGATTAAGATTTAAGGTGAAAATTAGATGATGACGTCCATTTTTTTATGTGATTTTGATGGCACAATTAGTTTAAAAGATGTCACGGATGAATTGTTAATGCGTTTTGGTAAAGAAGGTGTGGTTGAGCTTGAAGAAGCATGGGAACAAGGTGAAATAGGTTCCAAAGAATGTATGGCGGGGCAAGTGGCATTATTGGATATGAATCAAGCACAATTAGATAATTGTTTGGCAGACATTGCCATTGATCCTGCTTTTAGAGAATTTGTTGCATTTGCCGAGGCCAAAAATATTCCGATTCAAATCGTGAGTGATGGCTTGGATTATGCGATTGCGAAAATCTTGGCATATAACAATATTCCTGATATGCCGATTTTGGCTAACCATTTAGTGAACACAGGCGAGCGCAGTTGGGCATTAGAATTTCCTTATTCAGCTGAATCATGCAAGAAAAAAAGTGGCAATTGTAAATGTCAGCAATCGGATGCGCTTTATCACGCCTATGATCAAATTTTTTACGTAGGGGATGGCTCTTCTGATTATTGCGTATCTCATGAAGTTAACTTGGTATATGCTAAAGACAAATTAATTCAATATTGTGAGAACAAAGGTATTCGGTATCAGCCGATTCATAGTTTTTCAGATATTATAGAGTCATTATCCTAAGTAGGGAGAAAAATAATTATGGTTAAAGATGTAAGCTTCCTATTAGAAGGTGAGGCAGTAGAAGGACGTAAAGTGGGGGTGTTATTGATTCATGGTTTGACAGGTACACCTAATGAAATGCGCATTACTGCAAAAGGGTTGAATCGTGCAGGATGTTATGTCTATGCGATGCAAATTGCAGGGCATTGTGGCGATGAAGCTGATTTAAACGCAACGACTTATTCTGATTGGTATCAAAGCGTTGTAGACGCTGCTCAAAAGTTAAAAAAAGAAGTCGATCATCTATTTGTAGGTGGTTTATCCATGGGGGCAGTTTTGGCATTAAAACTTGCTGCAGAAGAGCCTAAAATGGTGGATGGTGTAATTTGTTATGCGACAACATTCAAATATGATGGGTGGAGCATGCCATTTTATGCAAAACATTTCTTTTTCTTACTGACATGGTTTAAGCGTTTGGGAATTTTTCAAGATAAGAAGTTTGCAGAAGAACCACCTTATGGTTTAAAAGATGAAAAAATTCGCCAAGCGGTTTCAAGTAGTATGTTGGATGGCGATAGTGCCGCGGCGGGATTAGCCAATAATCCATATCCTGCTTTGGCTGAAATGCTATATCTATCTCGAGATGTGAAGGCAAAATTGCCGAAAGTAACAGCACCAACACTCATCATGCATTCTAGTAATGATGA
>NZ_MVDO01000244.1 GCF_002006755.1 Wohlfahrtiimonas larvae | reverse complement strand
CCATATCCTGCTTTGGCTGAAATGCTATATCTATCTCGAGATGTGAAGGCAAAATTGCCGAAAGTAACAGCACCAACACTCATCATGCATTCTAGTAATGATGATATTGCGAGTGTTAAATCTAATGCTAAAGTCATTGAAGATAATGTGAGTGGGCCGACCACGTTAGTCTTATTAGAAGATAGCTACCATTTGATTACCATTGATCGGGAGCGAAAATTTGTGATTCAACAAACGGTTGAATTTATCAATGAAACAGTCGGTGTTTTATCAGTATGACTTGGCTAATGATAACTTTGTGGATAGCCAATGTTGCCTTTGATACGATTGGGCAAATTTCGTTTAAATATGCTGCAACAGTACAAGAAGAAGGGCAATCGATCTTTGACTATTGGAAAGGACTGCTGAAAAATATATGGCTTTGGATTGGGATTTTGTCATATATTTTGGAGTTTTTCTTATGGCTAGCATTTTTGACGCTTGTGCCATTGTCGCAAGGTGTTTTATTGGCTTCTCTGAATATCATTACGATCATGCTCGCGGGGCGTTTGCTTTTCAATGAGAAATTGATTCCACTTCGGATCATAGGCATTGTCTTTGTACTGGCTGGCGTGATTGTTGTAGGAGCATTTTGATGAAAAAATTTTATTTGATTGGCTTTGGTATTTTGCTTCTATTTGATACGCTTGGGCAAACAAGTTTTAAACTTGCAGCAATTGCTGCAGAACCCTTAGAATTGGGACTAGAATGGTTTGTTCGTGTGTTTATGAATCCTTGGATTTATATTGCGATTATTGCATACATTGCAACATTTTTTGCATGGATGACATTATTAAAACATGCACCTGTTGGCCCTGCATTTGCGGCCGCGCACATGGAAGTTGTAACGGTGATGATTGTTTCTGTTTGGGTTTTTAATGATGAGATCACATGGCAACGATTAATCGGGGCGATATTGATCATTACAGGCATTATTTTCTTAGCTTTTGCTGAAAAACAGGTATTAGCACAAGAAAAGAAATCACATCAAGAATATTGATATGACCTTATAGTAAAATCTGGCTAATGATTAGCTTTTTTTAAAGCAATTTACCTATAGAATATCCCGCCTGCAGGCGGGATATTTGTATTGATAGGAATGCGGATTAGATTTTTTTCGCTAATTCAACCGCTTTACCAATGTAGTTATGTGGTGTTAATTTTTTCAACTCCACTTTCACATCTTCAGGCAGTTCTAAAGAATCAATGAATAGA
>NZ_MVDO01000243.1 GCF_002006755.1 Wohlfahrtiimonas larvae | reverse complement strand
CCGCCTGCAGGCGGGATATTTGTATTGATAGGAATGCGGATTAGATTTTTTTCGCTAATTCAACCGCTTTACCAATGTAGTTATGTGGTGTTAATTTTTTCAACTCCACTTTCACATCTTCAGGCAGTTCTAAAGAATCAATGAATAGAGATAATTTTTCTGCACTGATCTTTTGGCCGCGAGTTAATGCTTTCAATTTTTCATATGGTGATTCAATGTTATAACGGCGCATTACAGTTTGGATTGGTTCTGCTAATACTTCCCAGTTTAAATCTAAATCTTTGCTGATGATTGCTTCGTTCACTTCTAATTTGCCTAAACCTTTTTGTAAGCTCTTATAAGCAATCAAAGTGTAACCGAATGCTGAACCTAAGCTACGCAATACTGTTGAGTCGCTCAAGTCACGTTGCCATCTTGAAATTGGTAATTTTTCAGCAAAGTGAATGAACAATGCATTAGAAATACCGAAGTTACCTTCAGCATTTTCAAAGTCGATTGGGTTAACTTTGTGTGGCATTGTAGAAGAACCAACTTCACCTTCGATCACTTTTTGTTTGAAGTAACCTAAGCTAATGTAACCCCAAATATCACGCGCTAAATCGATCATGATTGTGTTTGAGCGGCTCATAATGTGTGATAGCTCAGCAACGTAATCATGTGGCTCGATTTGTGTTGAGTAAGGCATGAAGCTTAAACCTAAATGATTGATCACTAAGTTTTGAGCATGCGCTTCCCAATCAACTGCAGGGTAAGCAACCATGTGCGCATTGTAGTTCCCTACAGCACCGTTGATTTTACCGAAGAATTCAAATGTTTCTAATGCTTTGAATTGGCGCTCTAAACGGTAAACAACGTTCGCCATCTCTTTACCTAAGGTTGATGGCGTTGCTGATTGACCATGTGTGCGTGACAATAATGGGATTTCAGCAAATTCGTGTGCCATTGAGCGTAATGTTGCAATGATCGCTGATAATTCAGGTTTCACAACATTATTAATGCTTTCTTTCAACATCAAAGCATAAGACAAGTTATTGATGTCTTCTGATGTACAGGCAAAGTGAATGAATTCAGAATATTCTGCGATTTCAGGCACAGCTTTGAATGCATTTTTTAACCAATATTCAACGGCTTTTACATCGTGATTTGTTGTTTTTTCAATTTCTTTAACGGCTTTAGCATCTTCTGGTGAGAAGGCAGCATAAATATCACGAAGTTTTTGCACATCTTCTTTTGAGAATGTAGGAACTTCAGGAATGCCCGCATTTTCTGACAATGCGATGAACCATTCAATTTCAACAGTGATACGCGCTTTAACCAAGCCATATTCACTCATGATGCTTTGTAATGGTGATGTCTGTCTTGAATAACGTCCATCGAGTGGAGAGAGTGCAGTAATTGCATCCAACATATTTAAGCCCCTTTAGGAATAACAATGTTTGAAGAAGATTTAAAACAACCAATAAAAACCAATAACCACGCAGCCATGAATGAAACGCCACCAATCGGTGCGATCATGCCAAACATTTTAATGTTCGTGAGTGCGATGGTATATAAACTGCCAGCAAAACAAAAAATACCAATCGTGAATAAGAGATTGGCAACAAAGAAACAGCGCGATGTTTTGAAGAAATATGCAGCAAGCGTTGTGATGATGATCGCCATACCGTGCGTCATTTGGTAATACGTGGCTCGTTCCCATAAGCCTAAACCATAACTATCCAAATGTGGCTTTAATGCATGAGCACCAAACGCACCGAGCCCAACTGCTAAAGCGCAGAATAATCCGCCAATGATAAAGAAATTACGCATCATTAATCCTCAAATAGTTCAAATAATACAGTGTGATCAGGGCGGCCAATTTTCGCTTGTTTGTGTGCATTAACTACAATCGGGCGCTCCATTAATTGTGAATTTTGAGATAAAAATTCTAGCTTTTGATCCAATGTCCAAGCATTCCATTGTTCGCTGATCGTTAAAAAGCCATCATCTTTTTTACGGATCATGGCTTCAATATCGTTATTTAACTGCGTGCAAAGAATGCGTAATTTATCAATAGAAGGAGGATTCTCAATATAATTGATGATTTGAAATTCAACGCCTTTATCTTTTAAGAGATCAAAAGCGGCATTGGATTTAGAGCAATTGCTATTGTGATAAATTGTCCACATGATTTATTTCCTTCCCAAATTGTAAAACTCTTGCAGATAATTCACTCGCACTTTCGGATTCATGATCTTAATGTGTGGCAATTGAGGAAAATCCTTCGGCAACATATTTTCTGCAATGTAAATGGTGTGTTTTGCGCGTGTAATCGCAACATATAATAAATTAATTTCTTCGATGATTTTAAGATTTTGCAAATCATCAGAATTTTTTGATAAACGTTTCACTTCATCTTCGGTGATGAAATCTTCTACAAGATAAACTTCATCGTACTCTAAACCCTTGCTGCGATGCACGGTGGAAAAGAGTAAATCAGCTGTTTCTTTATCTTCTTTGGCTACTAAGCGATCTTTTAACTTTTTCATCACACCAAAGATTTTAGCGCCATATAAACGCACCAATTCTATGAGCATTTTAAGTTGTGTATCGTTGGTTTCCTCTGCATATTCTTCCAAAGATTCTAAGTTCTCGAAAGATTTAATCATTGGGCTATGAATTTTATCAATTTTACCCAAATGCAAGTTCACCACATCATACAAAGAAGTACCTTCTTCCGTATGTGTGTAAGCATGAATACTACCTTCAAAATAGATAGAGCCTGTTAAGGATGGATCATGAATATAGCGAATGGCTTCACGGAGTAAACCTAAATTTGTTCGTCCTAAAACAATTTTTTGATGCTTGTTATCAGTTGTGCCCACGCCTTCAATGGTTAAATTATCTTTAATGTGCAAGTAGCTTTTCCATTCCAAAATGGATTCAGCCAAAAGGGCAATATCCGAATGGAAACGGAAGCTTTTTGTTAAAGGAAAGGTTGTAAAGTCCGTTTCTTCCAAAGCATTCACAGCATGACGCCAACTATAAATTTGTTGGTGGCGATCGCCCACGATCATCTTTTTCGCAGATTGCTTTAAGAAAATATCGAGCATCACGGAAGATGCGTCTTGTCCTTCATCAAAGAAAATATAATCGTAAGGTAGGTTAGGGCGCACCAATTGGAATTTTTTGAGATAAAAATCATGGGTAATTTCAATCTCTGCTTGGTTCATTTTGCGAATGAAAGTTCTCGTATAATCCACAATTTCCGAATAATTCATTTTCACAAAAGCTTTGGCTTTATCATCGCTGAGTAAGCTGAAATAATCTAATTCATCAGCACTTTTGACAGAGCTATTGCAATAGAATCGAAGTAGTTTATCAATATGATGCGCGAATAAATAAGCACGCTGAATCGGCATGGATGATTGCAGATCTAAAATATTGACCGTTTCGGGAATGGAATAGCCATTATTCTTAAGTTGATAACCACCGCGTCTAACAATGTAACGAAATGCTAAAGAGTGGGCTGTTTCTACAGTGACATTGTATAAACCTGCCTGTTGAAATCGCAGAATAGCTTCTTGTTTAACAGTTTGGTTAAACGCTAAATATAGAATTTTTGCATCATTGGGGCGGGATTTTGCATATGCGACGATCGTTGTCGTTTTACCGGAACCGGCAACGGCATTCACTTTTAAATTAGCATCAATTGCAAGAATGGCATCTTGCTCAGGCGTTAGCTTCATTTCGGTAGGTTGATCATTGTGAGTTGCAAAATGAAAAGGCTTATTCTATCAAAGATCTGAAAATCTTGAGCTAATATCTTTGATTAATCAAAAATGCCTGTGAAATTTAATCTTCACAGGCATTTTAATATTTAGTCTAAAGTAAGCTTTAGTGTACCAAAATCATTAACATTCTACGCACAGGTTCAGCAGCACCCCAAAGTAATTGGTCGCCAACTGTGAAAGCAGATAAGTATTCATTACCCATTTTCATTTTACGTAAACGGCCAACAGGAACTTCTAATGTGCCAGAAACAGCTGCAGGTGTTAATAACTTCATTGTTTCTTCACGATGATTAGGAATCACACGTACCCAATCATTAGATTCACGAATCATTGTTTCAATATCATTTAAAGGTACGTCTTTTGTGAGTTTTAATGTCAACGCTTGTGAATGGCAGCGCATTGCGCCAACACGAACACAAATGCCATCCACAGGAACATCATGCGTAGAAGCTAAGATCTTATTAGTTTCCACCATGCCTTTCCATTCTTCACGGCTTTGACCATCAGCTAATTCGCTATCAATCCAAGGAATTAAGTTACCTGCTAAAGGTACTGTGAAGTTATCTTTAGGGAATTGATCTTGCTTCAATAAATGTGAAACACGACGATCGATCTCTAAAATTGCTTTTGCAGGTGAGATTAAATCTTCAGCCATTTCATTACCGATGAATTGCATTTGTTGGAGCAATTCACGCATGTTTTGTGCGCCAGCACCTGAAGCTGATTGATAAGTCATAGATGTTGTCCATTCAACCAAACCTTCTTTGAATAAACTACCCAATGCCATTAACATCAAGCTAACTGTACAGTTACCACCCACGAATGTTTTAATACCATTATTTAAGCCTTGATCAATGTTGTTACGATTGATTGGATCTAATACGATGATCGCATTTTCTTCCATTCTCAATGTAGATGCTGCATCAATCCAATAACCTTGCCAACCTGCGAGCTGTAATTTCTCATAAACAGCTTTTGTATAATCACCGCCTTGGCATGTCAAAATAATGTCTTGAGCCATCAATGCTTCAATGTTGTAAGCATCTTCTAATGTGCTTTCTTGTGCGCCGCCCATATTAGGAGCTGTACCACCAGCATTGGATGTTGAGAAGAAAGTTGCATGAATGTGTTTAAAATCACCTTCTTCAACCATTCTTTCCATCAGCACAGAGCCAACCATTCCGCGCCAGCCAACTAAACCAACCTTTTTCATTTTTGTATCCTTAATAATGCAAATCCATGATCCTGCCTTGAGGCAAGATCAGATCAATATTTGTTTAAATTGATTATGCTTGAAGCTCTGCAATCACTGCATCACCCATTTCTTTACAACCAACTACTGTGCTGTTTGCTTGTGCAATATCACCTGTGCGAATGCCTTTGCTCAAGACAGTTTCAATGGCATCATCAATTTCTTTTGCAATGTCAGGGCGATTGAATGTGTATTTAAACATCATGCTGACAGACATAATGGTTGCTAAAGGATTGGCTTTGTTTTGACCTGCAATGTCAGGTGCTGAACCATGGCTTGGCTCATATAAACCTTTGTTATTTTCATCTAAAGATGCGGAAGGTAACATGCCGATAGAGCCTGTTAACATCGCTGCTTCATCAGATAAAATATCACCAAAGATATTGCCTGTTAGCATTACATCAAACTGTTTTGGTTGACGAACTAACTGCATTGCAGCATTGTCTACTAACATGTGTGATAGTTTTACATCAGGATATTCTTTGGCAACTTCTGTTACAACATCGCGCCATAATTGTGTTGTTTCCAACACATTCATTTTATCGATAGAACAAACTTGTTTATTGCGTGCTTGCGCTGCTTTGAATGCAACATGTGCAATGCGACGGATTTCAGATTCTGAATACAACATAGTATTGAACCCAACTTTTTCACCATTGCGGATTTCGATCCCACGAGGATGACCGAAATAGATATCGCCTGTTAATTCACGCACGATTAAAATATCTAACCCAGAAACTAACTCTTCTTTTAAAGAAGAAGCATGTGCCAATTCTTTGAAAACATGGGCAGGGCGTAGATTAGCAAATAAGTTTAAACCTTTACGAATTGCCAATAAACCTTGTTCTGGGCGAACTTCACGAGGTAATGTATCGTATTTAGTATCACCCACTGCACCAAGTAAGACAGCATCAGCTGCAATTGCTTTGGTTAAGGTTTCATCTGGTAGTGGTTTGCCCGTTTTATCGTATGCAATACCGCCAATGAGTGCGGTTTCTGTTTCAATGCCAAGGTTGTACTTGTCATTCATAACATTTAATACACGAACTGCTTGTTCTGTGATTTCTGGACCAATACCATCACCTGGTAATACTAATACTTTCATTCCTCATCCTTATTGTTTAATTGCGGCCTGTATGACCAAAGCCACCGGCGCCGCGTTCCGATGCTTCAAATTCTTCTACCTCTTGGAAATTCGCTTGGATCACTGGCACGATAATCATCTGTGCTAAGCGTTCACCCACTTCGATTGTAAAAGCTTTATTGCTGCGATTCCAAGCTGAAACCATTAATTCACCTTGATAATCTGCATCAATTAAGCCCACAAGATTACCAAGTACAATCCCGTGTTTTGTCCCTAAACCAGAGCGAGGTAATACCATTGCAGCATATGCAGGGTCTTTAATATAGATTGCCATACCTGTTTTTACAAAAGCACTTTCGCCTGGTTGTAACGTTAAAGGTTCATCGAGCATCGCACGCAAGTCTAAACCTGCAGAGCCTGCAGTTGCATAACTTGGCAGTGGAAACTCATTGCCTAAACGTTTGTCTAAAATCTTGTAATCAACTAATAACACTGTAAATCCTTTAAATAATATTTCTGCCTGCAGTCATTCTGTCATTTTCATAGCGATCTTGTAGACCATATTTGTACTCAAAGCTCATGACGGATTGGAATGATTGAGGTTCAATATTTAATTGCGGTAGATTATTTGTATCTGAAATGCTGTCGACTTTCAAGCTGTTATATTGATTCATTGTAAATGGTGCTTTTGGGAACCATCCTGTGGTCAATGCTAACATGTATGCAAAAAAGCCTGGCATTGCGATAACTTTCTTACGACATAGCTGAGAATAACGCATAACATCACGAATCATCTCTAAAAATGTCATAACTTCTGGACCAACTAAATCATAAGTTTGTTCATGAGTTTCTTGTGTTTGTAAGATGTTTACAACAGCGTGTGTCACATCATCAATATAAACAGGTTGAAATTTTGTGAATGCACCTGGCAACATAAATATTGGGCACTTATTGATTAAGCGTACCAAATTATCAATGCTTGGCGCACGATGACCAAACATGAATGAAGGGCGAAGAATTGATACTTTAATGTCGCTGTCTTTTAATGTTTCTTTTAGTGTAACTTCACCTTGCCATTTAGTATCAAAATAAACACTGCCACCTTTTTCTGAAACACCTAATGCACTCATGTGTACAAAGTGCTTGATATTTGTCTGCTTTGCTAATTCAGCATAATGTTTGACTAATTCAACATGAGCTTTGGTTGCGCGCTTACGATTACCATCCATTGTGCCCATTAAGTTAATCATAATGTCAGCATCATGGATGTGATAGAGCATTTCTGCATCAGTTTTTGGATAAGTTTTGAACTTCACAAACTGACATTGTTTAGTATCCACCTGTGGATTTTTGTTGCGTGAGAATACGATGATCGAATTGTTTTTATCTCTTGCTAAACGGCTGATAATATGGCTACCTACGTAACCGCTACCACCGAGAATGATGATTTTTGACATAGACAACTCCTCTAAAAAGTAGGAAGAATAACCGATCCATTCTAACTAATGGGATTAGGGTCGTAAACTGCATATATAGATATCTCTATATATTTTGACAAATGATCAGAATATCAATTTTTAGCAAAACAGTATAAAATCAGCGCCATTAAGAAAACTAATACAATATAAGGAGTCTGCATGCGTCGTTATTTTGGTACAGATGGAGTTCGTGGCTTAACAGGACAAACTCCAATGACACCAGAGTTTATTTTAAAACTGGGTTATGCTGCAGGAAAAACTTTAGCGCGTGAAGGTGCTCGAGTGTTAATTGGAAAGGACACACGAATTTCTGGCTATATGTTTGAATCAGCATTGGAAGCAGGTTTAACGTATGCAGGCGTAGATGTTGCTTTAACAGGCCCTATGCCAACACCAGCCATTGCATATTTAACAAAAACCTTAGATACATCAGCAGGCTGTATGGTTTCAGCTTCACATAATCCATATTTTGATAATGGCGTAAAATTCTTTGGTGAAGATGGACAGAAATTGGATGATAGTATTGAGTTTGAAATTGAACGACAACTAGATGAACCATTGATTTCTGTAGATCCTGATAAGTTTGGCCGTGTGCGTCGTATTACAGATGCCGCAGGGCGTTATATTGAATTTTGTAAGAGCTCCGCACGTGATTTGAATTTACGCGGTATGAAAATAGTTTTAGATTGCGCTAATGGTGCAACTTATCACATTGCACCGCATGTATTCACTGAGTTGGGCGCAAAAGTTGTTGTGATTGGCAATCAGCCTAATGGCTTTAATATTAATGATCAAGTTGGCTCAACACAGCCTGCAGCACTTCAGAAGAAAGTGTTAGAAGAAAAAGCAGATTGTGGCATTGGCTTTGATGGTGACGGTGATCGCTTAGTCATCGTAGATTCTAAAGGCATTGTTTATGACGGTGATGCAATTTTATATTTGATCGCAACGCACCGTAAAGAAAAAGCAATTGTTGCAACAATTATGAGTAACTTGGGTTTTGAATATGCTTTAAAGCAAGAAGGCATTGATTTGATCCGTGCAAAAGTAGGTGATCGTTATGTATTGGAACAGTTAAAACATCATGGTTTAACTCTAGGCGGTGAAAATTCAGGGCATATCATTTGTATGGATAAGCATACAACGGGTGATGGTATCATTGCTGCCTTGCAAGTTTTACAAGCAATTTTAGCCAAAAATATGACAATTCAGGAAGCTTTACAGCATATTCCTAAATCTACGCAGACCTTAATCAATGTTAAAATATCTGATCGTGATGGCTGGGAAACAGATGCTGTGACAAATGCGATTGCAATTGTTGAGCAACAGCTAGGAGATAAAGGTCGGGTATTGATTCGCCCTTCAGGCACTGAGCCGGTAGTTCGAGTCATGGTAGAAAGTTTTGATGTGAAAGCATCACGAGAATATGCAGAAACACTTGCAAAATTGATCGAAAATCAGAAATAATAGAATAATGCCTCGGTAGCTCAGCAGGATAGAGCATTCCCCTCCTAAGGGAAAGGTCACACGTTCGAATCGTGTTCGGGGCACATATCATCATATCTATTAGATAAACTACACAATTGATTAATAAGAGCGTAAAATAGCTCTCTTTTTGTTAGGAAATCTGTCCATGGATAAGCAGCTTGCCATTATTTTCAAGATAATGGGAATGTTGATGATGGCTTTTAGCTTTACTTTTTTAATCCCTGTTGGGATTTCATTGATTTACTCAGATGGACAAACGCAATATTTTATCAGTGCCTTTCTCATTACGTTAGTTTTGGGGGCTCTGTGGTGGTTTCCATTTAGAAAAGTAGATTATGAACTTAAAACACGGCATGGTTTTATTATTGTTGCACTATTCTGGAGTGTTTTAAGTTTAATTGGTGCTTTGCCACTTGCAATGTCAAAAGAGTTGGATATTTCATTTATTCATGCATTTTTTGAAGCAACTTCAGGGTTTACTACGACGGGTGCAACAGTCTTAAATCATCTAGAAACTTTGCCGAAATCTATTTTATGGTATCGCACGCAATTACACTTCTTTGGTGGTATGGGGATCATCATCTTGGCGGTGGCCATTATGCCATTATTGGGCATGGGCGGAATGGCGCTCTTTAAGGCAGAAGTACCAGGCCCTATGAAAGAGGAAAAATTAACACCAAGAATTGCACAAACAGCACGTAACTTATGGTTTGTCTATATCTCATTAATGTTAGCATGTATCACTAGTTATTATTTTGCAGGGATGGATCTATTTGATGCAATTACGCATGGTTTCTCCACTGTAGCAACGGCAGGCTTTGCAAACTATGATGATAGTATTGGTTACTTCCAAAGCGAAGTAATTAATTGGATTGCGATCTTTTTTATGTTCATGGGTGGGATTAACTTTACACTACATTTTTTAGTTTTTAGAGAAAAAAGTGTTAAACGTTATTTTCAGAATTTTGAATTAAGAACATTCTTTTTTGTGTCTGTTGGCGCTTCTATCATTGTAGCCTTAACATTGCATTATTTTTCTGTGTTCAATGGTTGGTATGATGCTATTGTCAATGCATTCTTTACTGTTATTGCAATGATCACCACAACAGGTTTTTTGATTAATCCATTCAGTGATTGGCCCACATTTTTACCATTGTTGTTAATCTTTTTATCATTTATGGGGGCGTGTGCAGGGTCAACAACAGGTGGTATGAAGATGATTCGTATCATTTTGGTGTGCAAGCAGGCATATAGTGAAGTGAAGCACTTAATTCATCCGCGTGCAGAGTTACCTGTTCGTGTGGATGGGAAAGTTATTCCTTTATCCATATTAGCGAGTGTATGGGCATTCATTGTATTATATTGTTTGTCTACAGTAGTACTGACACTGGTTATGATCGCATGTGGGTTAAGTCCTTTAGATGCCTTTTCTGCTGTTGCTGGGTGTTTGAATATTACAGGGCCAGCATTAGGTTCTATCGCGAATAATTATTCTTCCATCAGTGATATGGGGCTCTCTGTTTTAAGTTTTACAATGTTGTTAGGGCGTTTAGAGATCTTTACAATATTTGTATTACTCACACCAAGTTTTTGGAGAAGTTAATATTATTCACAAAGTTATCCACAGTTTGATATGTAATAGTGTGGATAACTTATTTAAAACTCATAAGTTATAAATAAGTTTTGAAACTGCCTGAAATTATCAGCTTTACAAATGCTGATTAATCTTTGATCTGACTTTGGATAATGAGCTATATACCAAAATCTTAACGATGCTGTGATGATTATTCACAAAGTTATCCACAGCTTAACCTCAGACCAATTAATCCAAAGTTAAAATAGAATTTTTGACGATATTGGTGTTGTGTATACATGTTGTCTTTTTTGAAGAGCTTCGTTATCTTCGGATAATTTTTGGATTAAACAGTTTCTAGCATAAATTAACTGCATTAGTTTATTAATTTCACTTTTATAGATAGAGATACTTTGTTGAAGCCTATGAAGTTCACTTTTAGTATCTGATAACTCTTGGCTATATTGTTCAACTAATTGCATGAGCCTATTTTGCTCTGTTTTATAATTTTCTTCAATAAGATGGGTTTGTGATTGATTCATACTTTGAATAATAGTGTGAATATTAGACAGAATATTATTCATTTGAGTAGTGATTAAAGATTGTATATCAGGAGGTAGCTGACAATTATCAGGTAGTTGTATGTCGCAAAATTGATAGTCTTCTATAGGATGCGTAAATTTTTCCTGTTCAATATTTTTTTCAATCTGATTGATTTCTTTTTGTAATTTGGGTGTGGTTATTAAAAAATTAGTGTTTTTCATAGTTTAATTTCTTCTCCAATAACTTATTATTTTTGTATTGTTAATTTTAATTAATGTTTTGATTCTCAGAAGCTGAATTACCATTCAGAGTAACTATCTTCAGGCACGCAATAAAATTTCCCTTTGAAAGGCTCTATAAGTTTTCCTTCACATTCTGTATGTTGAGATTCATCTTCATAGCTTACAACTTTTTTAGCATTATCGTTTTGAACTAAGGATGAAAATGAACCCTGTTCAACTTTTTGGTGTTGTATGCGAGCATTTTTACAAATTGTTAAATTAAGTTTATTACCATATTCATAGCAGTCTAAGTCTAAATTCTTTTGTTTAATAGTTGTTTGTGTATTTTTGAAGCTCTGTTCAATGTATCTTTGTAATGGTGCGCAATCCTTGAATGTAGAATTTTTTTGATTGATGGTGCGTAAATTATCTAAGACATTTTGTAGATGAGAAATATAGATATTTCTATGCTGTAATTCATGAGTTCTAATTTCATACAATTCAGAATCAAATTTCATTAGAGTTTTATCTGAGTATCGTCCGATGGCCATATCTAACTTAGGCATATAAATATTGGAGTAAAACTGTATATTTATTGAATGAATGAAGCATAACTTGCCAGGACGATATTTAAGTTCATAGCTAGGTGAGCTATATCGTGCTTCATGCATACCGACATATTTATGACTGTTTGCATCATGTTGATTCATCAACATAGGTGAAGCATCATAAATAGCTCTTTGTACATCATGTTCATCCTTTGGGGATACCAAGTAATGATTCTCTGATGTTTTGAGTGTAAGCGCATATGCTTGATTCGTAAACAAAGCGAGGTAAATAGATATAAGTGAATATATCAATGTTTTATCTAATATTTTCATTATCAAATAACCAGTTAATCATTGTGTATATTTATGATGAATAATTATAAACGAAATAATTGCTTAATTATTGGTTATGATCGCTTTATTTTTTATATGACGTCTGTCCAAAAATTTTATCATGAATTTCTTTAGCTAGTTGCATGGATTCCACTAACTCTTGTGGTTTTTCCAAGGTTTCTTGGTCGGATAATTTCGCATAATGTTGAATTTTCCGGATTGAACGATAAGTATCACGTAGAATCATAGCTTCCCAAGAATTTAAGCGTCCTAAAGCTTCTAAGGCTGCGAGTTGACGAATATTATCCGTAAAACGCACAAGCAAAGGCTCATGATGCGCGTGGGATAACACAAGATATTGCACTAAGAACTCAATATCCACCATTCCGCCATCGCCATATTTTAATTTTCGGGAAAGATCTGATTGTTTAGCTAAAAACTGCTTATCCAACTTTTGGCGCATCTTGACGATCTCTTGTTTCAAATGCGGAATACTGCGCTGGCGTGTTAAAATCTCTTTGCGGAACTGGTTGAATGCATTGGTTAAAGTTTGACTGCCTGTCACAGGGCGAGCGCGAATCAATGCTTGGTGCTCCCAAATCCAAGCATCATTGGCTTGGTAATTTTTAAAGCGTTCAAAGCTTGAAACCAATAAACCCGATGCTCCACTTGGGCGAAGGCGCATATCTACTTCATATAATCGGCCAGCGGCCGTTTGTGCTGTTAAATAATGGATGATTTTTTGTGCCAATTTAATGAAGAAATCACTATTTAAAATAGGATTAGCACCATCTGTCATTTGTTCTTCATTGGCATCATGTAAGAAGATAATATCTAAATCTGATTGATAACCTAATTCTAATCCACCCAGTTTGCCATAAGCCACAATGATAAAATCAGGGCGGCCATTTTTATGATAATCAGAAGTGGGCTGCCCGTGCTTTAAGTTGAGTTCGTGCCAAGCCAATCGCAAAATTTTATTGAGCAAAGTATCCGCCAATTCAGATAAATAGTCACTGACAATCATCAATGGCACTTTGCCTGAAAAGTCTGCCATTGCAATTTTTAGGATATTTTTATGCAAGAAATCGCGAAGAAGGTTTAATCGTTGTTCTTCTGTGGTTTTAGGTTGTTCTAGTAATGTATTAAGGGATTTACTTAGAGTTTTATGATTAATGGGCTTTGTTGCTTCCAAACTTTCCATTAAATCTTCAAACAACACAGGATAACGCGCTAAATATCGACTGAGCCATGTTGTGTTACAACATAGATCCAAAATGCGCATCAACGCATTATTATATTCATATAGCCAATGAATGAAGCGTTTTTCATAAGCAATGCTAGATAAAATATCCAAAAAAAGATTTAAAGTGTGCGAAGTTTGCTGTTGCTTGGTTTCCAAATAATGAAATGCATGGAGTAAAATTAGCGTCATCTCTTTTTGGTCATTTTCATCTAGTTTTAAGAACGTTTCCTTTTGAAATGCCCATAATAAATAGGATTTTTGTTCGCTTTCAGGGATATTTTGTTGATCACACCATTTTTTGAAATCAATGGCTTCTTGTGGTTCACGCAGTAATTTTAATAGGGAAGAGAAGTGATTTTCATTTTCTTGAACGGTGACAGCACCAAAAATATTTTCAAATTGTTCATGCACAATACCTTGATGAAACATGAGCATTTTTTCAAAATGTTCCCAATGGGCAATACTTAGCATTTTGATCAAACGCTGCTGATCGTGTTGTATGGTTGGTAATGTATGTGTTTGCTCATCATGTACCATTTGTAATCGATTTTCGATGGTACGATAAAATAGATAAGCATCTTTTAATGCAGCTACAGTTTCTGGCGGTAAATAACGCACAGCGATGATATCAAGTGCTTTCATGATCTCAGTGGTTTGTAGATCTGTTTGCTTGCCACCGTGAATCAGCTGGAAGATCTGCGCAATGAATTCGATTTCACGAATACCGCCATCACCGAGTTTAATATTGTTGTGATTATCTTTAAGAATCACTTCTTTTTGGATCATCTCTTTGATATTTTTGAGCGCATCCACTAATTCATAATCAATGGATTTACGATAAATGAAAGGTATAAGTTCTGCTAAAAATGCATTGCCTTCTTCAAAGTTACCTGCCACAACTCGTGCTTTGATGAGTGCATAACGTTCCCAATCTCTGCCATATTGGAAGTAATAATTCACCATCGCTTGTGTGGATAAGGCAATCGGCCCGCTACTGCCAAATGGGCGCAAGCGTAAATCTACACGATAAACAAAACCATCTTCTGTGCTGTTGTGCAATAGATGAATGAATCTGCGGGCGACTTTATGGAAAAAGTGAGCATCATCGCCCGCATAACCAAAAATGAGGTCAATGTCGGATGAGAAGTTGAGCTCGTAACCGCCCATTTTCCCCATACCGATGATATAGGGCTGAATGGCTTTGCCTGATTCATCCAGAGGCACTTCATTGTTTCGGCTCGTGATTTCATAAGCAATGTTGAGGGCTTGCTCACAGAAGAAATCAGCAATCAATGTTAAATCACGATTGATGACCATAATGTCATCACGATGATTAATATCGCGATAGCCCATTTTAAGAAGTAATTGATTGCGTACTTGGCGAAGACAAACGGAAGCTTTATCTTCATTTTCAGTATTGATGGGATAAATGGATAGATCCAAAGGTGAATCCCAAATGCCATCCAAAAAATGGTTCAGATACAAAGCAGGGCGATTGAGAATTAAACGACCAGCCCAAGGTGAAGCTTCAATAAATAAATTGAGCGCAAGGAAATGATGATGGGCTTTGAGTGATTGATAAAGCTCAGGATGGCGCTCTTCAAATTGTAACCAATAATTCAACATGATCATTTCCTACAGAAAAGAAAACCCTTCAAAGAAGGGTTTGGATAACGAATATTAAAACTTACGTGCAATTGAGTATTTTGCAAGTTCGATCAATGCTTCTTTGTACGGCGTATCTGCAATGGGGTCGATGGCTTTGATTGCCATTTCCACTTGCTCACATGCTTTTTGATATGTGTAAGTTAAAGATTCTGTACGCTCGATGATTTTTAAGATTTCATCCAATTGGCTTACATCTGCATTCAATAATGCATTACGCACCAATTCAGCTTCTTCAGGCGTACCTACTTGAATCGCACGAATCAATGGCAGTGTTGGTTTACCTTCAGCTAAGTCATCACCTGTATTTTTACCCATTTCTTCGGCTGTTGCAGTGTAATCCAAAATATCATCAATCAATTGAAATGCAGTGCCCACAAATTTTCCATATTCACGGAATGCTTCGATTTGATATTCAGGCTGGCCTGATGTTTCATAAGCCATGATGCCTGCAACTTCTGCGGCTGCTTCAAATAATTTTGCAGTTTTAGAATAGATCACGTTGAAGTAGTTTTCTTCTGTAATGTCAGGTTCTTTGATATTTAATAACTGTAGAACCTCACCTTCTGCAATGCGATTAGTTGCTTGCGCTAATACGCGCATCACTTGCATTGAATCTAAATCCACCATCATTTGGAAAGCGCGCGTGTATAAAAAGTCACCCACTAAAACGCTTGCTTCATTTCCCCAAATGGCATTGGCAGTTTCTTTGCCACGGCGCATATCTGAGTGATCCACAACATCATCATGCAACAATGTTGCTGTATGAATGAATTCGATTAAAGCTGCTGCTGAAATATGTTTGTCACCTGTATATTGCGCTGCTTTTGCACATAATACAGTCATCATTGGACGTAAGCGTTTACCGCCTGACATAATGATATAAGCACCCAATTCATTAATTAATGCAACATCAGAAGATAATGCTGCCATGATTGATTCGTTAACTTTATTGAAATCTTCAGCAATTAACGCTTGAACATTTTTGATTGACATCCAGTCGCCTCGGTTTCTCTTTTTACAATGAATTCATGTATTATAAGGGGTGTTTGTCAAAAAGTATTCATAACGGAAGAGATAATTTGTGATTCTTGAGCAAAACATCACACAATTGCCTGGGGTTGGGCCAAAAATGGCCAAAACTTTGGAAAAATTGCATATTCATACGATCCAAGATCTGATTTTTCATTTACCATATCGTTATCAGGATCGTACACGTTTGGTACCGATCGAAGCCCTTCGCATCGGCGATACGGCCATTGTAGAAGCGCGCGTTGTGAAAAAAGAGTTATCGCAAGGCAAACGCAAATATTTAACGGTGTGGATCAAAGATGGCACGGGATTGATGATGTTGAAGTTTTTCAACTTTAATTCAGGCATGTTGAAAACCTTTGATGATGATGGTTTGATTCGAGCTTTTGGTGAAGTGAAAAAAGGCTATCCTTACTTGGAGATGGTGCATCCTGAATTTAAAGCCTTGCATGAAAATATTCCTGTGGAAGAGCGATTAACGCCTATTTATCCTTTAACGGCAGGTTTAACACAAAAGCAGATTCGTTCCATTATGGCTTCTGCCATGAAATTAATTACACCTGATTCTTTCCCAAGTTTTGTGAGCCAAAAATATTCGCTATCAGAAGCGCTCCATTATCTGCACAATCCACCACCTGATGCGGATCTTTTTCAATTATCAGAAGGTTTGCATCCTTGGCAAAAGGCGTTAGCTTTGGAAGAAATATTGGCGTATCAATTGGCATTGAGCAGAGCAAGAGAGCAAGAATCACAAAAAGAGAGCATTCCCATTAAATTATCATTTGATGCAGAGAAAACATTGTTATCCGCATTGCCATATAAATTAACGAATGCACAAAATCGTGTGATTGCAGAAATCAAAGAAGATTTAATGCAGGATAAACCAATGATGCGCTTAGTGCAGGGCGATGTAGGTTCAGGTAAAACGATCGTTGCAACGGTTGCATTATTGCATGTTGCGATGATGAAGCAGCAAGCGATCATGATAGCGCCCACAGAATTATTGGCAGAGCAACATTATCTGACAATCAGCAAGCTATTAACGCCCTTGGGAATTTCAGTGACATTTTTATCAGGTGGATTAACAGCGAAAGAGAAACGTATTCGCGGTGAAGCCATTAAAAATGGTGAGGCGCAAGTGATTGTCGGCACGCACGCAACTTTCCAAGAAAGCGTGGAATATTCATCTTTAGCATTAGTGATTGTGGATGAACAGCATCGCTTTGGTGTAGAACAGCGCTTAGCGTTGCAAGAGAAAAACCAATTACAACAACCGCACTTTTTGATGATGACAGCAACGCCGATTCCACGAACATTGGCAATGATCGCTTATGCGGATTTGAAGCATTCCATTATTGATGAAAAACCTGCAAACCGAATTCCTATTACAACAACATTGGTGAATCATCAAAAGCGTGATCAATTAATTTCGCGTTTGGCATTGCAATGTGCTGAAGGCGTGCAAGCTTATTGGGTTTGTACCCTGATTGAATCCAATGAAACATTAACAGCGCAAGCGGCAGAAGAAAGCCATCATTTATTGGAGGAATCTTTGCCTGATTTACGCATTGGTTTATTGCATGGCAAGATGAAGCCTAAAGATAAAGAATCCATCATGCAATCCTTTAAAAATCATGAGTTGGATGTATTGGTGGCAACAACGGTGATCGAAGTTGGCGTGGATGTGCCAAATGCCTCTATCATGATCATTGAAAATGCGGAGCGCTTAGGTTTATTCCAATTGCATCAATTGCGTGGGCGAGTTGGGCGCGGTAGTAAAGCATCATTCTGTTTGTTGATGTATGAGCCGCCATTATCCCAAGTGGCACAAGAACGCTTACGAATATTACAACAAACAGAAGATGGCTTTGTGATCGCAGAAAAAGATCTAGAATTGCGTGGCACAGGCGAAATCATTGGTACGAAACAAACGGGAGAAGTGACATTTAAAGTTGCGAATATTTTCCAACATAAAGACATCATTGAAAAAGCACAAAAAATGGTACCAAAGCTATTGGATAACGATGAAATTGTGAATGGCTTGATCAAGCGCTGGTTAAATCATCGTACGCAGTTTATTCATGTGTAAGAGAAAATATAGATAAATCATAAGCATTAAAATTATTCGTTATAATCATCCTAGGTAAAAATTAATGTCACAGTTAATTTAGGAAAAATAATGATAGAACATTATAAGAATGAAACTGATCGAGAATTGGTGAAAGTTGAATGTGCAGAGGAAAATATTCCTGAATATTTAAAAGAAGTTTACGATTGGGCTTATGTGAATCCTAAATATGTTCGTTTTTTAGATCATGATGCTACAGTTTGGAGTTTATTGTTTTTAAATGCAGGGCGATTGATGAATCGTTATTTGGATTTAATTGAACCTGGTATGCGCGTTTGGCAAGTGGCACACGTTTATGGATCGTTGGTTGTGGATGTTGCCAATAAAGTAGGGAAGGATGGCGAGTTTCATTTAACAGATTGTACGCCAGTGCAACTAGAGCAAGCGCATAGAAAGTTAAATAGTTTTAGCCAAGCTAAGGTGATTGCTTCTGATGCTGCTTTGTATCAAGCAGATCAGCCTTTTGATTTAGTCTGTAGTTTTATGTTGCTCCACGAAGTGCCTGAAGATATGAAACATAAAATTGTGGATCGTATGTTGGATAATGTTGCTGAAAATGGCAAAGTAGTTTTTGTGGATTATCATCAACCTAAGAAATATTGGCAGCCCTTTCGTACAATTTTACAGTTAGTGAACCATTATTTAGAACCATTTTCTAAAGCATTGTGGGAAAATGAGATTCAAAGTTATGCTAGCCGAAAAGATGAATTTGATTGGCAAAAAGAGACAATTTTTGGTGGTGTTTATCAATGTGTGATTGCAACTCGGAAGAAATGATGAAAAAGATTTTATTATTAGTGGGTATTTTAAGTATTGTGACGGGTTGTTCAACTTATGGTGATGCAAAACCAGTTGCACAAATTATGCCTGACAATGGTTATGGTTCGATCACGTTGGCAGATGGTTCAGTTTATTCAGGGGAAATCAAAGATTCACAAGCTACTGGTTTTGGTACAGTTAAGTCAAAAGATGCTGTTTATACAGGCGCTGTAAAAAATGGTAAGCCCCACGGATTTGGTCAAACAGTGACAAATGATGGGGCGATTTATGATGGTGAGCATGTGAATGGTGAGTTACATGGTCGTGGTAAACTCACATTAAGTGATGGTTCTTTCTTTATCGGTACCATGAAGCATAACAAAGTTTATAAAGGCACAATGCATTTCACAGATGGCCGCACGATGCCAATTATTTAAGAAATAGAATATTGTGGCTGAATTAATCAGCCCAGAGCAATTCACCTTTGCCCATAAAACGGTTTTGTCCGCCAATCCAGATCTCTTGGTTGGCTGTGACTTTTAAGAATAAGACATTTTCACGGCCTAATAAACAGCCTTGGCGAATTGTCCATTCAAAGTTATTGTTACCTTCTAAAACTTGTAAACCACCCAAATTAGAGCATGCTGAGCCTGTACCGCTATCTTCACCCAATGCCCCATTTTTAAAGTATAAGTAACGTGTATAAACATTGTCATGATCTCTCGCCCAAAGATAGATCATTGTTCTACCTGCATACAATGTTGCATGCTTTTGAAAGAGATCAAGATTAATTTGAATAGAATCTACGGCATTTGCATCGCTCAGTTCTACAATCAGCTGTTCACTGCCTGTATTCAACCATTGAGGTGCGCTAACAATTTGTGATTCAGGAATATTTAGCATTTGGCTTGTTAATGGAATATCTAAAGTGCTTGCACGTTGTTTAGGTGTGATAGGGGCTTTGATCCAATAAATTTGTTGATGTTGATCGATTTGAACATTAACAGTACCTGCTAATGTTTCTAGGCTATCGGTACAGGATGAGTTTTTTAATTTTTTGATAATTTGTAAAGCACCAATGATAGGATGGCCTGCAAATGGTAATTCTTGCATCGGAGTATAGATATGCAATTTAGGAGAATCATTATTCAAATTTTCAATGAAAACAGTTTCAGATTGATTCATCATTGTTGCTATTTTTTGCATCGCAGTTTGTGATAATGTTTTTTTTAAAACAAAAACAGGCAGCGGATTGCCTTTATCTTGTTCAGTAGTAAAAACATTGATCCAATAATAATTTAAAGATTGCATAAAAGTTCCAATATTTTTAATTCATAGTATAAGTTAATTGTAGGATAATTTAGAAAGATATTTGATGTCGTTACAGTTATTTGAATCAATGATGGATATAACATGAAAAAATGGATAGTAGTGATTGCAATATTATTTTTGCAAGGATGTATGGGGAATTTTCTCGTACATCAGGCAGAAGGAGTGGCAAGGTTTGATGATGTGGTAAGTATGCCTGTCAAAGAAGCTATCGGGCAGCGTGTTTATGTTGGTGGTGAAATTGTGATTATTGATGTGAATCAAAAGCAGATGGAACTGATTAAACGCACAATCAATAGTTCAGGTTATCCTGTGCAAGGTACGAACATACTGAATGAACGTATTGTTGTTACCTTTACACCAGAAGTGCGTTTTGATTTTGATGGCACAGTGATTGGTGATCGTGTTGTGGTTTTAGGCAATGTTGAAAGCTTGAGTAAAGAAAATATTGCGGGCAATGACATGATAATCTTAAAGGTGAAGGCAAATGATTACCGTGCTTGGACAAGCCAATTCCCAAATAAATATGATAATAATCGTTGGGAATTTAGTTCTGGGCGTTATCTCTATCCACGTCGAACAACAGACAGTGCTGAGTAAACTATTCTATATTGGAGGTAACTCATGTTACAAAAGTATCAAATAATCCCTTTAGTAGTGCTATTAAGCCTTGGTTTGGCTTCTGTTGCTCATTCGGATGAGATGATAGATAACGATAATGAGTGGCGACTCAGCCTTGCGCCATATATTTGGGCTGCAAGTGTGCGTGGGGATGCTGGGCATCCAAGAGTTGGTACGCATTTTGTAAAATCAAGTTTTTCAGATATTGTAAATGATGTTGATTTAGCTGCGATGGTTATGGGATCAGCCCGCAAGGGACGTTATAGTATATTGATGGATTTTATGTATATTCATGGAAAAGTTACGCAGAGATTACCAGTCAATATACCAGCATCACATATTTTGGCTAAAGGTAAGGTTATGAGCGGATTTGTAGGGGCAGGCTATACCATTTATTCAACAGATACAGTGAGATTAGATACTGTCTTAGGTTTACGTGGTTGGCATGCTGATGTTGATTTAGGTTTGCGTGGTGGGCCATTGAATGGTATTTCTGCTACAACCAAAAAGAATTGGATGGATGTCACAGCCGGGCTTCGTGGCTTATATCGATTCAATGATGATTTATCTGTCACATATTGGAGCTTAGCAGGTGGCGGGCAAGCCAAATCTGATTGGGATTTAGCTTTGTTAGGCAATTGGGCGATTAATAAAGATCTGACTATAACGGCAGGTTATCGTGCAATTGGTGTGGATTATCGTAAAAATGGCTATGTGTACGATATTGTCCAGCAAGGCCCAATGATTGGTTTAACTTTTAAATTCTAGAGTAATTATTTCTGAGCCTTTTGAATTAAAAAGGCTTGTAAAATACCTGCATGTTGATTTTCAGGATCTTTCTCGGCAGTTAATAATGTCACTGTTTCATTTTGTATTTTAGGAATTAATGGTAGCCAAGCCTCTCGATTTGCTTCTAATTCGGCTAAATACATTCCCTTAAATACTGAAAATTGGTCACGATTAGCATGATACCATTTTCGTAATTCTGTGGATGGCGTAATGGTTTTATTCCATTCATCCATGATTAAATCAGCCTTTTTAACGCCTCTCGGCCATAAACGATCGACTAAAACTCGATAGCCATCGCTTTCTGTTGTGGCTTCATAAACTCTTTTACATTGGATCATTGGTTAATATTCCATGATTCATGACTATTAAAAATCATGTTTAATCTTGGTAGGATGATTTTGTTTATCTTTTAGAACAGCAGGTGAATCAAAAAGCTGAATGTTAATACTAGCATCAGATTCTGATGAAAAACCTAGAAGTTCAATTGGAAGGTATGGTTTATAGGGCTTACATTTTTCTGAAAATGCAGTATGAAGATCATAACTGCTAACTATGTGAGAAGATCTGTCACATATGTCAGAGTGTTTAAGAAACTGGCAGTTTATAGCATCATTACATAGCCATAAATATTTATAAGCGAAGGTATTGTCAGTTGTATCATTGAACGTTTTATAAAGTGGGAATAATGGTGGTGCTAGGTGTTCCGTTATTGTTGCGCCAAAATTTATTATATAGCTTTTAATAGAATCGTTAAATTTATAAGTTATCCAATGTAAATAACCAAGTTGATTGTTAGATGTATTATTCAAAATATGAAGATTAAAATAAGCATTGGCACTTGCTTCTGATGGAAAACCAAAACCTAAAGCAAAATAACGTTGATAACTATCATCATCTATTTCGCCATGAGAGATCCAAATAGGTTTGTCATCTATTCCTATAGTAATAAAATTGAGTGTTTCCTGTGATGCATTATGTATTGTTGCTGTTGTTTTAATGCGTTTAGATATTGAGCTTTTTTGCAAAATTTTTGGGAGATTTTTACTGATTGGCTGGTCATTGAGAGCATTAGCATACAATCCTGAATTATCATAAGTAAAAGTATCATCGATGATTTTATTTAATCTTGTGGTGTGGGCAAATGATAATGATGCAGTTAAACAAAGACTTAATATAGTTATTATTTTCATTGATATTGCGCTTTATTTTATGGTTGATAACGATAATGCCCAGTCATTTTCCAATTAAATAGAACATCTTCGGGGACTTGCCCAAAGCCAATATTGTGAACCACTAAAGGTCGTTTGCCATCTTTAGATTTTTGATCAATCACAATGCCAATATGTGGCAAGCCATTATCTAAGCGCCATGAAACAATATCACCAGCTTTATAATCTTCTGCATTTTTAGATAAGGATAGCGATTTACCATTACGTTCAAAGAATTTCTCTAAATTAGGCACACGGCGATGATCAATATTACGATCAGTAGATTTTAATCCCCACATTCTTTGGCTAGGATATTGGTTGAAATTTTGTTTCATATCTTCATGCACAAGCTTTTGAAGATCAATATCTAGCTTGCGATAAGCACGGATTACAACATCAGTGCAAACACCACGATTAGGCGAAACATCACCATTAGGATAATCAATTTTTTCATAACGGCCATCGTAGATCACTAAGCGATTAACAATGGATTTGGCAGCATCAGAAACATCATTGGCGAAGCTGAAAGAAGCGGATGCAAGTAAAACAGCAAGTGATATTTGTTTGATCATGATAGTGAGCATTCTGATAATTATGATTGCACTATTATAGTGCAACTGAATAAAGAAGCATCATGAAATAAAAAAGGAAGCTTAAAGCTTCCTTTTTTGATTGATCTAAGAAATGAATCTTAGTTGTGTCTTGCGACCATCAATTTTTTGATCTCTGCGATTGCTTTAGCAGGGTTCAAACCTTTAGGGCAAGTTTTAGTACAGTTCATGATCGTGTGGCAACGATATAGTTTGAATGGGTCTTCCAATTCAGCTAAACGCTCGCCTTGGTATTCATCACGTGAATCCATGATGAAACGATATGCTTGTAGTAAAACAGCAGGGCCTAAGTATTTATCAGAGTTCCACCAGTAGCTTGGGCAAGATGTAGAGCAGCTTGCACATAAGATACATTCATAAGAACCATCCAACTTGCGGCGCTCTTCGATAGATTGTAAGCGTTCACGTGGTGGATTGGGTGTATCTGATTGCAACCAAGGTTGAACAGATGCGTGCTGTGCATAGAAATGCGTTAAGTCAGGCACTAAGTCCTTAATAACTGGCATGTGCGGTAATGGTGCAATGCGTACTTCGTTGCCATCAATGGATTCGATTGCTTTTGTACAAGCCAAAGTATTCGTACCATCAATGTTCATTGCACATGAACCACAAACACCTTCACGACATGAACGGCGTAATGTCAAAGTTGGATCAATTTCATTTTTGATCTTCAACAATGCATCTAAAACCATTGGACCACATTCGTCCATATTTACTTCATAACGATCAAAACGTGGATTTTCACCTGTATCAGGATTCCAACGATAGATTTTAAATACACGCTTATTAGCGCCTTCTGCTTTAAAATATTGTCCATTTTCTTTGACAATAGAATTTGCAGGTAATTTAAACTCAGCCATAACCAATATCCTTTAGTATGTTCTTTCTTTAGGTGGGATGTATTCCACATCGTCAGTCAATGTGTAAGTATGAACAGGGCGGTAATCAATTGTTACTTCACCACTGTCTTCATCCAACCACGCTAAAGTATGCTTCATCCAGTTTTCATCATCACGACTTGGGAAGTCTTCACGAGCATGTGCACCGCGAGATTCTTTACGATTGTATGCAGACACAACAGTTGTCATTGCATTAGCTAATAAGTTAGATAATTCCAATGTTTCTACTAAGTCTGAGTTCCAAATCAAGCTGCGATCATGAACTTTGATATTTTTGAACTCGTTATATGCTTCTGTAATTGCATCTACGCCATCTTTCAATGTTTCTTCCATACGGAATACTGAAACATCTGCCTGCATTGCATCTTGCATTTTGCTACGTAATTGGGCTGTAGAGATAGAGCCATCAGCATGACGAATTTTATCAAAGCGATCCAAGATTGCTAAGATCTTATCTTCAGGTAAATCTTTTTGTGAAGCACCTGGTTTTAAGATTTCAGCAGCACGATTTGCAGCAGCACGGCCAAATACAACTAAATCTAACAATGAGTTAGAGCCTAAACGGTTAGCACCATGAACGGATACACATGAAGCTTCACCAATAGCCATTAAGCCTGGTACTACATGATCAGGATTACCATCTTTCAATGTTACAACTTCAGCATGATAGTTCGTTGGGATACCACCCATGTTGTAGTGAACTGTTGGGATGATTGGAATAGGTTCTTTAGTTACATCGACGTTAGCGAAGATTTTCGCACTTTCTGCGATACTAGGTAAACGTTCATTGATAACTTCTGGACCTAAATGTTCAAGATGCAAGTTGATGTAATCTTTCTTAGGACCAACACCACGACCTTCACGAATTTCTAATAAGATAGAGCGTGAAACAACATCACGAGATGCCAAGTCTTTTGCGTTAGGTGCATAACGTTCCATGAAACGCTCGCCATTTGAGTTGGTTAAGTAACCACCTTCACCACGTACACCTTCTGTGATCAAGCAACCTGCGCCATAGATACCTGTAGGGTGGAATTGTACGAATTCCATATCTTGTAATGGAACGCCAGCACGAGCTGCCATACCACCACCATCACCAGTACAAGTATGTGCTGAAGTTGCAGAGAAGTAAGCACGGCCATAACCACCTGTTGCCAATACAACCATTTGTGCACGGAATACATGAATTGTGCCATCTGCCAAGTTCCAAGCAACTACGCCACGACACTCATCATTTTCCATGATTAAGTCTAATGCAAAATATTCGATGTAGAATTCAGCATGATGCTTCAATGATTGTTGATACAAAGTATGCAGCATTGCGTGGCCAGTACGGTCAGCAGCAGCACATGTACGTTGAGCTTGTGCTTCACCGTAATGCGTGGTCATACCACCGAAAGGACGCTGGTAGATTTTACCTTCTTTCGTACGAGAGAAAGGCAAACCATAATGTTCTAATTCTAAGATTGAAGGGATTGCTTCACGACACATGTATTCGATTGCATCTTGGTCACCTAACCAGTCAGAACCTTTTACTGTATCGTACATGTGCCAGCGCCAATCATCCTCACCCATGTTACCCAATGCAGCAGAGACGCCACCTTGAGCAGCAACAGTATGTGAACGAGTTGGGAATACTTTAGTGACACAAGCTGTTTTGAAACCTTTTTCAGCCATCCCCAAAGTTGCTCGCAAACCTGCACCGCCAGCACCCACTACTACAACGTCATAAACGTGTTCAACAATGTTGTAGTCTTTATATTTATTTAAGTTCATTAATTTAAGTCCTCAATAATGTTCATCGAGCTTTAGAAAAAAAGTGTATCCATATTTGAAAGCATCAGCTCAAGATTTGTGGCAACATGGATAATTGCGATGATCATTAATAACCACATAATTGCTAAGAATGTTTTGATCAAATAAATGTAGAAAATACGTTTAGCTGTTTTAGGAATGTAATCCTCAATGATTGTCTGAATTCCCATAGCTGCATGATGTAAACCTACAGTAATAAATAAAATTAATAAAGCTGTATTTAAGGGTGCATCAATCCATAATAAAACTTGGGCATAGTCAGCCTTGATTAAAAAAGCAAAGGAAAATGCAAACCAAAGAAATAAGACAGCTAAAATGACCGAAGAAACTTTCATCAATAACCATTCTTTTGCGCCTGAATGAGATGATCCTAATCCTTTAACTCGGCCTAGAGGTGTACGATAGTTCATTATTTTCTCCTATGCCAAAATACCGACAGCAAGTAAAGCAACTGTAATCACTGCTGTTGCAACGATAACCCACATACCAGATTTTACAGCTTCTTCATTGCTGATGCCGATACCTGCGTCCCAAAATAAATGGCGAATACCATTACAAAAGTGATAAACCGTTGATGCCACACCTAACGCTAAGAATGGGAAGAATGCAAAGTGTGTAAATAGTGCTTGAATGCTGAGCGCTAAGGATTTACTAAATGGTATGGCAATGATCCATAAACCGATTGCTAATATAACGAAAAGAGATGCTATACCCGTTAAACGGTGTAGAAAGCTCATGATAGATGTTTGTTGAAATTTGTAGCCTGAACCTAGCATGAAAGGTGATAGTGGCCGTTGATGCTTTTCCATACGACTCCTTGGTAAGACTTTGGTGGTAAAAATTATTAAACAATTGTTCAACCTGTGAACAAAAACACACATTATTCTAAATAACTTCGCGCGTTTACTCAACTTCAATATTGATTGCTTCAAGGAATCTTGACCAACCATAGTAAATATTAAAAATAGTGGTTACATCTTTATTACAATTTTTTAGAATTTTAAAGGGGGGGAGGTCGATAACTGTGGGCGTTAAAGGATAAAGCTGCTGAGCATGCGAATTAATATCACTAATAAAAAGAGTGCAAAAATTTGACGAATTCGTGGAACAGGGAGTTTATAACTCAATTTAACACCAAGAGGTGCAGTTAGAATACTCATCAATGCAATACAAATAAATGCAGGTAGATATACATAGCCAAGAGAATAGGCAGGTAAACCCTCGGCGCCCCAACCATTATATATATAACTGATAGCACCAAAGGTAGATAAGATAACGCCAATCATTGCTGATGTCGCAATGGCTTTATGCATTTCATAACCAATATAGACAAGTAATGGCACAGCAATGGCACCACCGGCAATACCAATGAAGCTAGCTAAAAAGCCAATTAATAATCCTAGTAATATGAATATGTATTGAGGGAAATTGGGTGTTGTAATGGTTGTGGACTGTTTTTTCTTTGGTTTAACCATTGAATAAATAGTATAAGCTAAGAATATACAGAAGATAATTTGTAAAAATGTATTAGATAAAAGATTCACAATCAAACTACCTAAGATAACACCCAATGCGCTGCCTATTCCTAAATAAGGTATATGTTCCCACAAAATAGTGCCACGTTTATTGTGGGACCAAGCGGAAGATGCTGTTGACATAATGATGATGGCAAAAGATGTTCCTAACGACATTTTCATAATTAATGCTGTAGGTACATTCATTTGTTCTGCCATATAGTGCATGACGGGCACAATTACTGTCCCACCTCCAATACCTAATAAACCAGCCATAAAGCCAATTAAGGCGCCAACAACAATGAATGCGAATAGAAAAATCAACATGAAAAACTCCAAGATGGGGCACTACATAAAATAATAATGATGAATTCTTGAGCATAACAAACTTGGGAAGATCTTGTCTGCAAATTTGGTATAAAAATGGTAATGTGTGATTTTTTTGAATGGCTAAATTTATTGTGAAAACGTATCAAAATATTATTGGTGAATCTGTTATGGAGTTATCTCATTTAGAGAATCCGAAATTTGAAGCTGAATCATTATTAGCATTTGTTTTACAGTGTAATCGTAGTCGAATCATTGCTTTTCCAGAGAAAAAAATAGAACATGACCAGTATGTTCAATATGCAAATTTGGTCAAGCAAAGAGCTTCAGGTATGCCATTTGCCTATTTAACTGGGGAAAAAGAGTTTTATGATTTAACTTTAAAAGTTACACCTGCAACTTTGGTTCCAAGAGCAGATACTGAGTTGTTGGTGGAAACTGCATTATCAAAAATGCAGGGTGATGATTCATATAAAGTGATTGATATGGGGACAGGTAGTGGTGCAATTGCTTTAACGCTTAAAAAGCATCGTCCTAATGCTAAAGTGATTGCAGTGGATCAATCCTTGGAAGCTTTATCCGTTGCGCAAGACAATGGTGAGCGATTATCTTTGGATGTGGAGTTTATACAAAGTGATTGGTTCAGTAATGTTAAGGGTCATGATTTTGATTTAATCGTATCGAATCCGCCTTATATAGAAGAGCATGATGAGCATTTAGTGGAGGATGGCGTAAGATATGAACCAATCACCGCTTTGGTCGCAGGTGATAATGGTTATTCTGATCTATTCCATTTAATTAAAACATCTTGGCCATTATTAAAAGAAGATGGCTGGTTGATGATGGAGCATGGTTTTGAGCAAGGTGAAAAATTACGCACTGAGTTCACGAAGCAAGGTTATCAGAATGTAGCAACCTTAAAAGATTTGGGTAAAAACGATCGCATTACGATTGGGCAAAAATAAAGCCCATATTGAATGGGCCTCTCAGAAGATTTAATAATAACATTTATTTTTCTAATAACTCGTAGTTTAATGTAGCTGTGTCGCTTCTACGGTAATAGATAAAAGGTGTTTGATATGATTTTAAAAATTCAGCGCGCTCTTCTTGAGTATCAAACCATCTTTCTGCAGCGAAATTTTCACCTAACAGATGTTCAGCACTTAATGGGCTATGTTCTTGAAGCGTCATTTTTACGCCATATTTTTGACTCATATAAACTCCTAAGATTATTAATTGAATGTATTACTAACCGCCAGTCATAGACATGAAACGAGTGATTTTTGTATCATCTTCAATGAATTCATGTTTTTTAGGTTTGAGATTGATAGCTTCATAGATTGCCGATTTAATCGCCTCATCAGTACAATCGGGTGAGCGAATCAAATCACGCAGTGCATAATCATCATTTTGACCTAAGCACATAAATAGTGTTCCATCGACAGATAAACGTACACGATTGCAAGTTTCGCAGAAATGTTGAGAAATCGGTGTAATTAAACCTAAAGTAAATTTACCATCTTTAGATTTCCAATAGCGAGCAGGGCCCCCGCCACGGACTTCTGTGGATTCTATCAAATCATATTTATGATAAATTTGTCTTAAAAAGTCAGAAAGGTTTTTACCTTGAGTTTGTTGTCCAGTGTGTCCCATTGGCATGACTTCAATCATACGAAGAATAAAGTCATTATCAATGCAAAATTGAATCATAGGCTCAATTTGATTGTCATTAATATTTAGCATGGGCACCATATTGATTTTGATCTGTTCAAAGCCTGCATCTTTTGCTGCCATAATGCCATCATAAACTTTATTAAAGCAGTTCAAACCTGTAATTTCTTTGATAACAGAGGTGCTTAAACCATCTAGGCTAATATTTAATCGATCTAATCCTGCATTACGTAATGCTACCGCATGTTTACTTAGTTGGGTGGCATTGGTTGTCATAGAAAGATCTTCAACACCTGGAATTTTTTTGATGATTTCAACAAGCTGAGGTAAATCTTTACGAAGTAAAGGTTCTCCGCCTGTTAGTCTAAAACGCTTTACACCCAATTCTGTAAAATTACGGGCGATCAGAGCAATCTCATCAAAAGTTAACCAATTCTGCGGAACCTCAAAATCTCGAAATCCTTCTGGAATACAGTAGGTGCAACGTAAATCACATTTATCAGTTACGGAGATTCTGACATAATCTATGGTTCTTCCAAATTGGTCAACTAACATAATAACCTCAACAGCAAACTACAAATGGAGTGATTTAACACATTCCGATAAGAGTTCTAATTTCTTTAATTGAGTATACTCTTTTCGATAAATCAAACCAATTTTTCTTTTTGGAACAGGACCTTTAAAAGGAATACAAGAGATAAGCTCTTGTAAATGATCTTGTATCAGTGCATATTTAGGTAGTACAGAAATACCTTGACCAGATGCCACAATATTACGAATTGTTTCTAGTGAATAATGGTGCGCATTATTGTTGGCGCTAATTTCTGGACACTGTGCGACAACTTGATCACGGAAGCAATGACCTATATTTAATAACAATGGGTCATATTCATGGATTGTAGAAGCGTCAATAGCTGTTTCATTTGCTAAAGGATGATTTTTGGGAGTGATGACAAAGAATTCTTCATCGTATAATTCGTCAACGGCTAATGATGGTTCATAAATTGGTAATGCCACAATAGCTGCATCAATTTCTCCACTTTTTAACATTGGAATGATGTTATCTGTTGTATTTTCATAAATATTTAAAGTGAGTTCTGGTGCAGTTGATTTGAGTAAAGGAATAACTCGAGGTAATAAATAAGGTGCAATTGTAAAGATAATGCCAAGTTTTAATTCACCTTGAGATGAGTTAATAGATACTCTTAATTCTTTGAGTTGTTGAACAACTGAGAAAATTTGTTTTACTTTTGGTAGAGCTTCTAACCCCTCTGGTGTTAAAAATACTTCGCTCGCTGAGCGCTCAAACAAAACAACACCAAGTGAGTACTCTAGGTTTTTAATACCAATTGATAAAGCTGGTTGTGAGATGAAGCACTTTTGAGCTGCGCGACCAAAATGTTTTTCTTCTGCAACAGCTAAAAAATACCTAAGTTCATTCAATTTCATATGGGATGCTCCTATAAGGATAATTCAAAACCCGATTAAAACCCGATGGTTATATTGATTATATCGGTCTAATAATATCATCTTTGCCACCATAATTCAGGATTATGATGTGATTGTTCTAATTTTCAGTTTTTATTTATTTTATTGGTCAAGTTCGAAATAATTATATATAAAAATGTAGTTAGAGTATATAAAAATTCTATATGACATAGGGGTATGAAAAATAGCGTTTTATTTTGTAGTTTTTGTAGTTTTTTATGAAAAAACAATGGGGGGGTGTTTTTTTTATGAAAAAGATTGGACTATTGTATAAAAAACGATAAAATTTACATTGGCTTATCTAGCTCAAACCAAATGAGGAAAATAATGAAACAGATTGATAGATTTAAACAGTGGTCAGCATTATATGGTGCCAATGCGATCTATGTAGAGGAAATGTACGAGTCTTATTTAGCTGACCCACATTCTGTATCAGAAGAGTGGGTGTCTTTTTTTAAAGACTTTAAAAATGATGAAACAATTAACGTTTCTCATTCAGCTGTTAAAAAATCTTTTGAAGAGTTAGCAAGAATTAAGAATAATTCAGCTGTGCAATACACGATGGACCCTGTCGCCTCTGAAAAACAAGCTGCTGTTCTTCGTTTGATTGAATCGTATCGTCTTCGCGGACATCAAGCTGCTGAACTTTGTCCTGTTCATATTCGTGATCGTCAAATTATTCCTGAATTGTCACCTGAATATCATGGGTTGAGTAGCCAAGATTTTGAAACAGAATTCAATACAAGTACGTTGACAAATGTTGCACGTATGAAGTTGAAGGATATCATTAGAATTTTAAGTCGAATTTATACGCGTTCTATCGGTGCAGAGTACATGCACATCACTAAAACTGAAGAACGTACATGGATTCAAAACCAATTAGAAAGCGTTGAAGATAATATTAAGTTTTCGTCAGAAGAAAAAGTTAAAACGTTAAAAGAATTAATTTCAGCTGAAGGATTAGAGCGTTATCTGCATACTCGCTATGTTGGTCAGAAACGATTTTCATTAGAAGGTAGTGATGCATTAATTCCGTTGATGCATACATTAATAGATGAATCAAGCGAAGAGGGTGCTGAAGAAGTTATTATTGGTATGGCGCACCGTGGTCGCTTGAATATGTTGGTTAATATTTTAGGTAAAGCGCCAAAAGATTTATTTGATGAGTTTGAAGGTAAGCGTACAGTAGAACGTGGTGCGGGCGACGTTAAATACCATATGGGTTTCTCTTCAAGCGTACAAACAAAACATGGTGATGTGCATTTGGCGTTGATGTTTAACCCATCTCACTTAGAAATTGTTGACCCTGTTACTGAGGGGTCAGTTCGTGCGCGTTTAGAACGTCGTGCTGAAAACTTATCACCATTGCCATTTAATACAGTATTACCTGTATTGATTCATGGTGATGCTGCATTTGCAGGACAAGGTGTTGTGATGGAAACGCTACAGTTATCAGAAGTTCGTGGTTATCGTTGTGGTGGTACTGTACACGTTATTGTTAATAACCAAATTGGCTTTACAACATCTAACCCATTAGATGTACGCTCATCTTCTTATAGTTCGGATGTTGCTAAATTAATTCAAGCACCAATTTTCCATGTTAATGGTGATGATCCTGAAGCAGTGAAATTCATTGCTGAATTGGCTATCAATTATCGTCAGAAATTCAATAAAGATGTTGTGATAGATTTAGTTTCCTATCGTCGTTTAGGTCATAATGAGGCAGATGAGCCAAGCGCAACACAGCCAATGATGTATAAGAAAATTAAAGCACATAAAACTCCTGCGGCAGTTTACGCTGAGCGCTTAATTGCTGAAGGTGTAATTACTGATGCTGAATATAAAGCGCTAACTAAAGCATATAAAGATTCATTAGAAGCAGGTGAACCTGTTGGTTATCCAGCATTGCCAGCGATTAATGAAGAATATACTAAGAAGTGGGCGAAATACTTAAAAAATTCTCCAAAATTTGGTACAGATAAGCAGAAGAATCCAAAAACTGCGGTGTCAGCAAATGAAATTAAATCATTAGCTGAGCAAATGAGCGTATTACCTCAAGGTTTTACATTACATCCTCGTGTACAAAAAATCTATGAAGATCGTATTAAAATGGCAGCAGGCGCAGCGCCAATTGACTGGGGATTTGCTGAAAATATGGCGTATGCTACTTTATTAAAAGAAGGCCATGGCGTACGTATTTCAGGTCAGGATTCTGGTCGTGGTACATTCTTCCATCGTCATGCTGTATTTCATAATCAAGTGGATGGTTCAAGTTATGTTCCATTACAAAATCTGGGTGTTAATGCTCGTTTCACGGTAATTGACTCAATTTTATCAGAAGCTGCTGTAATGGGTTTTGAATATGGTTATGCTGCTACAGAACCTGATTCATTAGTCATTTGGGAAGGGCAGTTTGGTGACTTCGCAAACGGTGCACAGGTTGTTATTGATCAGTTCATTTCTGCAGGTGAAACAAAATGGATGCGTTTATGTGGATTAGTATTATTGCTACCACATGGTTATGAAGGTCAAGGTCCTGAGCATTCATCTGCACGCCCAGAACGTTTCTTGCAAATGTGTGCTGAAAATAATATGTCTGTAGTGACACCAACAACACCGGCTCAGACATTCCATTTGTTCCGTCGTCAAGTGTTACAAGAATATCGTAAACCATTGGTATGTTTCTCTCCGAAGAGCTTGTTGCGTCATAAATTAGCAGTTAATACTTTGGAAGATTTAACTCATGGTGAATTCCAACCAATGATTTCTGAAGTGAAAGAACTTGAGAATAAGAAAGTTGAAACATTAGTGGTTTCAGTGGGTAAAATTTACTACGATTTATATGAAATGCGTGAAGAAAAAGGCTTGAATAATTTTGCTTTGGTGCGTTTAGAGGAGATCTATCCATTCCCAGCAGCTAAATTAGCCGAAATTGTCGCAACTTATCCAAATGTGAAAGATATTGTCTTTGTTCAGGATGAGCCGATTAATCAAGGTTATGCTTTCTTTGTTCGTGATTATTTAGATGTTTACAAGTCTAAGAAAGTATCAGTTCGCTATGTAGCAAGAGAAGCAAGTGCATCTCCAGCAGTTGGTTATAACAGTGTTCATGTTGAACAACAAAACCAATTGTTACAGCAAGTATTTAATATTGATTTATAAAGAACCACCAAAGATTTTTAAGGAGAATCTCATGAGTATTGAAATTAAAGTTCCGGTATTACCAGAATCAGTTGCAGACGCATTATTGGCTGTATGGCACGTTAAAGAAGGTGATTTTGTTAATGAAGGTGATAACCTTGTTGACTTAGAAACCGATAAAGTAATGTTAGAAGTCCCTGCAACTGTTAGCGGAACAATTCAATCAATCAAAATTCCTGAAGGTACTAATGTAACTGCAGGCGAACTTTTGGCTGTCTTAGTTGAGGGTGAAGCTGCACCTGTAGAGGCGGCTAAAGAAGAAGCGCCAGTAGCTGCAGCATCTGAAGATGCTCACAAATTATCACCTGCTGTTAAAGTGTTGGTTGAAGAAAATAAGTTGGATGTATCTGTTATTCCTGCAACAGGCAAAGATGGTCGTCACACTAAAGAAGATATTTTAAAATTCTTAGAAAGTGGCCAATCAGCAACTAAAGCGGCAGCACCAGTAGCACCAAAAGCTACACCAGCAGCTGCACCATTGAACATTCCAATGGGTAACCGTACAGAGCAACGTGTGCCGATGACTCGTTTACGTGCAACAATTGCTGATCGTTTGTTGGAAGCTAAAAATAGTACTGCAATGTTGACAACTTTTAATGAAGTTAACATGAAAAATGTGATCGAATTACGTAAGAAATACAAAGACGAATTCGAAAAACGTCATGGTATTAAATTGGGCTTCATGTCTTTCTTTGTAAAAGCCGCTGTTGAAGCATTGAAAAAATACCCAGCAGTTAATGCATCAATTGATGGTAATGACATGATTTATCATGGTTATTTTGATATTGGTGTGGCAGTTTCTTCTCCACGTGGTTTAGTTGTTCCTGTGATTCGTGATGCTGACCAAAAATCTTTGGCTGACATTGAAAAAACAATCATGGATTTTGCAATCCGTGCTAAAGAAGGCAAGTTAGGTTTAGAAGATATGACAGGTGGTACATTCCCTGTAACTAACGGTGGT
>NZ_MVDO01000242.1 GCF_002006755.1 Wohlfahrtiimonas larvae | reverse complement strand
TTTTGATATTGGTGTGGCAGTTTCTTCTCCACGTGGTTTAGTTGTTCCTGTGATTCGTGATGCTGACCAAAAATCTTTGGCTGACATTGAAAAAACAATCATGGATTTTGCAATCCGTGCTAAAGAAGGCAAGTTAGGTTTAGAAGATATGACAGGTGGTACATTCACTGTAACTAACGGTGGTGTATTTGGTTCTATGATGTCTACACCGATCATTAATCCACCACAAAGTGGCATCTTGGGTATGCATAAAACTTATGATCGTCCAATTGCTGAAAATGGCCAAGTTGTCATTGCACCAATGATGTACTTAGCACATTCTTATGATCATAGAATTATCGATGGTAAAGAAGCTGTAGGTTTCTTAGTTGCAATCAAAGATGCAATTGAAGATCCAACACGTTTATTGTTAGATATCTAATCAAATTCTTCTTAAATTATAATCGTATATTGATTATGAATGATTCAAGCCCTGCTCATGGCAGGGTTTATAATCACTCTATAAGGAAATCATCATGGCAAAAAAATATGACGTCATTGTAATTGGCGGTGGCCCAGCTGGATATGTTGCGGCAATTCGTGCAGCTCAATTGGGTTTAAAAACAGCATGTGTTGAAAAATGGTTATCACCAGAAGGTACACCTTCATTGGGTGGTACATGTTTAAATGTAGGTTGTATTCCTTCTAAAGCATTATTGGAATCTTCACATCATTTTGCTTATGCAAAAGATGGTTTTAGCCAACATGGTATTAAAGTTGGTGGTGTGGGCATTGATGTTGCGCAAATGATCAATCGTAAAGATGACATTGTAAAACAATTAACAGGTGGTATTGCGCAATTATTCAAAGCAAATAAAATCGATTGGTTGCAAGGTGAAGGTACTTTGTTCCCAGAGCGTGTTGTAAAAGTAAAAGATCACGATGGTAAAGTTTCTGAATACCAAGCGGATAACGTAATTTTAGCATCAGGTTCTACGCCAATTGATATTGGTGCTGCGCCATTAGATGGCAAGCGCATCATTGATTCAGCGGGCGCATTAGCATTGACTGAAGTGCCTAAGCGTTTAGGCGTGATCGGTGGTGGTGTTATTGGTTTAGAAATGGCAAGCGTTTGGTCACGTTTAGGTGCTGAAGTTGTTATTTTTGAAGCAATGGATTCATTCTTAGCAGGCGCTGATGCTGCAATTGCACGTGATGCATTGCGTAGCTTTACTAAGCAGGGTTTGGATGTGCGTTTAGGTGCGCGTGTATTGTCGACAACAACATCTAAGAAAGATGTAAAAGTGACATATTCAAACACTGAAGGCGAACACAACGAAACATTTGATTACTTGTTGGTTGCTGTTGGTCGTGCGCCATACACTGCGAACTTGGTAGACCCAAGTGTAAACTTAGTAATGGATGGCAGCCGTGTTCATGTTGATGGTAATTGTGCAACTAATATTCCAGGTGTTTGGGCGATTGGTGACTTGGTTCGTGGCCCAATGCTTGCGCATAAAGGTTCTGAAGAAGGTGTTGCTGTTGCTGATCGTATCGCTGGTAAATATGCATTTGTTGACTATGATTTAGTACCATTTGTAATCTACACAAGCCCTGAAATTGCTTGGGTTGGTAAAACTGAACAAGCTTGTAAGCAAGAAGGTTTGGATATTAAAGTAGGTACATTCCCATTTGCAGCATCAGGTCGTGCACGCGCGATGGATGCAACTGAAGGTCAAGTGAAAATCATCGCTGATGCTAAATATGATCGCGTTTTAGGTGTTCATATCTTAGGTGCAAATGCTTCTGAATTAATTCACGAAGCAGTAGTTGCAATGAGCTTTGGTTCTTCATCAGAAGATATCGCTCGCATCATGCATGCTCACCCAACATTGGCTGAGTCTGTGAAAGAAGCTGCGTTGTCTGTTCATAAAGAAGCAATCCACATGATGAATAAAAAGTAATTTAACCTGATTAAATTACAATGAATGAAAAGCCTGCTAATGTAATGATTAGCAGGTTTTTTTATTAGAATTCTTTTAATGGCTTAATTGATAGCTAATTCCACTGAATCTCTCAGTTTTACGTTCAATGGTTTGGCGAATATTGTATGGCGTACCAATGATCGTGAGATTCTTTTTAGCGCGCGTAATCCCAGTATAAAGCAATTCTTTAGTTAGGATTTGGCTAGAGAAATCAGGTAAGACAATAATTACATGATCAAATTCACTGCCTTGTGATTTATGGATCGTCATGGCAAAGGCTGTTTCATATTGTGGTAATAGCTGAACAGGAATGTAGCGCAGTTCACCATTATCACTTTCAAAATAAGCGATTAAACGATTATCTTCTCGTACAATGATGCCAACATCACCATTGAAAACATTATTAACATAATCATTTTGCAGAATCATAATAGCTTGACCATGATACAGCTGGCGATCATCTTCAGGTTTAAAAAGTTGTGTGCTGATGTATTCATTGATGAACTTTGTGCCAAAATCTGAAATGTTTGTGGCGCATAGAATTCTCACTTGATGCAATGCTTTGAACAGTTTTTCGGGTGAAACTTCTGTTTTGCATAGCTCAATATACGGTTTCAAGAAATTATTGATGGGCTGTAACCAATTTTCATCGCGGGAATTAATGAAGGTTAACTCTTCAGGATATTTTTCAATGGTTGGCAAGAATGCACGATATTTTTGTTCATTCACCATTTTGGATAATTGTCCAATCCCTGAATCAGCAGAGAAACGATGGCTTTTGGTTAATAATGTCACATTATTCAAAGGCACATTTTTGGGCAGGAATTCTTCTGTTAATGATTGGCCAATGATAGCTTCTAATTGAGCCAAGCGAGATTGATCATAACCAATGTCTTGGCAAATTTCCCCCATGATTGCGCCAGCTTCTACCGATGCTAATTGATCTTTATCACCCAAAATAATTACGCGAATATTTTTGGGTAAAGCCTGAATGAGTAGGTTAAAAATATATAAATCAATCATGGATGCTTCATCGATGATGATCAAATCAGTCGGCAAAGGATGGTATGAATGGAATCTTGGTTTAATTTGGCTAGGATTAAAGCTCAATAAGCGATGCAAAGTTGTACTGCTATTGGGAATTTTATCCAATAATGTTGTTAATGCAGGATGTGATGTTTTGAATTGGCTTTTTTGCTTTTCAATGGATTCGCTCAAACGAGCGGCTGCTTTCCCCGTTGGTGCTGCTAACGAGATATGTAAATCAGGATGTTCATTCAATAGCAATAACAAAACTTTAATCACCGTTGTGGTTTTGCCTGTGCCTGGTCCACCAGAAATAATAGAAACAGGTGATAACAGAGCGTTGGCGGCAGCTAATTTCTGTTTATTTAAAATATCTTCTTTGGGAAAAAGTTCATGTAGCAGGGCGATTGTTTTGTCTGATGGCTGATCAGATGTGCTTTGTTGATTGGTTTTAAGGAAATCAACAATGATCTTTTCATAATTTAGATTCTTGGTGAGATAAATGCCTGCTTCAGTCACGCTGATGGGGAAATTTTCTTTGCCCTGAATTTCATTTAAAACTTTATCCCAATCCGCTTGGCTTTTGATATTTGCCAAAGTTTTTAATGTGTTACCACATTCAAGGGCTTTGTCATAATTGAGATCAGAAATCCATTCATTGGATTGATATAAGAAACTGCGCGGAATCATCGTATGTTTCATGCCATAAGCATGGCTTGTTAAGAGTGCGATCAATTGATATTGAGGATTTTCGGGTGCAACAACCTTGGCAAAATGGTAATCAATGCTATTAAAAAAACCTGATTGCTTCGCATAATCCAGTAATTTACTCATGATCAGCTCCCATTAATTGATCCAGTGCAATAATATCTTCTTCTTTAGGTTTTCTAAAATAAATGCCATGATTGCCTGAATGGCTCATTCCACGAACAAATAGATAGAAGATTCCACCAAAATGCTCATCGTAATTGAAGTTGGGTAGCCTAAATTTGAGATAACGCATCAAAGCTACAGAATAAATGAGGTATTGCACGTCATAATAAGCATCCAGCATCGCTTGGTGAATATTGGCTTCATTGTAATCTTTAGGTGAATCGCCTAAATAGTTAGTTTTGTAGTCTGCAATATAAAATTTGCCATTGTGCACAAAGATTAAGTCGATGAAACCTTTCATCATGCCTTGCAATGTGAAGAAATTTAGTTGTGGTAAAGTTTCTGAATCGCGGTAATTCTGTAAATAATGATTAAATTTTTCAGCTGTGAAGGGGCGTTTCACGGGAAACAGAAATTCTAATTCATGCAAAGCATTCGTTTGTAGAGATTCAGCAAAGGTTAAATTAGGTAGTAATTCATTTTTGAAAATATCTGCTAACCAATTCAATACAACATCCACCCAAATATCTAAATTGTTGCTCACTTCTTCAGAAAAGAACGTTCTACTTAAAATATTAGTGAGATATTCTTTATTCAGTAGATCTTGTGGTTTATGTCGTTCAAATAGCTCATGCATGAATGTTCCTGTATGAGCACCTTTTGGGAAGGTGAAAATTGAAGGTGTTGGCTCTATTGTTGAATCTATAATAGTTTCTTCGATATCAGTTTCATCCTGATTTTCATGCATAAAATATGAATGAGGTGCATCTTTTGTCAGCTGTGTAAAGCTTGATATATTCCATGCTCGATTAATTTTCCCAGTGAATACTGCTGCGGTAAGATCATTATTCAATTCAGGTTTAGCGATATAATCAACTTCTTCTTGTACCTTCATGGGCAAGATTTGTATATGTTGTAATTCTTGTAAACGCTCTAGTGAGAATGCTTCATTTTTTTCTGTATTGAATAATGTAGAGAAAATCACTTTGTCATTGATAGGTGTTTTGCTATTGCCTGATAAAAAATTTTCAGAAAGTGTAAATTCACAATAATATTTAGCGCGTGTTAAGGCAACATAAAGTAAACGAGCATTTTCTGCTTGTTCATTACTGAATGAAAGTAGTTCTTGTGCTTCATTTTTGCTGTAATCTAGAGTTTTTTCCCCATCTTTTTGCTCTACGATGTAAGGTGGTTTATCTATTTTAGCTTCAAAGTTGGAAGGAATGAATGTGATTGGGAACTCCAAACCTTTGGAGCCATGAATTGTCATAATCGTGATCACATTCATTTCACTTTCTAAACGCAAACTATTGCTGCTACCGTTGAGCTCATCAATAGAATCATCAGGCGAATTAATTTGTTGTGTAAACCATTCTAATAATGCTTCTTTTGTTGGTGCTAATAAACTTTGTGCCTGTAGTAATTCACAGAGATGACGAAGATCTGTCATGATACGATCAAAATCAGTATGATTTCTGAAACGATGAATTCTATGATAACGATGCAGAAATTGGTCTATCATCGGAATGATGCCAATTTTATCCCAATCTTGTAAACATTGTTCACGCTCAATAAGGAAATCTTCATATTGCTGATGATTTTCTAATAAGCCATGAAGTTCTTGCAGAGAAAGCTGATACAGTAGAGAGGCAAAAGTTTGTTTCATCAGTTCTTGATTGCGAGAATCTAAAAGGCTTGTTAAAAATAAATGTAATAGCTCAGCAGCTTTGCTTTTAAAAACATTGCTTTTATCAGAGAGATAGACTGCTGGAAGATTAGCATTATGTAATGCATTGAGTAACACGCTAGCATCACTTTTACCACGTACTAAAATTGTAATATCTTGATGCTTAATAGCACGAGTTTCACGGTTTTGGTGAATTTTGCCATGAGTAAGTAGTTGTTGAATCCGTTTAGTGATATATTCTGCAGAAGTTTTTTGAAAATTTCCTTTATTATTGTTACCTTCTAAATATGCGATGCCAATGCCTTTTTGTTGTACATCATTCACAGTTAAATAATTATGCTTAGATTGTTCCGGAGTTGCAACAGGTTGGAAGGGAATATCTTTGGTTAAGAAAGGATTATTGCTTTGTGAAAATAATTCATTAATACCTTGAACAACTTTTTCGCTGGAACGGTAATTAGTGCCTAAAGAATACTGGTGATCCGCTGCATGTTTAGCATTTAAATAAGTATTGATATCTGCGCCACGGAATTTATAAATGGATTGTTTGGGATCCCCGATCATGAGCAATGTACTATCGTCAGAGTTGCCAAATAGTTGTGAAAATATTTTATATTGAACATCATCAGTGTCTTGGAATTCATCAATCATAGCAACTTTGTATTGGTTGCGAATTTTTTCTAATTGTTTCGGTGTTGCATGAGTAATTAATTTTTCAGTTTCATTAATAAGATCATCAAAAAATAGTAAGTTATTTTTTTGTTTTAATGCGATGAATATTCTATAAAATTGTTGTGTTGCAAATGCCCATAAGATTGTCTGAGTTTGATTGTGATCTAGCTCTCCATCGTTACCTTGGCAATTTAATATTGCTATTTCGAGTTCTTCTATATTTTGTGGTGTAATTAAATTTTCTGCGATAGAGAGAAAGGGTGATATGTTGTTTTGAACATGGGCGGGGTTTTTATAAATAGGATAAGCAATTGTGGCTAAGCGCTCAGAGAAATAATAACAAACCTCTCGCCAGAATTGTTTTGCAGCTTCTGTTTTAAGTTCATAATCAGATGTTTCAAGCTTCGCTTCAAAAGGTAGTTTAGAATCTAATGGGTTTTGACTGAGAAAGCGTTGGCAAAAACTATGGATTGTAAAAATATTAGCGTCGCTCATAAATCTTTCAGCTTCATTTAATATTGCACGAGCTTTTATGTATTCACTTTTAGGAATTAATGCTAAAATATCTTGGATGAACTCATCATGACTATTTTCAGTTTTGAATGCTTGTTGCACTTCTAATATACGATCATAAATTCTAGTGCGTAATTCAGCTGTGGCAGCTTTTGTAAAAGTTACAATAAGAATGTCGTTCAGTTTTAATGGTTTTGTTAATTCAATCCCTAAAATATAACGAATAACAAGAGAAGTGATTGTATATGTCTTACCTGTGCCAGCAGATGCTTCAATTAATGTTTTACCAAGAAGAGAAGAGTGTATGGGAGAGATTATTTTCATAGCGGCTTGAATGCAATAGTTTTTGTGGAGTGATAATAGGCTGTAAAGGTTATTTTGGTAGCATCTTGTAGAGATATTGGTTTATAATCATGAGATTGAACAGTAAGTGTATTACATTATTGAATAAATTGTAATAACGAGAAAATCAAAAGGTCAGGATAAACATGAAATTTGTTACAGTAAATATTTTGGGAACGGTAGATCGCGACACAGGCCGTGAGATCATAGTGGGCGCTGCTCATCGTAGCCAATATTCATTTGTAGCTGTTGAACATATTACATTGATTAATGTAAAAGATAAAAAAGTCTATTTAACATTGACGACAGGAAAAGTGTTGATTTGCACACTAGGTGTTTTAGCTTTATTAAAAGATCATATTGATTGATAAATTTTTCGATATTTCTGCAAAGCCCCACATTATATATGTGGGGTTTTGCGTATCTAAGGATTGTGTGGAATATGGTTATCATAAGATATGTCTGTAGCTATATAAAAATAAACTTGTTTATCATTTTGATTTTTAAGTTG
>NZ_MVDO01000241.1 GCF_002006755.1 Wohlfahrtiimonas larvae | reverse complement strand
CGTCAACTTCCTGAGTTTTCAACAGGAGATACGGTTGTTGTCAACGTTAAAGTTAAAGAAGGAAACCGTGAGCGTGTGCAAGCATTCGAAGGCGTAGTTATCGCTAAGCGTAATCGCGGTATGGGTTCAGCGTTCACAGTTCGTAAGATTTCTCACGGTGTTGGTGTTGAACGTACGTTCCAAACATTCAGCCCATTAATCGCATCATTAGACGTTAAGCGTCGTGGTGATGTTCGCAAAGCGAAGATTTACTACTTGCGTAATCTTGAAGGTAAAGCGGCTCGTATTAAAGAAAAGCTTACTTTTAAAGCTAAATAATTTTAAACAATTATTTGTGAAAAACCCTAGAATACTCTTCTAGGGTTTTTTTATTTCTGGATTATGAAAAAAATAATTTATTGCATCAGTGATGGGAAGATAGGGCATCTTCGACAAAGTGAAGGTTTGGCAAAAGCATTACAAAAATTAAGGCCACATGATTATGATGTTCAAATATTGCCAAAATTTTCATTATGGCAATGGCTCAAAAGCTTAGGTCAGTGTGCTAAAAAAATAGAGGCTAACAGCTTAGTGGTTGGGGCAGGGCATCGTACACATTTTAGTCTGCTATATTACAAATGGAAATATGCAGCCAAATCTATTGTGATTATGAAGCCATCATTACCTAAGGTTTGGTTTGATTACTGCATTGTGCCAAAGCATGATGGTTTACCTGAACGAGATAATGTGCTAGTTACAGAAGGTGCAATGAATGCGTTATCATTAATGGATGCGACAAAAGAAGATCAAACTTTGGTTTTAATTGGTGGGCCAAGCTTTGCATGTGAGTGGAAAAACACCCATGTTTACCAAGAGTTATCTGCCAGAATTTCATTGAAAAATGATGATAAAAAAATTATTTTATCAACATCTCGAAGAACACCGCAGGATTTTATTGTCAATTTACCGAAAGATATTCTAGATAAAAGTGAGATTATTGATTTTCAAGTAGTAGATGAGTCATGGTTGCCAAAGCAACTATTAAAAAGTAAAGAAGCTTGGGTGACGGCGGAGTCAATTTCTATGATTTATGAATCATTAAGCGCAGGCTGTTTGGTAAAAATCATTGATGTCACAGGATTAAAAGGTAAAATAGCGCAGAATTTAAATCATTTGATTGAGGCTCATAAAGTTAATAGTGATGATAATCATTTTGAACGATTGAATGAGTCTGGTCGTATTGCACAAAAATTATTAGCATCAGGAATTATGAATGATTGAAGCATTAAAAAGTAAATTAACACAAGAAAATATCGTAATTTTTTTATTTTCGATGATATTTTGGTTCTATAGTGCTCCAATGGGCGTATATAACGGAACAGTAATTCTGACTACATTATGGGGGATTTATTATTTTATCCGTCATAGGCAGCAGGTATTGACGTATTTTAAAGATAGTCGATTTATTTGGTTATTCAGTCTTGTTGTGATTCCGATGGTGGTTTCTGCTGTGTTAAGCGGATATCCGGGGGAAAGCTGGAAAACAGTTGTGAATTTTTTACGTTTCTTTTTTATAGGAAGCTTGGTTCTGTTATTAACGGTCCCTGCTTTAGAGAAGATTCGTTATGCGATTTTGGCTTATATTGTTTTGATTTCTGTGGATGCGATCATTGAATGGTTGACAGGTTATCATTTAATGGGTGAAAGTCGAGATCGCGCCCGTATTATGGGATTGTTCCAGTATTATCATTTAGGATATGTGCTCGCAACTTTAACGCCATTTATTTTTTATCAAATGATCGCATCATTTACGAAAAAAACAGGCAAACAATATTATTGGTTACTTGGCTCATTATTAGCAGTGATTGCTATTTTTATTGCAGGTTCCCGTGCTGGTGTTGTGACGTTATTGGTGAGCTTGGGATTGATCATGTTACATATGATTATTCAGAAAAAAATATCTGCAAAATGGATTTCAGGTGGAATCTTAGCAATTGTTATTGTTGGTGGTGCAATTTCTCAATTGCCGATTGTTAAAAATCGATATATTAATACATTGGAAAGTACAGAACAGGCTAAGATAGGAAGTTATGAATGGATTGATAGAGTATCTTCTGATCGTTTAGTATTGTGGCAGTTTGCGTGGAGTGAATATAAAAATAATCCTATCATTGGTTCTGGTAGTGGCACTTTTGAAAAGGCATTCAAAACATTGCCGGTGGAAGCAAGAGGCGTACATATTGGTGGTGCAGGCTTTCCTCATTTTTATGGATTAGAAATTTTATCTCAAACTGGTACTTTAGGTTTTATAAGTTATTTATTGGCATTGAGTTGGGTGCTGCTGTTATTATTAAAAGCAAATAAATTTTCTGTTTGGTTTGCTGTCGCATTTTTAGCAATGATGCCGATTAACCTGCATGTATCATTTTATGGTAGTTTTTGGGCTGCATTAATTTGGATGCCATTGATTCTAGGGCTGAGAGACCGATATTTATCATTGCAACAAGATGCTACGAATGCTTGAAAAAATATACTATAACACCATTATAGATCTGTAAATTATTAGGGGGATTTTATATGTTTAAACGCATGATGTTATGGGTTGTAACAAATATTGCAGTGATTGCAGTGATTACTGTAATTTTATCTGTGACAGGGCTAAGTGGAGCGCTAAACGGTGGACAGGGATTGTTGCCAATGTTATTAGCTGCTGCCGTTATTGGATTTACGGGATCAATTATTTCACTCTTGATGTCAAAAAAAATGGCTATCCATGGCATGGGTGTTCATGTTATTCAACAGCCTGAAAATCAAATGGAAGTTTGGTTGGTAGAAACTGTGAGAAGACAAGCTGAAGCTGCTGGTATTGGTATGCCAGACGTTGGTATATTTGATTCTGCGGATCCTAATGCTTTTGCGACAGGGGCTAATAAAAATGCGTCCTTAGTCGCTGTTAGCACTGGATTACTGCACAACATGAATCAAGATGAGATTGAAGCAGTTCTTGGGCATGAAGTTGCTCATATTGCCAATGGTGATATGGTGACATTAACTTTAATTCAAGGTGTTGTGAATACATTTGTGATTTTCTTATCACGCATTGTTGCGGGAATTATTACAAATGCATTGCAGGGTAATAGTGATGATGATAGCGATGCTGCGGTTGAGAATAGCGGCACATTCTTTATTGTTTCATTTATTTTACAAATTGTTTTTGGTTTCTTAGCATCAATGATTGTTGCTTGGTTTAGCCGTCAAAGAGAGTTTCGTGCAGATGAAGGTGGTGCTCGCTTAGCAGGTAAGTCTAAGATGATTGGAGCATTGCAAGCATTGCAAAATCAACATGCCAATGAAGATTTACCAGGAAACTTAGCTGCATTTGGTATTTCAGGTAAATTTTCTAGCTTATTCAGTAGTCATCCTCCATTGGAAGTGAGAATTGAAGCATTGCGCAATAATCAACAATTTTAGTTGAATAAATCATATAAAAATAGCTCATCTCGATATAAGAAATGAGCTATTTTTTTGAGTTCAATTTAAGATTTAATCAATCTCATAAGGATTAGCAATCGAAAGTTTTTCTAGAATCTCAATTTCTAAGCTTTCCATTTCTTCAGCTTCTTCTTCGATAATATGATCGTAACCTAATAGATGTAAAACGCCATGTGTCACCATATGTGCTAAGTGATTTTCAAAGGTTTTACCTTGCTCGATGGATTCATCTTTAACAACAGTTAGGCAAATAATTAAATCTCCCATGAAGTACACAGATGAATCAGGAATATCATAGTTTGCAGGGAAGGATAAGACATTTGTAGGTTTATCTTTGCTTCGGTAATCTTTGTTGAGTGCTTGAATTTCCTCTGAATCTGCAAATCGGATGGTTAATTCAACATCATTTTCTTCAATATCAATAAAAGATAAAGCGTTATTAACCCAAAATTCTAACTGTTCTTGTGTTGGAATGGTTGGGTATTTTGTGGCATTTTGCACATCTAAAATGAGGTTAGTCATTTTTTGTGTCCTCAGCAGCTTGATATGCATTGATGATTTTTGCAACTAATGGGTGACGCACAACATCTTTTGAATCAAAGAATGTCATGGTAATGCCATTAACATTATTTAAAACAGTCATAGCATTTTTGAGGCCAGATGTGACATGTTTTGGTAAGTCAATTTGTGAAATATCACCTGTAATCACTGCTGTAGAGTTAAAGCCTAAGCGTGTTAGGAACATTTTCATTTGTTCGACAGTTGTATTTTGAGCTTCATCCAAAATAATGAATGCATCATTTAACGTACGGCCACGCATAAATGCTAATGGCGCAATTTCTATAACATTGCGCTCAATGAGCTTTAAGACAGTTTCAAAGCCTAACATCTCATATAATGCATCATATAAAGGACGTAAATAAGGATCGACTTTTTGAGTTAAATCACCTGGTAAGAATCCTAATTTTTCACCTGCTTCGACAGCAGGGCGAACTAGAATAATTCTACGAATATTTTGGCGCTCTAATGCATCAACAGCAGAAGCAACAGCTAAGAATGTTTTTCCAGTACCCGCAGGGCCAATGCCAAAGTTAATGGCATTATGTGCGATTTCTGATAAATAATGTTTTTGATTAGTGCTGCGACCACGGATTAATCCTCGTTTATTTTTGAGGACAACTTCTTGACGGTTGTCTTTGCTCTCTTCAATAAAATCATCACGATCAAATTGTGTGCTGTGTAAAGCTAAGCGAACAATGTCTTCATCCAAAATTTCTTCAGCTGTTGAATCATATAAATGTTCTAGGATAGTTTTAGCTTCTGATTCAGCCGATTCTTCACCTGTAATTTTAAATTTAGGGCCACGGTTAGCAATCTCAACTGCAAAGTGTTTTTCAATCAATTGTAAATGTGAATTTAGGTTACCGCATAAATTGGCAAGACGCTCATTATTGTCGGGAAAAGTTAGCTCAAGCATTAATAATTAATCAT
>NZ_MVDO01000240.1 GCF_002006755.1 Wohlfahrtiimonas larvae | reverse complement strand
TCATATAAATGTTCTAGGATAGTTTTAGCTTCTGATTCAGCCGATTCTTCACCTGTAATTTTAAATTTAGGGCCACGGTTAGCAATCTCAACTGCAAAGTGTTTTTCAATCAATTGTAAATGTGAATTTAGGTTACCGCATAAATTGGCAAGACGCTCATTATTGTCGGGAAAAGTTAGCTCAAGCATTAATAATTAATCATCCAAAAATAAGATTCATTATACACGGAGAAGAAAGGGAGTCTAAGCTATTTCTATGGTAGGAATAATCAGCTATAATCAAGAGAGTAGAAAGAATATTTATTTTAAATAGAGAGAATTTGGCGTGGCAATAAATCCAACACAAACAGATGCAAACCCAAGCACTCAATCACAGAGCCTAACAATGACGCGATTAATGCAAAATAATCTTGTAAAAGCGTTATTGGCAAAATCAATCATTACAAAAGAACATCTAGATCGAGCAGATACTTTAATGCAGGCTGAACGATGCTCTTTTGTTAAAGCTTTGTTGACTCTGAATATTTCAGCGAATGAAATTTATAAAGTGACTCAAGAGATATCTAATGCACCGCGTTTTGATATGCGAGCATTTGATTTAAGTATTAAGCAACCTGATTTTTTGACAACAGAAGAAATGGAAAAAAACTTGATTTTTCCATTACGTTTAAAAAATGGCATTTTATATGTCGCAGTTGCTGATCCATTTGATTCTAGAATGTTAGAAACATTGAGATTTAAATCTCGAGCGATTATTGAACCTGTATTGGTGGCACCATCGCAGTTAGTGGCACAATTTCAATCACATGGTGGTGTTAATCGTGAAAAATTACAAAATCTTTTTAATCAAATGGAGAAAGAAAAGCCATCAGATCAGGATAATAGTGAAGCAGCTGTTACCTTTGATCTATTGAGTGAAACGGATAACTCTCCAATTATTCGATTCATTAATGGTGTTTTGGCAGATGCAATTACGCGCGGTGTTTCGGATCTTCACTTTGAGCCCTATGAACATAGCTATCGTATTCGTTTTAGAATTGATGGTGTTTTACAAGAAGCCTTTGCACCACCTGAAGCATTTAGAGATCAGATTGCTGCGCGTATCAAAGTCATGTCGCAACTGGATATTACAGAAAAACGTGTACCACAGGATGGGCGTATTAAAGTTTCCTTAAAAGGAAAAATTATTGATTTCCGTATCAGCGTTTGCCCAACATTGTGGGGTGAAAAAGTTGTTATGCGTATTTTAGATAGCTCGGCTGCGAATTTGAATATTGAAATTCTGGGTTTTACTGATATCCAAAAGAAAAATATTTTTGATGCGATTGCAAAACCTCAAGGAATGATTTTAGTTACAGGGCCAACAGGTTCAGGTAAAACCGTTACACTCTATACATGCTTGGGTATTTTAAATAAACCAACCACAAATATTTCAACTGCAGAAGATCCTGTTGAAATTAACTTGGAAGGTATCAATCAGGTACCAGTGAACCCAAAAGTTGGTTTGGACTTTGCGGCTGCCTTGAAATCATTCTTACGACAAGATCCAGATATCATTATGGTGGGTGAAATTCGAGATTTGGAAACAGCAGATATTGCAATTAAAGCAGCCCAAACAGGTCACTTAGTGTTATCAACTTTGCATACGAATTCAGCTCCTGAAACATTAACGCGTTTGATTAATATGGGTGTGGAAACATTTAATATTGCATCCACTGTTCACTTGATCATTGCACAGCGACTAGCAAGACGATTATGTTCATATTGTAAAGAGCCAGTACGTGTTGATCCTCGAACTTTGGAAGGTTTAGGTTTTACATCCATGCAGCTAACAGGTGAAATTTTTGGACCTGTAGGTTGTGATATGTGTAATAAAGGTTACAAAGGGCGCGTAGGTATTTATGAAGTCATGCCAATTTCTGATACGATGGAGCGCATGATTTTGGATAAAGCAAGTGCTGTTGATATTGCAGATCAAGCAGAATTAGAAGGTGTTGATAGTATTCGTAAATCTGCAATCAAAGCAGTTGTTGCAGGTGTTACAAGTGTTGATGAATTGTTACGTGTAACCACAGATTAATTAATAGTTGGAGATTAAGGATGAAAAAAGTTGTTAATTCACCTCGTGCACCCAAGGCGGTAGGGCCTTATTCACAAGCACAAATTTTTAAAGATTTATTGTTCACATCAGGTCAAATTCCATTGGATCCAGAAACGGGTGCAGTAGTTGGTAATGATGTTAAAACTCAAGCACAACGTGTATTTGAAAACTTGAAAGCAGTTTTGGATGAAGCTGGTGCATCATTTGATACAGTTTTAAAAGCAACGTGTTACTTAAAAGATATGGAAGATTTTGTGGATTTTAATGAAATTTATGCTCATTATTTGGGTGAAAGTTTGCCTGCACGTTCATGTTTTGAAGTCGCGCGTTTACCAAAAGATGTTCTATGTGAAGTAGAATTAATTGCGTATATTAAATAAATGCGTTTAGATCAATTTCTTCAGAAAACTTTAGGTGTTTCTAGACAAGATGCAAGAAGTATCCTAAAGAGTAAAAAAGTGGTAGTGAACGGAGAAATGGTCAAGCAAGCAAAGCATCAACTCGATCTATCTCAGGATCGAGTTTTTTATTGTGATGATGAGCTTGTTTACCAAGAGTTTTTCTACTTTATGTTAAATAAACCCAAAGGTTTTGTTTCTAGTCATACGCATGATGGTGGTACGCCTATTTATGATTTACTGGAGGATTATTCCTTTGTGGATCTGCATTGTGCTGGGCGATTGGATGTAGATACAACAGGATTAGTTTTGGTCACTAATGATGGGCAATGGTCGCATCGTGTTGCACATCCTAATCAGAATTGTTTTAAGCGTTATTTGGTGACATTAGCTAATGAAATTACCAAAGGGGCTATTGCTCAACTGGAAAATGGCGTAGAGTTGCATGAAGGCAAAGCTTTGCCTGCAAAAGTTGAAGTGATTTCGCCACGGCAGATTTATTTAGAAATCAGTGAAGGGAAGTTCCATCAAGTTAAACGTATGTTGAAAGCTGTGGGTAACGAAGTGGTGGAGTTGCATCGTGATCGTATAGGGAGTATCAGTTTAGGTGATTTAGCTGAAGGCGATTATCGAGAATTAACAGATGCTGAGATTGAGGAGTTTGTAGCGTGAGTGAAGCATTCAGTGCATTGTCTAATGTTGCACAAAAATACTCAGATTTAAAATCATTATGGTTTGTGGATGAAAATTATGATGTTTCTGATCATCCCATTTTGATTACATCCACAGAATCTATCACTAATCGCATCGAGATTGCAGATTATTTAAAGCAATATAACATTGTCAATTTATCAGATTATGATTGCACACAATATCATGATGAAAGTTTTGATATTGTTTATTTGCGAGTGCCAAAAGCTAAAGCATTATTGAATCATTGGATTCGTGAAGCAATGCGCATATTAAAATCCAAAGGTAGATTGATTTGTGTGGGTTTTAATGATGAAGGTATTAAGAATACTTTCAAGAAAATTGAGAAAGCATTTGGTGAATTGGTTGAGCAAGAGCTATTGGGCAAAGGGTTGAGAATTGCAGAGTTTTCTTTGATTAATCCACAGATTGATCAAATTGAGGATCGTGATTATACAGTTGTAAAATCTATTGAGAATGAATTGTCTTTAAATCTATCGAGTAAAGCAGGGATTTATGGTGCAGACAAAATAGATCAGGGCAGTTTGTTCTTATGTGAAACAGTGTGTCAGCATTATGATCATCAAACTTTTGAGAAAGTATTAGATATGGGATGTGGCAATGGTTTAATTTCATTGCTGCTTGCCAAAACTTTTGTATCCAGTGAGTTCATTGCGACGGATAATAATATTACGGCGACAACATTGTGTGAATTTAACTTTACACAAAATAATGTGAATGGTGTAGTGATATTAGATGATTGTGCGCGTACGATTGAATCACAAAAGTTTAATTTGATTGTGAGTAATCCACCTTTTCATCAGGGGTTTGAAACTTCTGAAAATTTAACCATTCGTTTTTTAGCAGCAACTGAACGTTTATTGGCTAAAAAAGGTGAAGCTTGGTTTGTGATGAATCGTTTTTTAAAGATTGAATCTTTGGCAAAAAAAACTTCTTTACAAATGGACTTAATGAATGAAAATTCACAATTTAAAGTCTTAAGATTTAGAAAATAGTCACTAAAAATTAGGCTATAAAAAAATCCCATAATTCTCAGATTATGGGATTTTATTTTATTAAAAAAAACTAAAATTAGTCTTTCTTAGGACCTGCTGCAACTAAGGATGCACCTAAATCTGTATCTGTATAGCGTGCAAAGTTATTAACAAAACGTTCTGCTAAATCTGTTGCTTTAACTTCCCATTCAGATTCAGCTGTATAGGTTTTGCGTGGGTCTAATAGTTGTGCATCAACATTTGGTAATTCTGTTGGCATTTCTAAGTTAAAAATTGGCAATGTTGCTGTTGGTAATTGATCAATTTCACCACTCAAAATTGAGTTGATGATTGTGCGTGTATCTTTCAAAGAAATACGCTTGCCAGTACCATTCCAGCCGGTGTTAACTAAGTATGCTTCTGCTCCTGATTCTTGCATTCTCTTAACTAATACATCTGAGTATTGAGTTGGGTGAAGTAGTAAGAATGCTGCGCCAAAACATGCTGAGAATGTTGGTGTTGGTTCAGTAATACCACGCTCTGTACCTGCAACTTTTGAGGTAAAGCCAGATAAGAAGTAGTACTGAGTTTGTTCAGGTGTTAGTTTAGATACAGGTGGGAATACACCGAATGCATCTGCTGTTAAGAAAATAACTTTCTTTGCAGCACCTGCTTTAGAGATAGGTTCGACAATATTTTCAATGTGGTTGATAGGATAAGAAACTCGTGTATTTTCAGTTTTTGAGCCATCATTGAAATCAACAGTACCATCTTCTAATACAACAACATTTTCTAACAATGCATCACGGCGGATTGCACCATAGATTTCAGGTTCGGCAGCTGCAGATAAGTTAATAGTTTTTGCATAACAACCACCTTCAAAGTTAAATACACCATCATCATCCCAGCCATGTTCATCATCGCCAATTAATTCACGATTGGGATCTGTAGATAATGTTGTTTTACCTGTACCAGAAAGGCCGAAGAATACTGCAACATCACCATCTTTGCCAACGTTAGCAGAGCAGTGCATAGAAGCAATGCCTTTTAATGGTAATAAGTAGTTCATTACAGAGAATAGGCCTTTTTTCATTTCACCGCCGTACCAAGTACCGCCGATTAATTGGATATTTTCTGTTAAGTTGAAAGCTACAAAATTTTCTGAGTGTAAGCCATGCTCTTTCCAATTAGGATCAGAACATTTTGCGCCATTCATAACTGTGAAGTTAGGCTCAAATTCTGCTAACTCTTCAGCCGTTGGGCGAATGAACATATTTGTTACAAAATGAGCTTGCCATGCAACTTCAGTGATAAAACGCACGCTTAAACGTGTGTCTTTATTCGCACCACAAAAAGCATCTACAATGAATAGTTTTTTATTGGTTAATTGAGTTGTGACAACGTCTTTCAAGGCTGACCATGATTCTTGTGATAAAGGGTCATTGTCATTCTTTACACCGCCAGTGCCATTCCACCAAACAGTATTTTCAGTTGTTGCATCTTTAACAATAAATTTATCTTTTGGAGAACGACCAGTAAAAATACCAGTGTCTACTGCCAACGCACCTAAATTTGTTAAGGTTGCTTTCTCAAAACCAGTTAATGATGGATCCATTTCTGCTTCATATAGCGCATCATAGCTAGGATTATAGATAATCTCAGATGCTACAATGTTATGTGATTGCAAAAATGCCTTAATCTTGTCGATCATTTCAATCTCTCCGGGATGATTGTCAGTGTAAAGTAAAAATATTAAAGTTCGATATTATACTCGAATGCTACTCTTTTACTACAGCTGATTGGGTTGAATACTAAAATAACTGTGTTTTAACCTTTTGAAATTTGTGCTGGAATTTGTATTTAAACTTATCCCAATAGCGCTTTACAAAGCTCGCTTCCTCAATGGTACTTTCTGCATACAATGGTGCTGTTAAGATTGTTTTATTACCGTTCTTAACAATATATTTACCTATGGGGGCGCCTTTTTCAATCGGTGCTAATAATGGTTTTTGAACTTCAACAGATGATGTTAATTCCGAATATTGACCACGCGGATATGTTACATAAATGTTTTGATCTGATACTAATTTCACATAATCTGCATTACCTTCATGTACAGGTGATTCTAAGATTATTTGATTCTGATCATATAATTTCTTGTGTTCAAAGTTAAGAAAAGCATAGTTAAGAAGCTCTGTGGATAATTGAGCTCGCTCTTTTTCATTGTTGGTACCAAGTACAACAACGATAACCCTAAACCCATTACGAACTGCGCTTGATGCAAGGTTATAACCTGCCGAATTGGTGTGGCCTGTTTTAATGCCATCTACGCTGGGGTCTGTCCATAATAGTGTATTACGATTTTTTTGTAGAATGTTGTTCCATGTAAAAGATTTTTGGGAATAGATTTTATAATGCTCTGGGAAATCTTTAATTAAGTGGCGAGATAATATTGCTAAGTCGTAAGCACTGCTATAATGATTTGCATGAGGTAAGCCTGATGCGTTCATAAAGTTACTATCTTTCATGCCCAATTCTTGTGCTTTTTTATTCATTTCCATTGCAAAAATAGATTCGCTACCGTAGAGGTATTCAGCGAGTGCAATAGATGAGTCATTACCTGATTGAATGACGAGCCCTAAGACTAAATCATGAACAGTAATTTTAGAGCCCGCTTCTGCAAACATGCGAGAGCCTTCCTGCGATTGTGCATAAGGAGAAATAGTGACTTGTGCATCTTCTTGGATTACGCCTTTTTCTATAGCTTCAGCGACTAAATAGCTTGTCATCACTTTGGTGACACTTGCAGGTTCTAAACGCTGATGGCCATTATAATCAGCTAAGATTTCACCTGTGTCATAATCCATGATTACCCAAGCTTTAACAGGCACACTCACGGGGATAGGTGGTAGTTGTTGCGCAAAACCAGCCCCACTTGTTGATAGAACTGAAAGGCATACTAAAAGAATTTTTTTCATAAAACTACTCTATACTTTATGGTTGAAGATTAAAAGTTTTAGCAGATAGCCCTTGATTCTTAAATGAAAAAGCGGCTTCTTCTGCATCGTATTGTGTATTATAACGGTGAACAATTACTCGGTAAAACTGACCATCATAATGTACTTCTGCGGGTAAATTGTAAGTTTGTCTAATTTGGTCTTGGTAATTGGCTGCATTATACTCACTGCTATATGCATTCAGTTGAACAGTATATGTACCACTATTTTGATAGGTAGGTGGCGGCACATAAGCTGCTTCATTTGTGACTTCAATTTTATCACCACGAGAATCAGAGAAAGAAACATCAGGCGTATAAGTATGCCCATAAGCTGCTTTATTGCCATTGAGATATTGATAAGGTTTTAATGCCTCAACTTTAACTTTAGCTGTTCCTTTAGCAATGACGCCTAAATCTTTTGCAGCTTGGTAAGACAGATCAATGATTCGGCCTTTGGAGAAAGGACCTCTGTCATCGACGCGTAAATTAACAGTTTTACCATTTTCTAGATTAGTAACTTTGACATAGGTAGGTATTGGTAATGTTTTATGGGCAGCAGAATAGCTATACATATTATATGGTGTTCCACTAGATGTACGTTTGCCATGAAAATCTTTACCATACCAGGATGCAATACCAACCTCGCTATAGCCTTTAGATGTTTCTTTGACTTTATAAGTTTCCCCCATAACTTTGTAGCTTTTAGGGTTACCATATTTACTGACAGGTTCTTCTTTAGGGACAGCACCATGTTTGGATGCTTTATTCTTAGTCTTACTACCACACCCAACGATCAAGAGGGAAAAAATGACTAATAAGATAATATTACGATTAGGCATAAGTTATTTTCTTTCGTTGATAGCATTGGCTAATTGAGAAACTGCGAGTGCATACATATTGGAATGGTTATAGCGTGTGATGACATAAAAATTATAAAATCCAATCCAATATTCGTAATGGTTAGGTGTTACTTCAAATTGCATTAATGTTACAGGGGTGCTGGTATTAATAGATGATTGAACACCTAGTTGTTTTAATGTTGATAAGTTGGTTTTAGGAGGACGAACAGGGCCACGTTGGAAATAGCTGCTTACAGCTTGCGGGTTTGTAACCGAAACTTGTGAGGCTAATTGTCCGCCACGTTGCCATCCATGTTTAGCAAGGTAGTTAGCAACAGAGCCAATAGCGTCTACGGGGTTGTTCCATAAATCTTTAATACCATCGCCATCAAAATCAACGGCATAAGCCATATAGCTAGAGGGCATGAATTGTGGATAACCCATTGCACCAGCATAAGATCCTTTGAAACTGAATGGATCTCGGTTCATTTTGTAAGCAATATTTAAGAATTTTTGTAATTCATTAGAGAAAAAGTCTGCTCGACGAGGATATTCAAAGCTAAGTGTAGATAATGCATCTACCACTGCCCAATTACCACGATTAGCACCATAGCTGGTTTCTACACCAATAATGGCGGTAATCACAGCAGCGGAAACGCCATATTCTGCTTCTGCACGTAATAAGGCTGATTGGTATTGATGATAGAAGTCAACGCCACCTTTGATTCTATTTTCTGTCATAAAAATTGGACGATAACGACCCCAATTCATTTTTTCAGCAGGGCGATTCATTGCATCGATAATAGTGGGTTTAATGGATGCTTTATTCATTGTATTTGTGAGCCATTTTTTATCAATGCCAGTTGATTTATGGGTTTTGTCAATAAAATTGATGACATCAGGGCGTTGTGCAAGATTTGTTTCTGCTCTCTCTGAATAAGTGGCGGTCGTATTGTAATTGGTCGTTTGTTGTGGCGCAGTAGAATTGCTTGTACAAGCTGACATGAATAGGATTGTTGAACAGGCTAACCATGGATGTAGTCGTTTCACGTAGTGTATTCCTTTTCTTTTTTAGGCTCAGGGTGGGCAAATATGCTCATTATTATACCAAATGATAGGAACAAGGTCACAATGGAGGTTCCACCATAGCTAATAAATGGCAATGGTACGCCAACAATGGGAAGTAGCCCACTTACCATACCAGCATTGACAAAAATGTAGAAGAAAAAACAGGAAGTAATTGCTGCGCCAATCAACTTATTAAAAGGGTCTTGTGCTTTATTGATTAGGTAAAAAGCTCTTAAGATGATTAATAAGTATAAACTTAACAAGATAGTAATTCCAACAAATCCAAACTCTTCGGCTGTGATCGCATAGATAAAATCAGTTGATGATTCAGGTAAAAATTTGAGAGAGGCTTGTGTACTATTAAGCCATCCTTTGCCATACATTCCACCAGATCCAATGGCGATTTTAGATTGGATGATTTGGTAGCCTTTACCTAATGGATCGGATTCAGGATCTAAAAGTGTTAATACTCGACCTTTCTGATAATCTTGAAGCCCAAACTCCCAAACTATAGGTAGGGCAATACCAATTAAAATGATGGCTAAAATAATATATCGCCATTGAAGTCCGCTGAAAAATATAGCAGTAATGCACGCAAATAAAATCAGCAATGCTGTTCCTAAATCAGGTTGGTATAGTACTAAGACAAAG
>NZ_MVDO01000024.1 GCF_002006755.1 Wohlfahrtiimonas larvae | reverse complement strand
TCATTACTTTCAACATCGCCATTATCCACCATTAAGGTAAATTCTTGAGGTTCCAAAAACTGATGGCGAATATTCTGTTTTGTTGCCACCTGTGGAGATACAATTTCAGGATCTGGCTTACCTAATGTTTCTTTAGAAGCTACAGTGGAATCAAGGCCACCACCTAATGAAAGATCTTCAAAATCCTCAAAGTCTAAATCTATATCAATATCAGCTTCTACGCCAGCTTCAGCTAAGGCTTCTTTATACTCTATAGCATCTTCATTATTTAATCCTGAAATTAATATTTGTGTTTTATCTTTAGATAAAAAAAACTGCTCATAAATATCATCTTTAGACTCATCAAATAATTCTGATAAATTTTCGAGAATATCCGCTTGATCTACCTCCGAGTTAAATTTTCCCCGAAAAACTATTTTATATTTCATTGTAAAGCCTTTATGAAAACAAATTAAATATTGCTAATATTAAATTTAATGTGACATCTAGTATAAACTACTAATAAAAAATCTGACGATCTATGTTAGACCATTTTATATACAATACTTATTACGAAACTTATTTCCAATCATATATAATTATTTGGTAAAGTATTAACAATTAGCATCTTTATTTGACTGAATCACGGTTTTTATCACTCTGATATAGCGTATTCTGGTTTTCCACCAAATTCAAATCTCATTTGATACATCATTTTTTAGAGGGTGTAATGCGCATTTTTTTATTGATTATTTTATTGACACAAAGTTTATTCCAAACTTCTTTTGCGTCATCTAGCATTGATGGCTCATCCTTATCTATCTTATATACCATTCCCTTCATTGGACTGATAGCATCTATTGCATTTCTACCACTACTCACACCAAAACTATGGTTAAACCACTATGGCAAAATTACTTTTGCTTGGGGAGTTGCCTTCTTTATTCCATTATTGATTAATTTTGGTGCGCCCATTAGCGTTTCAATTTTCACTCATACTGTTTCATCCGAATATATCCCCTTCATACTTCTTTTACTAACTTTATATGTTGTATCTAGCGGGATTCAAATTTCTGGCACATTCGCACCTAGCCCCGCGCTTAACGTTACTATTTTACTCATTGGCACCATACTGGCATCTATTATGGGAACGACAGGTGCATCAATGTTATTAATTCGTCCAATTTTACAAGCAAACCAAAATAGACAATATAAAGTCCACGTTATTATTTTCTTCATATTCTTAGTCGCTAATATTGGCGGAGGCTTAACACCACTAGGAGATCCACCATTATTCTTAGGTTTTCTAGAAGGTGTTAGCTTCTTTTGGACACTACAATACATGCTGCTACCTGTCATTATCACTTCAGGCATCTTACTAATGCTCTTTTACTTAATCGACAGTAAATTATTTGAAAAAGAAAATATCTCAACACAACCTTTAAAGGCCAATCATATTGTTATTAAAGGGCAGTTTAATTTTATTTTAATAGGTATTATCTTAGCAGGCATTATTATTTCTGGCTTTTGGAATCCAAATGTATATTTTAAAGTCCATAACACAGATGTTGCACTAGAAAATATTTTTAGAGATATCACATTTTTAATCGTTATATTTATCTCTTTGAAATTCACACCTAAAACGTTGCGTCAAGAGAATCATTTCAACTGGGCCCCCATATTAGAAGTTGCAAAAATATTCTTAGGCATCTTTTTTACCATCACACCAGTTATTTTGATATTGCAATCTCCTAACCACCCTACCACACAATTTCTTATGGGTTTTGCACATGATGAAACAGGCGCACCAATCAATGTTGTTTATTTCTGGATTACAGCAACATTATCTGCCTTCTTAGATAATGCACCGACATACCTTGTATTCTTTAAAATGGCAATTGGTGATAATCCTGATGGTGCTCAGTATTTAATGAATGTCATCCCGACAACATTATTAACAATATCTATGGCAACAGTCTTTACAGGACCACTCACCTATATCGCTAATGCTCCGAACTTTATGATCAAAAGCATTGCTGAACAACAAGGCGTTAAAATGCCAACATTTTTTGGCTATGCCTTAATTGCAATCGGAACATTACTCCCTATCTACATTTTGCTAAATATCATCTTTTTAATGTAATCTATTTAAAATTTAGAAAGCATTTTCCACCCATGTAATCACAGGTGGTGCCATAGATGTATCAATCCCAATAACATCTATTCTCGCACCGCCTTGATGATTCACTTGTTGTAAATATCGCTCTGCTGTTTTTCTAACTTTACGCTGTTTTTGCACTGTAATACTTTCTAACGGATTACCATGTAATTTCGTATTTCGTACACGAACCTCTACAAAAATCAGTGTCTGATTATCTTGCATGATTAAATCAATCTCTCCCATTTTACAAAGATAATTCCTCATCACAAAATGTAAGCCCTGAGACTCCAAATATTCACGCGCCAAATTTTCACCCCATGTGCCTATTATTTGCGGTTCGCTCATTGACTGATTTCCTGTATAATCATAAACCTTAACTTTATGAATCAGAGAGCTCTATGTCAACTTGTTACGTCGTAGCGACCCCCATTGGTAACATTGAGGACTGGTCTTCACGCGCTATTGAAACTTTAAAAACTGTCGATTTAATCTTCGCTGAAGATACAAGACACTCTGCAAAATTGATGCAACTTTTTAATATTACAACACCAATGCGTTCTTTACATGACCACAATGAAACTGATCGCATCGACGAAATCCTTTCCTTATTAAATAATAATCAATCTATTGCTATTATCTCTGATGCAGGTACACCACTAATCTCTGATCCAGGATTTAAAGTAGTACGAGCACTACGTGAACACGAACAAAAAGTTATTCCTATTCCAGGCGTTAGCGCTCTTATTACAGCACTATCCGTTTCTGGAATTGCTACCGATCGATTTAGTTTTGAAGGTTTCTTACCCGCTAAATCCTCTGGCCGTAAAAGTAAAATGGAAATTTTAAAAAAAGATCCTCGCACACTTATTTTCTATGAATCCAGCCACAGAATTATTGAAATGCTTAAAGATGCAATCTCAATATTCGGTGAAACTCGCTATGCATTCATTGGCAGAGAAATGACCAAACACTATGAAAGTTATTTATCCAATACTTTAGAAGAGCTTTTAGCCCACTACCAAGAACATATAGATGAGCAACGCGGCGAATATGTAGTAGTTATTGAAGGTGCAAATATCGACTCTGAAACTTCAGATACAATTGATTTAAATGAATTATTAGTTATTTTATTGGCAGAGCTACCCCTTAAACAAGCAGTTAATATCGCCACAAAAATCACTAAACTATCTAAAAACCATATTTATCAAACTGCACTCACAATACAAAATAACGTATAATCAACTGTGATATTTAAGGAATAGAGAGTTAATAATGTTGGAATCATCTGTTAATACAAGTTCTAAATTTACAACGGACGAAAAAGGTCTAACAGCTAAATTAGCGGGACTTTTCTCTATCAGAATGCTTGGCATTTTTATTATATTACCCATCCTAGTTACATACAGCCAAAGTTTAGAAGGTTCCACACCAGTATTAACAGGGCTTGTTTTTGCCAGTTATGCCATTACTCAAATATTACTACAACCCATTTTTGGTATTGTTTCTGATAAAATTGGTAGAAAGCCAGCTTTAATTGTTGGATTAGCGTTATTTACTTTAGGTAGTTTAGTATTAGTTTTTACCTCTAATATTTATATCGCGATCTTAGGTAGAATTATCCAAGGTTCTGGCGCTGTATCTGCAGTTGTATTAGCAATGGCAACTGATTTAACAAGAGAACAAATTCGCTCGAAAGTTATGGCTTTTATCGGCGTTAGTATTGGTTTAACTTTTGGTATTGCAATTTCCATAGCGCCAATCATTTATTATCTAGCAAAAGGCTATGGTATTTTTGGATTATGTGCACTTCTAGGATTGGCTGGCATTTATGTAACCATTAAATATATTCCAGAAATTCCTATCCCTCCTAAAGCCGATCATCATAAAGAAAGCTTTAAAGAGCTTGCACAAATCGCTTTCAAAGAAAACAATGTTGTGCGCTTATACTTTGGTGCCTTTATGCTGCACTTACTACTCACAATGACATTTGCAACATTACCCATTCTCTTTAAACAATTAGAAATCTCTACCGTTTCCTCCGCATTCTATTACACAGCAACATTTTTTGTTTCTATCATTGTAATGTTTATTTTTGTAGGTTTAGCAGAGAAATTTTACAAGCATAGAATTTTATTTTTGTTTGCAATCATCCTATTAGCGGCCTCTTATCTATTCATGTTAATTTCTGCTGATGGCAGCCGTTGGCTAATCATCATTAGCCTTGCATTGTTTTTCTTTGGCTTTAATATCATGGAAGCATCTCAGCCTTCTTTAATGTCAAGATTTGCAGACCAAAATTATCGCGGTACAATTATGGGGATCTTCTCCTCATCTCAGTTTCTAGGTGCTTCTATTGGTGGCATGCTAGGTTCAGTCATTAGTGGATATTTCGGTGTACAATACGTCTTTTATCTCACATTTTTACTCACTGCCTTATGGTTTGTGATTGCATGGCCAATGCAAAACCCAATTAAACCTACCAAACAATCGAACACAGAAACAACCGACGAAGTGATTGCTTAATGGAAGAATTAAAATTTAAAGTTGCACAAAAAATGATAGGTCTTATTGACATGCCCTATCTATATCTAAATTTTGATGGCAATAAACTTACATCAGATATTCATGCTTTAGGTAAAATTGCCTCTATTACAACTTTTGCTCAGCATGTAGTTCCGATCAAAGAAACTCTAGGTGAAGATTGCCCTATCATCTCAACCATTATTAATTACCCTAATGGGGATTTTAATACATATAATGCTACACAAGAAATGAAAGCAGCAATCGCTGCAGGTACAGATGAAATTGATTTAGTATTTCCTTATCAAGCATTGGTCAATCGCCAAGCAGGGCTCTGCTTACAATTTTTAACTAAATTACGAGATGTTGCAGGCGATTATCCTTTAAAATTAACCATTGAAGCAGGCATATTACAAGATGCTAAATGGATTAGAAAAGCTTCAGAATTAGCTGTACGAAGTAGTATGGATTTTATTAAAACAACTTCTGGCCGTAATCGCCAACAAGTTACATTAACAATGGTACAAATGATTCTACATGTTATCCAAGATATGAACCCAAATGTTGGCATTCATATACAAACAAACAATAATAGCTTTTCAGAAGCTTCACAATATCTGGAAGAAGTTATCAATCGCTTTGGCACATCATGGGTTGACGCTTCGCATTTTCGTTTAAGTGGCCCAAATTTAGAAAGCTCTATTTTAGAGATTTTAAAAGAAAACCACGATATTTTATCTTAATAGTTTGAGAGTTTTATGAACCCACAATTAACAATTGCACAGAAAAGCGTTTCAAAAGTTAGCCGTTTAATCAACCAAATTTTTGAACAAACTGCAAAACTCAGTCAATCTCAGCGTGAAGAAACTGAGCGTTTTACAATTTTCTATAAACAAATTGAATCTGAAATTGCAAAAGAAATCTTATATGCTTATCCTGATCATACAGTAGAAACAAAGTGTGATGGTGTGCATGGTAAAGCCAATAATAGATCATATTGGTATGTAAGTGGTATCGTCGGTAAATCAAATTTCCTAGGAGGTAATTCTGACTTTGCTGTTTCTGTTGCTTACATGGTTGATGATAAACTTACAGCTGCATATATTTATATGCCTATTTCACAAAAAGAATATATGGCAGTTAAAAATGAAGGTGCCACTGTCAATGATATCCGAATGCGCCTACCAAAGCATAGCGGCAAACTGTCAGATTCATTATTAATGACTAATGATAAATCCTTAACAAAAGAATATGCATTAATGACATCCCACTTACACCATCTATCTATGGGCGTTCGTGTTGTTGGGGATCCAGCATTAGCAATTTGCGATTTAGCAGAAGGCAAAGCATCAGCTGCTTGGTTAACAGAATTTAATGCATGCGATCACTTCGCCGCAGTTTTAATTGCCTTAGAAAGTGGTGCTTTAGCTGCAGATTTCCAAGGTAATGAAGTTGATTTAAGCTCAGAAAATATTGCATTTGCATCACCTAAACTACTAAAACCTTTATTACAATCCATTCATCAAGCTAGATAATCTATGCATAACTGGAAGCGCCGCTACACTACTATAAATATATTCATCAGCTTTTTAGCGATACACAATCTCTCTTTTGCCTTAGATATTAGAGAAGTGACATATCATCAAGTTGATTTTGTAGTTGCGGAAGTTTCCCAAGATGATCATTTGCAATTGTTTTGGAAACAACCCAATACTGATCAGGCTTATCAATCATTCAATGGGTTGACCAAAACATTAGCAAAACAAAAAAAACAGGTTCTTTTTGCAACAAACTCGGGAATATATGGACGAGATCAAACACCACTAGGTTGGCATGTTGAAAATGGCGAAAGATTACAAGTGCTGAATCAAGTAACACGCAAAGATGCAATAGGAAACTTTTCACTCATCCCTAACGGTGTATTTTTCATAGATCAATCTGGACAACATTACGTATTAGAAACTGAGGAATTTCTCAAAGAACAGAATAAATATAATATTGTTGATGCTACGCAATCGGGTCCTATGCTAGTTATTAACGGCCAATTACACCCAAAATTTTTTTCAACCTCAGATAGCTTAAAATATCGCAGTGGTGTTTGCGTTAAAGATCACATAACATATTTTTCCATTACACAAAAACCTATTAATTTTTATTATTTTGCTAAATTTTTCCAAGAAAAATTAGGTTGTGATAATGCGCTCTATTTGGACGGCACGTTATCACAACTCTATTATCAAGGCAAAATTTATGGCGCACCTTTCTGGAATGTGCGCCCTTATGTAGGTATTTGGGCAGTTACTGAACCAATACAATAGGCAACGTTAGAACTATTTCTAGACCACCTAGCTCACCATTTCTAGCTTTAATCGTACCATGATGACTTTTGACCATATGACCAGCGATGGCTAATCCTAAACCCGCTCCATTAGAATCAGGAACCTCTGTATTTTCTGATCGATAAAAAGCTTCAAACAATTTTTCTAAATCAGCTGATTTAACTCCTGGCCCATCATCAGAGATGATAATACATAACTCATTATTCTCTATATGAAATACAACCGCTATTTTTTGACGCGCATAATGAATGGCATTTCTCAAAATATTTTCAATACCACTTCTAAAATTTTCTACATTCAACAATAATTGAATATTGGGAATATCCTGATAGCTCAAGATCTTTCCATTAGCATCTGCTTCAAATGTAGCTTCTGCCAATAATTCAATCAGCGCATCAGGCAAATGAATTGTTTCATATTTATCACGACTTAAAATTAATTCTCGCGATAACGATAACATGGCTTGAATTCGATCTTCAATTAAAATCAAATTTTGCTCAATATGGTCAATATCAGGTTCTAAAGATGAATCCGCTTTACGGCGTAGCATACCATTCGTTAAACGAATTCTCGTTAATGGTGTTCTTAATTCATGTGACATATTGCCAAACAAACGATTCTTTTCTGCCTCTGCTTCTTGTAATGCTGCCACCATTTTATTAAAACTTTGCCCCAAGTAACCAAATTCTAGCGCACCTTTCTCCAACTGAGGATCTGTGACCCAATCGCCTTCCGCCACCCTTTCAGAAGCTTTCTTCAATCGTAAAATTGGTCGATATAAAGAGTAGGTTAAAATAAAAATAAAGGGCAAACTTGCAAACATCATCATAATGATCAGCAATGATGGCGAGCTAAACATTTGACTAACATAGTATGATTGGGGTAATTTGGGAAATAACAAATAAAATTGATAATTCAAGTTTTCAACTTCAAATGGCCCCATAATCATATTTGCATTAATCGCCTGTTGATGAGGTTCACTTTCGTCCACAACCGCAGTAATAAATTCCCTATAATCTTGATTATCAACACTTGCAATTGAGTACGCTAAATATTCCGGATCACTAGTTTTCGGGATAGCAATGAATCGCCCCTGATTACCATGTTTCATCCGCAATAAACGATATAGACGCTGTTGAATTTTTTCTCTCTCTACTGTTGGTACTTCTCTAATCCTACGTTGATCCAACGTTGGAATAATAATCGCAACAGAAACCACCACAATGCAGTAAATTAAAAAAACAAAAAAGATTCGTACACTTAATAAGGAAAAAAATTTTCGCATCATTCATTACTCAATAAACATATAGCCTAAACCATGAATGGTTTTAAACCATGGCATACCATTTTCACGATCTGGTATTTTTTTACGAAGATTACTCACATGCATATCAATCACACGATCAAATGCTTGATGACGTTTACCTAAAATTTCTCGACTCAATTCATCACGACTGATCGCTTTCCCACGATTTTTTACCATATATAACAATAGAGAAAATTCTGTATAAGTTAACTCTATGGGTTCATTGGCGAATGTCGCTTGAAATTGTGTTTGATTTAATTCTAATTGATCAATTTTAATAACTTTAGAATCTTGCGGAATATCTTCAGCGTTAGCACGGCGCAACAGCGCACGAATGCGTGCAATTAATTCACGATCATCAAATGGTTTACCAATATAATCATCTGCACCCAACTCAAGCCCTAAAACACGATCAATGCTATCACCTTTAGCAGACAACATTAAAACAGGTAGCAATGGATTATTTTGTCTGATCTCACGCAATGTATCCCAACCATTCTTTTTAGGCATCATAACATCTAACACTAAAACATCCGGCGTTGTATGCTTCATATATTCAATACATTCTTCGCCATTATTGCAGACATCCACTTTAAAGCCTTCAAATGTTAATAGCTCTGAAATCAGAGATTGTAATTGTAAATCATCATCAACCAATAAAATGTGTTCCATAATCATTATTCTCCTTGCTTTATCGCATTATAGCTCTAATTATTGACTTCAGAGAAAGATTTACGCCCATTTACAATAGATACACTCTCTTTTACATCCTACATTTTAAGATATATTCAATCAGTAAAACATCTATCATTTAACAACAAAAAGGAAAGTATTATGAAAAATAAAATCGCTTTAACTGTTATCGCAATGATTGCACTCTCAGGATCAGCAATGGCACAAATGCATCAAGGTAATAAAAATCACAATATGGATGATCAAGCATACAATCATATGAGCCAAGAGTTAAAATTAACAGATGAACAACGTGCTCAAATGAAAACATTGCATGAAAATATACGTACAGAGAATCAAGCTGCTCGTGAAGCTCACAGAGCAGAAATGGAAAAATTCTACAATAACCCTAAATTCAATGAAGATGAAGCTAAACAATTAGCACAAAAACAACGCGATGATCGCGCAGTACGCAAGATGAAACACCGTCATGCCATGAATCAAATCTTAACTCCAGAGCAACGCGCTCAACATTCAGAAATGATGCAAAACCATCAAAAAAATCGTCACATGACAGGCAAAAAAGGTGAACATCGAATGAATGGTGGCAATCACAACATGAAACATAACAACTAATAGACAAATAACAAATTAAAACCCGCAAATATGCGGGTTTTTGCTATCTTACAAAAATATAACTTAAAGTTATAAATAAACTTTTAAAGCTGCTTGAACTGCTGCACCAGGATTAATATTTGCACCATGGAATAACAAAACTGCTTCAAATGCAGCCAACACATGCAATACATTCTCTTTTCGGCTACTGAATCCCATATTACCAATTCGCCAAACTTTGCCTGCCAATGAGCCAAATGACCCTGCGATTTCAACACCAAATTCATTCAATAACATTGCTCGAACTGCATCACAATTAATTCCTTCAGGCACCATGATAGAAGTTACTGTTGCCATCTTTGTTTTAGGATTACCATAAATCGCCAATCCCATTGCTAAAATCCCTGCCTCAATCGCCCTATTATTTAAAGCATGTCGATCCCATACAGCTTCAATACCTTCATTAATCAATAAGCGCAATCCTTCATGTAAACCATAAACCATAGAAGTCGCTTCCGTGTGATGATTAATGCGTTCTTCGCCCCAATAACGTTGTAGTTGGCTCAAATCTAAATAGTTACTAGTAATGTGATTATCATTACGAATATTTTTACTTAGCCCTAATTCTTTTTGATAACGTGCTGTTAAAACTTGTTCAACACGATCATTATATGTCACCAAAGACAAACCTGATGGTACGCTCACACATTTTTGTGTACCTGCAATCGCAATATCCACACACCAATCATCAATTGCTAATGGAATACCACCATAAGTTGCCACAAAATCTACCACAAAGAAAATATCTTGTTCACGACAAAATTTACCTACCTTGTTAATCGCCTGCATTTGTCCATTGGCAGTTTCACCATGCACTAACGTAACAATTTTAGGCTGATGCTTTTGAATCGCTTCAATGATCTCTTCTTGCTGAAAAGGTTCATACCAATCTTTCTCTAAATAAATCACTTCAGCTTTAGCACGCTCTGCAATTTCAGCTAATAAATAACTGAATCGCCCATAACATGGAATGAGCACTTTATCGCCTGCTTCGATCAAACCAATCAGAGCTGCTTCCAGCCCTGCACGTGATGTACCATCCACAGCAAAAGCTTGTTTATTTTTGGTTTGAAATGGCACTTTAATCATCTCTTTAACTTCATCCATAATTTTCAAAAAATATGGATCAAATTGCCCAATTGTTGGTGTTGCCATTTTGCGTAAAACAGAAGGATGAGCTTCAACAGGCCCTGGCGTCATAATTGTACGAATTGGCGTATAAAATTCAGAAATCATAATCACTCTCTTTTTTAATTAAATAAATCGCCCCTCCTGTTTTATCATATTCATACATAAAATAATGCTACAAATTAGCTAAATTTTCAGATAAATGATGGACGGATTATTTAAAACAATCAAACACTCTTTAATTAGTATTTTATGCAGCCAAATACTATGATAAAATTCTTTTAATACAAACAATTATGAAAAATAATTTAAGTATTGAGATCTAAATGATAAAACTAGTAAAAAACAGTGATTATTTTCACTAATATTGTCGAAATATTGAAAAAATAAATAACATACAATAATTTTTACCAAAAAGTAAACTACAAATTAAAAACATATTTTCATTGCAAACGTAGTTTATTTGTAATATAAAAATAAGAACTTAAAAGATATCTATAAAAAAGATATTTTAATAAGTTCTCACAATATACTAAAGGAATAAGGGGAAGTTATGAAAAAGCAGTTATTAGGATTAGCAATTGCATCAGCATGCTTAATGGGAATCAGCTCAGCACAAGAATTGACTGGTGTATTAAAAAAAATTAATGATTCTGGTACTATTTCTGTCGGTCATCGTGAATCATCAATACCTTTTTCATATTATGATAACAACCAAAATGTTATTGGTTATTCTCATGATATCAGCATGAAAATTGTTGAAAATATTGAAAAAAAACTAGGTAAAAAGTTAAATGTTAAACTTTCACCCATCACTTCACAAAACCGTATTCCACTTGTGAATAATGGCACAATCGATATTGAGTGCGGCTCTACGACACATAACACAAGCCGTGCTCAAGAGGCTGGATTCTCCAATACTATATTCATCATTAATATTAAATTAGTGACTGATAAAGATTCTGGTATCAAAGATTTTTCTGATTTAAATAATAAAGTTGTTATTACAACCGCTGGCACAACATCTGAACGTGTTCTCAATGAGATGAATCAGAAAAATAACATGAATATGAAAGTACAATCCTTAAAAGATCATGGCGATGCATTCATGATGCTTGCTGGTGGACGTGGTGCAGCCTTTGTTATGGATGATTCCTTATTGTATGGTGAACGCGCTAAATCTCGCGACCCACAAAAATGGGTGGTTACAGGTACATCTCAAGGTAAAGAAGCTTACGCATGTATGTTCAAAAAAGGAGACGCAGGCATTAAAGAAGTTGCTGACTTCACAATTGCTGAAATGTCAAAGTCTGGTGAGTTAGAAGCATTATACAATAAATGGTTTACACAGCCGATTCCTCCTCGCGGTGTTAACTTAGAATTCCCTGTTTCTGAAGAAATGACAGAATTATTCAAAACACCAAATGACAAGGCATTTCAATAGTCTAATCTGTCAACAAAAATAATTATGATTCATATTAAAGTCACCGCATTTGAGCGGTGGCTTATTTGTGGGGTTTCAAGATGTTTGGTTTAGATTTCAGTTTTCTATTCCAATCTGCGGTCGGAACAGAAACATATTTTGACTGGATTTTGGAAGGTCTTAAATGGACAGTGATCACGTCATCACTGAGTTGGTGCTTAGCACTCTTTTGCGGAACAATTATTGGTATATTAAGAACATTGCCAAACCGCTTTTTAAATTTTATTGGTGCCGCATACGTTGAAGCATTACGTAATGTGCCAATCATTGTTCAGTTATTTTTTTGGTTTTATGTCTGGCCCGAATTATTACCTAAGAGCCTAGGACAAGGAATCAAAAATTTAGATCCACATATACAAATCCTCACAGCAGGTATTTTATGTTTAGGACTATTTACATCAGCACGTATCGCAGAACAAGTGCGTTCTGGCATACAATCATTGGCAGGTGGACAAAAAAATGCTTCACTAGCAATGGGCTTCACGCTGCCACAAGCTTATCGTTATGTCATTATGCCTCAAGCATTTCGCATCGTAATTCCACCATTAACCTCTGAATTATTGAATATTTTCAAAAACTCAGCAGTATTGCAAACTATTGGCTTAATGGAATTATCTCGCCAAGCAGCTCAGATTAATGATTACACAGCTAAAGCTTATGAATCTTTCATTGTAATTACGGTCATTTTTATCATCATCAACGTCCTTTTGATGTGGGGAATGCGTTTTATTGAAGTCAAAACTAAAATTCCTGGCTTAATTTCGGGAGGTCATTGATATGGGTGAATATACTTTTTTCTCTGTATTGGCTGATACTTATCCAACCTTACTCAAAGGGTTATGGGTAACACTACAAGTGACAGGTGTTGCTGTTGCTGTTGGCATTATTTGGGGAACTATACTTGCGATTATGCGCTTATTCATGCCAAAACCTTTTGCATGGTTTGCAGCATTATATGTCAACACCTTTCGATCAATCCCATTAATCATGGTATTAATGTGGTTCTATCTCATTATAGGCCCCGGAATGCAGAAAGTTTTTGGATTAGATGGTTCTAATACTAGCTTTCGTTTAGTACTTGCAATGGTTGCCTTTTCATTATTTGAAGCTGCTTACTATTCAGAAATTATCAGAGCTGGTATTTCTAGCGTTAAAAGCGGACAGAACTCAGCCGCATTAGCATTAGGCATGACCCGTGCACAAGCATTACGCTATGTAATTTTACCACAAGCTTTTAGAAATATGGTGCCATTATTACTAACACAAGGCATTATCTTATTCCAAGATACATCACTTGTTTATATTATTAGTTTGACAGATTTCTTCCGTGCGACAGATATCATTGGCTATAACAATGATTACAAAACTGAATTTATTTTATTTGCAGGCTTTATTTACTTTGTTATCTGCTTCTCTGTTTCAAGTGGCGTACGTTATATTCAATCAAGGAACAAAATATGATTCATTTCCAAAATGTAGGTAAATACTACGGTAATTTTAAAGTACTGAATAATTGTACTGCAGACATTGCAGAAAAAGAAGTTGTGGTTGTTTGTGGTCCTTCAGGCTCAGGTAAATCCACTTTAATAAAA
>NZ_MVDO01000239.1 GCF_002006755.1 Wohlfahrtiimonas larvae | reverse complement strand
TTAAAATGATGGCTAAAATAATATATCGCCATTGAAGTCCGCTGAAAAATATAGCAGTAATGCACGCAAATAAAATCAGCAATGCTGTTCCTAAATCAGGTTGGTATAGTACTAAGACAAAGGGTGCTATGGTTATAATGAATGCCGTTATAATAACAAAAAAACTAGGTGGTAAATTGCGATTACTTAGGTAGTAAGCAACCATCATTGGTGCAGATAATTTCATTAACTCAGAGGGCTGAAAACGAATGATTTTTAGATCTAACCAACGATGAGAACCATTAACCTCAACACCTATAAAATAAATCAGAACTAAGGATATGATACTGATGGTGAAAAAGATTGGTGTTAGGTTTTTAATAATGTAAGGAGGGGTAAAGGCTAATATTAGCATTGCAAATATACCAATACCCATGCGCACAGCTTGTGCTTGTACCACTGAAAAGTTCCCGCCTGAGGCACTATATAAAATGGTGAGCCCACAAGCACAAACTGCTAGTAATAATAAAAATAAAGTTGTGTCTAAGTGGAAGAGTGCTAATAGCCCTTTGGGTTTGAGGGGCTGATTGATATCATAAGGATGTATCATCATTCACCTGCCCGAGTATTTGTGGATGGTGTTTGTAATGGTGTTTTAAAGTCAGATATCCATGCGTTAATGACTTCTTTGGCTAAGGGTGCAGCGACGCCTGAACCTGAATTGCCATTTTCTATGAAAACTGTCACGACAATGGAGGGGTTATCTGCTGGTGCAAATGCTGTAAACCATGCATGATCATGATGTTTTTTGGCTAGAGTTTCCTTATTATAGACAGCATTTTGCGCTATAGATTTAACTTGGGCTGTGCCTGATTTGCCAGCGATTTGATAGTTAATTCCTTTTGCTATGCGTCGGGCAGTGCCTTGATTGCCATGGACGACGCCAATCATGCCATCAATCACACCTTGCCAATATTCAGATTTGCTGACATTAATCGGTGCGATAGGTACTGGTTTTTTGAGTGTTAGTTCTTGGGTTGCAGGATTGCGTGTTGCTTTTAAAATATGGGGTACAAAGGCTTGACCTTTTTGTGCAATAATTGTTGTGGCTTGATTAATTTGCAAAGGTGTTGTTAACCAATAACTTTGTCCGATACCTGCTGTTACTGTTTCACCATCAAACCATGGTTGATTAAAGGTTTTACGTTTATAGCTAGGTGTTGGGGATACACCTTGGCTTTCGCCTAATAAATCGATTCCTGTTGGTGTTCCTAATGAGAACTGTTTTAAATAATCAGTCATTGGTGTAATGCCCATTTTGTACGCTAAGTCGTAATAATAAACATCACATGATTGTACAAGTGATAAATATAGATTAACTTTTCCATGTCCCCATTTACGCCAATCTCTAAATTTATGTTGGCTGCCTGGTACTTGATAAAAGCCTTGGCAAGTGACTGTGGATGTTGGTGTAATGATGCCTTGTTCTAATCCCGCTAATGCAATTTGGGGTTTGATTGTAGAGCCAGGAGGGTAGCGCCCTTGCATCACACGATTTAAAAAGGGTTTTTCTGGGTCATTGTTTAGGTTGTTAAAGTCTGTATGGCTAATGCCATTGACAAATAAGTTCGGATTGTAATCAGGCTTAGAAACAAAAGCGAGAACTTCCCCTGTTTTAGGATCAAATGCTACGATTGCACCAGTATGATCACCTAAGATCTCTTCTGCGACACGTTGTAGTCGAATATCTAATGTTAAATAAATATCCTGCCCAGGTGTGGGGAGAGTTTGTTCTAATCTTCTAATGATCCTGCCACTAGAGTTGGTTTCAACTTCTTCAAATCCCATTGTGCCACGTAAAATATCTTCAAAGCTTTTTTCGGCACCTTTTTTGCCAATATGAGTAAGTGTTAAATATTGATTTTGAATGTTTTTTTCTTCGATATCTTTGAGGTCACGAGTATCAATTCTGCCAACATATCCCAATGCATGAACGGCGCTATTCAATTCAGGATAGAAGCGTGTGAGTTGAGAGGAAATTTCTACGCCATCTAGTTGGTATAAGTTCACAGCAAGAGTGTTGATTTCTTCTTCTGTTAATTGTTCTTTGATGGGGACAGCTGTTTGACGTGATGTAACACGATCGATGCGTTGATATTTGCTAATTTCTTGTTCAGAAATAGGAATCCACTGTGATAAAGTTTGAATAATTTCATCGACAGGACGTGAAATATTTTGCCGTGTAATGGTGAGGTTGAATGAGGGAATATTAGTAGCAAGTACAACACCATTACGATCAAATATATGTCCTCGTGTTGGAGGCATAGGAATGAGTTGAATTCGGTTAGAATCAGAAAGTGTGGAATATTTTTTGTGTAAATTAACTTGTAAATGAAAAAGTTGTGTTAATAGTAAGCTAAAACATACTAATATTAATAAGATAACAATGAATGTTCGATTGCGAAAGATGTTTTGTAGCTGTGCTTTGCTCTTTTTCTTGCGCTCAATTGTCTGTGAAAAGAATGACATAGCTATTTATCTTGAGGTGATTTTAAGGATATAACAAAGTTCATAGAGCAATGTATATACTAAAGGCCAAAGTAATGTAGAGGAAACGACTGAGCCAAAAACCCAAAAGTTAAAGCCAGTGGTTTGCCCCATCATATTGTTGATAACTAAGGATAATACAATTTGTAATATATAAAATCCAGCAAAAGCAGCTGAAATTTCAGTAATGGAAAGGCGTGATAGCCATTTATTATTACGTTTAGTAATATAGGCAGTGATAGCAAATGTTAGGCCATTGATACCTAGTGGATAAATAAGTGCTATATCCATTAAAATTCCAACTGCCCATGCTGAACCAATACTGAATTGTTTTTTTGTGGAATAGAGCCAGAAAAGTACAATCATCAATAAAAAATGTGGACGAAATGGCTCTAAATAGTTTGATAAAGAGATCAGCTCTAATGTTAAGCCCAATAATATAGAAATGAATAAAGCAATATAATATCTCATGGTGCCACCTCTTTGATTGTTGTTGCTGGTGGTTGAGCAATGATAGATTTTAATACTAAAACTTCTCTGATTTTATTTAATTCAGCAGTAGGCTTAGCGGTAATTTTTGCAAAATGGTTTGTAGGATCATGTTCTATGCTATCAACAACTGCAACAGGGTAGCCTTGAGGGAAACGTTGATCTAAACCGGATGAAATTAGTAGGTCTCCTACTTTGATATCTTCTTCAATTGGAATATTTAAAATATTCAAAGATTGAAAACTACCAGTGCCTTGGGCTAGACCTCTGATGCCATTACGATTAACTTGTATGGAAAAAATGTGCTGTGGGTCAGAGATCAATAGGGCTTGGCTAGAGAGTGGACCGGCATCTATGATTTGCCCCACAACTCCCGATGTATCAATAATTGGTTGATTAACTTTTATGGAATCTTGAACACCTCTATTTAGCTCAACAATATGGCGATAAGGATTGGTGTTGGTTGCAATAATTTCAGCAATGATAGATGGATATTGTAGATTATTAGAGGAACGTAATAATAATCGTAGCCTACGGTTTTCAGCAAGCAATGAAGCATTTTTTTGAACTTCAAATTCTAATGTATATTGGCGATCTTGTAATTTATTAATAGTATCGATTAATTCCGCTTTGTCACTGAACCATATTTTTAAGTGTTTACCTGCAGAACTTGGTAATTCTGCCAATAGTTTGATTGGGTGAATGATTGTATTGACAGCTGTTTTGGTAGGTTTTGTATAATCTGTTCGAGCATCAACATATAGCAATATTACCGAAAGAAGAGTTGCCAAAACCATTTTGATGGTAATGATACTCTGATTCGGTAACCATTGTTTCTTTGGTGTTGATACAGTGCGCATTCAAGTTTATTCGAGTGCAAATGCATTTAAACCATAAAGACCTTGCATTTCTAGGGCTTTACCGCCACCACGAACAACACAGGTCAGAGGATCATCAGCAATAATTGCATCTAAACCTGTTTCTTCGGCAATCAGTTTGTCAATGTTACGTAATAAAGCGCCACCACCTGTAATGACAATGCCTCGTTCAG
>NZ_MVDO01000238.1 GCF_002006755.1 Wohlfahrtiimonas larvae | reverse complement strand
ATCGATTAATTCCGCTTTGTCACTGAACCATATTTTTAAGTGTTTACCTGCAGAACTTGGTAATTCTGCCAATAGTTTGATTGGGTGAATGATTGTATTGACAGCTGTTTTGGTAGGTTTTGTATAATCTGTTCGAGCATCAACATATAGCAATATTACCGAAAGAAGAGTTGCCAAAACCATTTTGATGGTAATGATACTCTGATTCGGTAACCATTGTTTCTTTGGTGTTGATACAGTGCGCATTCAAGTTTATTCGAGTGCAAATGCATTTAAACCATAAAGACCTTGCATTTCTAGGGCTTTACCGCCACCACGAACAACACAGGTCAGAGGATCATCAGCAATAATTGCATCTAAACCTGTTTCTTCGGCAATCAGTTTGTCAATGTTACGTAATAAAGCGCCACCACCTGTAATGACAATGCCTCGTTCAGAAATATCTGCAGCTAACTCTGGTGGGGTTTGTTCAAGAGCAAGACGTACTGCACTTACAATCCCTTGTAATGGTTCCATTAAGGCTTCAAGAATTTCATTTGAGGTTAATGTGAATGTGCGAGGAATACCTTCGCTTAGGTTACGGCCACGGACTTGAGTTTCTAAAACTTCATTCAATGGATAAGCTGTGCCCACATCTTGTTTGATTCGTTCGGCAGTAGGTTCTCCAATTAGCATGCCATAATTACGGCGGACATATTGAATGATTGCTTCGTCAAAATGGTCACCACCAATGCGGATAGAGTTAGCATACACAATGCCTGTTAGTGAGATGACTGCAACTTCTGATGTACCGCCACCAATATCTAAGATCATTGATCCTGTGGCTTCATGAACAGGAATGCCAGCGCCTAGTGCAGCAGCCATTGGTTCAGGAATTAATTTAACTTCTAATGCTCCAGCCGTTTCAGTAGCTTCTTTAATTGCTCTTTTTTCTACATGTGTTGCACCTGAAGGTACGCAAACAATAATGCGTGGTGTCGGACGAACAAAAGCACGTTTTTGTAGGACTCGACCAATGAAGCTACCTAGCATATCTTCAGTTCTTTCAATATCAGCAATGACACCGTCTTTGAGTGGGCGATACGCTTCAATCCCATCTGGTGTTCTGCCTAGCATACGTTTTGCTTCATGACCAACAGCAGCAACTCTTTCACGGCCTGTTTTTTTGTCTTTTTCCATGGCAACAACAGATGGCTCATTTAAAACAATGCCTTGTCCGCGAACATATATAAGTGTGTTGGCGGTCCCTAAGTCGATTGAAAGGTCACATGAAAAAAGAGACTTTAGTCGTTTTGGTATCATAATTTAGTCCATCTGCCATATAGGTTAAAGTTAAGAGAGCCATTTTACATGGTTTTATGGGAATATAAACTATGTATGCTATAAAAAAAACTTACAATAGGGTAGTATACAATACATATATATGCATTATTTATGAAAATAAAGGTCGTTTATGAAAAAGAAAATGATTGCGGGTAATTGGAAAATGAATGGCGATGTAGCCACTGCTTTAGATATTATTGCAGGTATTACAGATGCAGCTAATCAATCTCAACATGATGTTGTGATTGCGCCGCCATTTGTTTATCTTTCTTTAGCTGCAGAAAAAATATTGAGTTCTAAAATTCAGTTAGGTGCACAAAACTTAGCTGATCAAGAGGTTGGTGCATATACTGGTGAAATTTCTGCGAAAATGTTAGCAGATGTAGGTTGTCAATATGTTTTGGTAGGGCATTCTGAACGTAGACAATTATATGGCGAAACAGACTTATTGGTAGCACAAAAAACTATTTTGGCGTTAGAGAATGGTTTAGTACCAATCTTATGTGTTGGTGAAACTTTAGAAGAAAGAGAAAGTAATCAATGGAAAGATGTAATTACAACACAGTTGCTTTCGGTGGTTGATCATTGTGGAATTGATGCGTTTAAAAATATAATCGTTGCATATGAGCCTGTTTGGGCGATTGGTACAGGGAAGTCTGCAAGTGCTGATATTGCGAATGAAGTGCATGAGTTTATTTACTATACATTAAGTTGCAAAAGTGATAATATTCGCCCTTCATTAAAAGTTCTTTATGGTGGAAGTGTCACTGCTGAAAATTCAGCACAGTATATGTCTCAGGAATATATTGATGGTGTTTTAGTAGGAGGGGCTTCTTTGAAACCGAGTGTGTTTTCGGAAATTATCCGGAGCGTAGAGTAAATTTGAAGGTCTAATATGGTATTAACAACAATCATTACAGTAATACATGTTCTGGTAGCGGTTGCTATTATTTGTTTGGTTTTGGTTCAGCATGGTAAAGGTGCTGATGCAGGTGCAGCATTTGGTAGTGGTGCGTCAGGAACAGTATTTGGTGCGGCAGGTAAAAGTAATTTTTTAGCTAAATTAACTAAGTGGATGGTTGTTGTGTTTTTTGTGACCAGTTTTTCAATGATGGTTTTATATGGAAAAGTTGCGACTAGTCATACAGAAAGTGTATTAGATGCACCTGCAACATCTTTAGTGCCAAATATTGACGAAGTTAAATAAGTCAGTACATAAAATGTGCAGACAAAAAAAATAATTAATATATACTGTTTGAGTTCATTGCCGGCGTGGTGGAATTGGTAGACACGCTACCTTGAGGTGGTAGTGCTGAAAGGCTTCCCGGTTCAAATCCGGGCGTCGGTACCATAATAATAAATATATGGATATATCCTTATGGCTTTAGATAATCGTAAAGAAGTCGACTACAATTGGGTAGGTCGAGACAAGCTGGGGAATCGTGTTGAAGGTACATTAAAAGGTTCCTCGCCGACAAAAATTAGGTCTTTGTTAAATGCTCAAGGTATTCAGCCGCTTAAAATAGTTAAAGCAAAAGTTAAAAAAGGCAAGGGCGGCAAAGTTAAACCTGAAGATATTATGTTATTCACTCGTCAGCTAGCGACTATGTTGCAAGCTGGTTTGCCTTTATCTGAAGCATTGGCAATGCAGGCGTCAGGTGCCTCTAAGATTGCATTAAGTGAATTATTGTATGCGG
>NZ_MVDO01000237.1 GCF_002006755.1 Wohlfahrtiimonas larvae | reverse complement strand
AAAGTTAAAAAAGGCAAGGGCGGCAAAGTTAAACCTGAAGATATTATGTTATTCACTCGTCAGCTAGCGACTATGTTGCAAGCTGGTTTGCCTTTATCTGAAGCATTGGCAATGCAGGCGTCAGGTGCCTCTAAGATTGCATTAAGTGAATTATTGTATGCGGTAAAAAGCGATGTGGATCGTGGTGGTGGTTTATCTAATGCCTTATCTAAGCATCCGTTTATTTTTGATAGAACATATGTTGGTTTAGTTGCGGCTGGTGAACGGTCGGGTACGTTAGAAAAGATTCTATCTCAATTGGCTGAATTTTTAGAGAAAAATAGCCGAATTAAGAAAACAATTAAGAAAGCATTGGTATATCCTATCATTGTAATATGTATTGCATTGGGGATTACAGCTTTAATTCTTTGGAAAGTTGTTCCTGTTTTTGCTGATATGTTTAAAGAACAGGGGCGTGAACTGCCAGCAGCCACACAATTTGTTGTAAATATTTCTGAAGGAATTCGTTCTTGGGGGTTTGTTTATGTTGTGATGGGGATAGGGATGTTTATATTCCTATTTAAGCGCTTATTAAGAACTAATCAGGCATTTAAGAGGAAGTTTGATGAACAGGTTTTGAAGCTTCCCGTCTTTGGTAATTTAATTGTTTTATCTAATAGTGCTAATTTTGCAAGTACTTTATCAACGATGTATGAAGCGGGGACACCAATAATTGCCTCATTAAATACAGTAGCAAACTCTACGAGTAATACTGTCTTCCAAGATGCTATTGAGAAAATTAAAGGTAATGTTGCTATTGGGCAAGAATTAAACTTTGCCATGAGACAATCTAAAATGTTTCCAGATATGGTGAGTTATATGATTGGTATTGGTGAAAAATCCGGTAACCTATCTGAGATGTTAAATAAAGTTTCAGATCTTTATATGGAAGACATTGATAATGCTGTTGGGGCTATGATGTCGTTAATTGAACCGATTTTGATTGTAATATTGGGTTCGTTAGTTGGCGGTATTGTTGTTGCTATGTATTTGCCCTTATTTAGTATGGCTGAGGGAGCCTAGCTTGAGTATAGAGCCTACTGTCCCAATTTATATTTTAGTGTTTATTTTAGGAGCTGCCATTGGCAGCTTCCTTAATGTTGTTGCTTATCGGTTGCCTAAAATATTATTTGATAAAAACTATCAGTTGATTTCTGACTTTTTAATAGAAGAATCAGGAAAGAGACAGCGTTTTTTAAGTGGCATAAAATTATTAGATAAGTTATTGAACCGTCATGATGCTGCTGTTTTATTAGAAAAACAAAAAATATTACCTGTACAAGGGTTATGGTATCTCTCTAAGCCGCAATCATCTTGCCCTAATTGTAATCATAGGATTAAATTTTATGAGAACATCCCTATTTTAGGTTGGTTGTTTTTAAGGGGCAAATGCTCAGGGTGCCATCAGAAAATTTCGATGCGGTACCCGCTTGTTGAGTTTTTAACAGGTGTTTTAACCGTTTTGGTTATGGGTAGGTTAGGCTTTAATGTTGAGGGTTTATTTTTTGCATTTTTTGTGTGGATCATCATTTCATTAACGTTAATTGATTTAGAATTTCGTATTTTGCCAGATGAATTGACTAATCCAATGATTTGGTTAGGATTAATTTTAAGTTATTTTGGCCTGATTTCTGTACCGTTTAAAGCTGCATTTTTGGGTGCAATTATTGGCTATTTATCATTATGGTCAATAAATCAAATCGCCTTATTAATTTTGAAGAGAGATGGTATCGGTGCTGGGGACTTTAAGTTTTTGGCAATGATTGGAGCATGGCAAGGTGCTGGTAATTTGTTTAATGTTATTCTAATTTCCTCAATTGCTGGTGCTGTTGTCGGAATTGTTGTGCAGAATATTCGTAGACAAAAAGGTGAGCAAGATGATGCAATTCCTTATGGGCCATTTCTCGCTTTGGGTTCTATGGTTGTTTTATTGTTGAATTTAAATGCCGAGTCATTTTTTTATCTTGCTAGATAATGAAAAATAATATTGTCTTAACCGGAGGTATTGCTTCAGGTAAAACATTTGTTTCTGATTATTTAGCAACCTTGAATGCATTTGTTATTGATACAGATGTGATTGCACGATCCCTGTTGGTGCTAGATCAGCATAGGTATTCAGATATAGCCTTAAAATCAGTGTATGAGTGCTTTGGGGATGAAGTTTTTAATGATGGTGCCGTAGATCGTAAAAAATTGCGTAACATTATTTTTTCTAATAGTGATGCTAGAAAACAATTAGAAAATATTATGCATCCACTGATTTTTAAGTCAGTCCAAGAAGATTTACAAAAGGATTGTGGTTTATATAATGTTATTTCTGTGCCGCTGTTGCGTTTCAATTCTCCCTATTTGTCTTTAGCTCATAAGGTTTTGGTGGTTGAGGTGGATCAAAATATTCAATTACAAAGGCTTATGTTAAGAGATAATATTGATAAGCAGTTAGCTATGCGTATAATTGAGTCGCAAGCAAGTAACCAAGAAAGGCGAAATTTAGCTAATACTATTATTATTAACACTAATGTATTGCATACTCGAAATATATTGAAACAATTAGATAAACAGTATAGTCTAGCTTTGTTCAAATAGGAGATGGTGAAAGAGTTTATGGTTTATGAATTTCCATTAAGTGAAGGCGTTCGCCGTCTGTTAAGAGCTGAGATGTTATTTAAGCAAAGTAAGGTTCATGTAGAATACGATGATCCTTTTAGTACAATTGCTGCTTTGGCAGCATTGGTGGATCTAGTTGAAATTATTTCCAAAAATAATTTAAAAATAGAAATGATTAAACAACTAGAAAAATTACAGTTTAAAGAAGAAGTAACAGAAGAACAGCGCATTGTCATTAAAGAGTTAACACAAAACTTAGTATTTGGTAGTGTTAAAACTTTTGATGAAATTAAAGAAAATATTTTTTTGAATGTGATTCGTCAGCGATTAAAAGTTATGGGTGGTATTGGTAGTTTTGATTTGCCCAATTTGCATCACTGGCTAAGATTTTCCCATCAATTACGTAGTGAGCATATCGAGCGTTGGTTCTCTTTATTTGAGCCAACAGAGAGAGCATTAACTTATTTATTGTCTGTATTAAGGCAAATGAAAGATGAAGAAGTGTGTCAATTTAAGCAAGGGCTGTTTTATAAAACTGTCAAATGGGATGCTGAGTTGGTTAGAATAGATGTTAAAGATGAGTTAATTTATCCGGAATTCAGTGGAAATAAACAACAATTGAGTATTCGTTTAATGGAACAGTCATCACCTTTTGATCCTGTTGTGCAGGTAAAAAAAGATTTAGAGATGATTGTTGAGCGTTGTGGTTAAAAGAGGACAATATGAGTCAAGAAAAGAAAATTGCATTAGTGACAGGTGCAACACGTGGAATTGGTAAAGCCATTGCAGAGTCATTAGTTTCGGCTAATTATTTTGTAATCGGTACAGCAACCTCTGATAATGGTGTATCAACTATTCAATCTTTTTTAGGTGAGAACGGTGATGCATTTGTATTAAATGTGTCAGATGCAGAAAGTATTGAAACTGTATTAAAATTAATTTCTGAAAAATATGGTGCAATTTCAGTTTTAGTGAATAATGCAGGTATCACAAAAGATCAATTGTTGATGAGAATGAAAGATGAAGATTGGTCTGATGTTATTACAACAAATTTAACAAGCATTTATAAGTTATCGAAATCTGTAATGCGTGATATGATGAAGGCGCGTTTTGGTCGTATTGTAAATATTACATCTATTGTCGGGGTAACTGGCAATGCGGGACAAACAAACTATGCGGCAGCTAAAGCAGGTGTCATTGGATTTACTAAATCAATGGCCATTGAGGTTGCAAGTCGTGGCATTACAGTGAACTGTGTAGCACCCGGTTTCATTGATACTGATATGACAAAAGATTTACCGGAAGCAGTAAAAGAATCATTACTAAAAAGTATTCCTATGAATACATTGGGTCGACCAGAGGATATTGCTAATGCAGTGAGATTTTTAGCTGCAGAAGAAACAAGCTATATTACTGGTGAAACGATTCATGTAAACGGTGGAATGTTTATGCCTTAAAGGCAAGATGTTAAAAAGTCTTGGACTTTAGCAAACATTTTTTTTAAAATACATTTTGGTAATTTGATACCTATTTTTTTATTAAGTTAAGGATTTTTAAAATTATGAGCGATATCGAAGCACGTGTTAAGAAGATTGTTATTGAACAACTTCAAGTAAAAGAAGAGCAAGTAAATAATTCATCTTCTTTTATTGATGATCTAAGCGCGGACTCTTTAGATACAGTTGAGTTGGTAATGGCTCTTGAAGAAGAGTTTGATTGTGAAATTCCAGATGAAGAAGCTGAAAAAATCACAACAGTTCAACAAGCAATTGACTACGTGACAGCAAACTTAGATAAATAATTTATTCAATGTCATAATTTGAATAATCTGGTCAGAATTTGTCAATAGAGCGGTTCTCATAGGGCGACTTAAATGCCTTACGAAGCCGTTTTATTTTTTTATGGAATCAAAAAGGAATAGTTATGAAGCAGCGAGTAGTTGTCACAGGCTTAGGTATCGTTTCTGCATTGGGAAGTACTGTGGAATCGGCTTGGACGAATATTTTAGCTGGAGTAAGTGGTGCCTCGCCAATCACTGCATTTGATGCAACGGGCTATCCTGTTACTTTTTCAGCATCTACTAAAGATTTTGATGTATCAAAATATATGAATCCCAAAGATGCTAAGCGAATGGATCTTTTTATTCAATACGGTATTGGCGCTGCAGTTGATGCTATTAATGATGCTGGTTTAGAAATTACAGATCAAAATGCTGATCGTATTGGTGCGATATTGGGTTCAGGTATTGGTGGATTACCAGGTATTGAGGAGAATTGTGAGACTTTGTTGAATAAAGGTCCAAATAGAATCAGTCCTTTTTATGTTCCTCGTTCAATCATTAATATGTTACCTGGTCAATTATCTATTTTGACTGGCTTTAAGGGACCATCGATTTCAGCAGTAACAGCTTGTGCTTCAGGCACACATTCCATCGGCATGGCTGCAAGAATGATTGCTTACGGTGATGCGGACGTTATGATTGCTGGCGGTGCAGAAATGGCAACAACGCCAACTGGTATTGGTGGTTTTGCTGCTGCACGTGCTTTATCTAATCGTAATGATGAACCTACAAAAGCTTCTCGCCCTTGGGATAAAGATCGTAATGGTTTTGTTTTGGGGGATGGTGCGGGTGCTTTGATTCTGGAATCTTATGAGCATGCAGTTAAACGCGGTGCACGAATTTATTGTGAATTAGTCGGTTTTGGTGCAACAAGTGATGCATATCATATCACTTCTCCAATGGAGAATGGTGAAGGTGCAGGGCGTTGTATGCAAATGGCTTTGAACGATGCTAAACTTAATGCAGAGGCTGTGGATTATATCAATGCTCATGGTACGTCAACAAAATTAGGTGATATGGCAGAGCTCACAGCAGTTAAATCTATTTTTGGTGAACATGCATATCAATTAGCAATGAGTTCAACGAAATCAATGACAGGGCATTTGTTGGGTGCAGCAGGTGGTATTGAAGCTGTTTTTGCAGCATTGTCTATTCGTGATAATGTCGCACCACCAACAATTAATTTAGATAATCCAGATGAAGGATGTGATATTAATCTTGTGCCGCATACAGCACAAGAGAGAAAGATCGATGTTGCGATTTCAAATTCATTTGGTTTTGGTGGTACAAATGGCACATTAATTTTCCAAAGAGTTAAGCATTAATGAAGTTAATTCATTATGTTAAGAAAGTACTACTCTTTTTGGTTAAGTATGTACTTTCTAGAGCAATTCTATTGGTGGTATTTTTGGGATTATTGATAGGTTTGGCTCAGTTTGGATATAATTTCTTAAATTATATGAAATCCCCGATGTTATCTGTAGATAAAAGTATTTTGATTGATGTAAAGTCTGGTATGAATGCTGATACTGTATTACGTACATTAAAATCAGAGTTACCTTCTACGCATGTTGGCTTTTTAAAAATTTATGGTCGATTAACAGGGACTTTGAGTGATATTAAAGCCGGTGAGTATGAAGTCACAAAAGATATGCGTCCTGCGGATTTTTGGGCGATGGTGACAAAAGGGCGTAGTGTTCAATATAGCTTTACAATTGTTGATGGCTGGAGTTTTAAGCAGATGCGAGAAGCTTTAGCAAAATCCCCAAATATCGTACAAACTTTACAAGGCAATGAAACACCTGAAGAGATTATGACTTTAATTGGTTATGAAGGGTTGCCTTATGAAGGTTACTTTATGCCAGAAACATATCTATTTCCACGTGGTTATAGAGATATCGATGTTTTAAAGCGTAGTTATGAATCTATGAGTCATTTTGTCAATAAAGTGTGGGAAAATCGAGATTTAGATTTGCCCATTCAAAATAAGCATGAGTTATTGACATTAGCATCTATCATTGAAAAAGAGACAGGTGTAGCACATGAACGTTCTGAAATTGCAGGTGTTTTTGTTCGCCGTTTGCAGAAAGGGATGCGTTTGCAAACTGATCCAACAGTGATTTATGGCTTAGGTGATCGATATCGAGGCACAATTTATCGTAGTGATTTGCAACGTGACACACCATACAACACTTATACAAGAGATGGTTTGCCACCAACGCCCATAGCAATGCCTAGTGTTGCTGCAATTTATGCCGCAGCTAATCCAAAAGCTGGCGATAGTTTATATTTTGTTGCAAAAGGTGATGGATCAGGTGAGCATATTTTCAATGCAACATTAGATGGGCATAATAAATCAGTGCGTGAATATCGTGCTCGGTTGAATAATGGAAAATGATCATGTTAAAAAATTTTGGACGTTTTATTACGTTTGAAGGCACAGAAGGTGCAGGTAAAAGCACACAAATTCCAATCATTAGAGATTGGTTATTAGAGCAAGGTATTAATGTCATTACCACTCGAGAGCCTGGAGGAACAGAGCTTTCTGAAAAAATTCGTCACTTATTATTAACAGAGGATATGTGTGCTGAAACAGAGTTGTTATTGATGTTTGCTGCACGTAAAGAGCATATTGAGCAAGTGATTAAGCCTGCATT
>NZ_MVDO01000236.1 GCF_002006755.1 Wohlfahrtiimonas larvae | reverse complement strand
CAGAAGGTGCAGGTAAAAGCACACAAATTCCAATCATTAGAGATTGGTTATTAGAGCAAGGTATTAATGTCATTACCACTCGAGAGCCTGGAGGAACAGAGCTTTCTGAAAAAATTCGTCACTTATTATTAACAGAGGATATGTGTGCTGAAACAGAGTTGTTATTGATGTTTGCTGCACGTAAAGAGCATATTGAGCAAGTGATTAAGCCTGCATTGAATCGTGGTGACTGGGTTTTGTGTGATCGCTTTACAGAAGCCACTTATGCATATCAATCTGCAGGTCGTGCCATTGATCGACAATATATTGCATATTTAGAATCTTGGTTGCAAGGGGAGTTAAAGCCTGATTATACTTTTTGGTTTGATATTGAAGTCGTTAATGGTATTGCGCGTGCCAAAAAACGTCAGGCATTGGATCGCTTTGAAAGTGAGCAAATAGAATTTTTTGAAAAGGTTCGCTCAGGTTATTCGAAACTAGCAATTGAGCGACCTAATCAATTTGTTAAAGTGAATGCAGCATTATCTATTGATGATATTACAGTACAAATTCAGTCTTCATTACAAAAACTTCTATGAGTGCCACTGTGACAAAATTTGAATATTTGCCTTGGTTCGAGAGTCAATTGACAGAAATGGTCACTCGTTATGATCATAAAACTTTCCCCCAGTCATTGCTGTTGATAGGTGAGCCAGACATTGGTAAATCTATTTTTGCCAATGATGTTGCAAAGAGTATTTTATGCTTAGATCGAAAAGGCCACCATGCATGTGGGCAGTGTCAGAGTTGTTTATGGATTGACAAAAATAGTCACCCTGATTTTTTGAGCATTGCTTCAGAGGATAAAAGTCATTTCATTAAAGTTGACCAAATTCGTCAGTTGATTCAGTTTGCACAAATGACGAGTGAAACAGGGCGGAAAGTAATTATCATTCATAATGCTGATGAGATGAATCTCAATGCTGCAAATGCGCTATTAAAAACATTAGAAGAGCCAATGCAAAATTGCTATCTCATTTTAGTGACTAATTATCCTAAGAAATTGCCTGTTACAATTACTAGTCGTTGTCAGAGACAATTATTGTCAATTTCAGGTGAGCATGATGTCATTTTTAATTGGCTAAAACAGGTTAATCCTGTGAGTGAAGATAAAATTCATCAAGTATTAGGATTGAGTTATGGCCGACCAATTTTGTCATATCAATTTTTATTGAATGATATTTTATTGATTATGAATGAGTTAGAGTCTTTGTTGGTGCGTTATTGGCAACATAGAAGTAATTTAAGTGAGCTGACAGATTTTATGGTCAAAAATTGGCACTTTGCTTCTCATTTAGTTTTATATTGGCTATCTTGCGCTTTAAAAGAAGAGTGTCAATCTGATAACATAGTTAAAATATTACGTGAGTGCCCATTAATGCTAGCGTTTGAGCAATATGAGACTTTTATTAAAATAATTGAATTGTCATCAACACCTGTTAAGCAAGAGTGGCTACTTCAAGAGTGGCTATTAAGATTGTAAGAATAATTTTTATAATTATATGAAAATTATACAATTTTTTGAATTGGTCTTTATTTTGCTTTTATTCAGACATGTAAAAATAGATAAATAATTTTTACTGAATAATAAATAAAGATAGTATCACGACTCAACCATATTCTATGAATATGGTTTTTTTTGCCTTATTAATCAGGAAGGCTAAAATCAGTGTTTACTATAAAGATTTGAAATATAATTATTTTTTTGTAATGGCTCTATTTTTGCTCTGATAAAACTATGTAAAAATAAATGAATAAATTTTACTGAATTATAAAT
>NZ_MVDO01000235.1 GCF_002006755.1 Wohlfahrtiimonas larvae | reverse complement strand
TATTCTATGAATATGGTTTTTTTTGCCTTATTAATCAGGAAGGCTAAAATCAGTGTTTACTATAAAGATTTGAAATATAATTATTTTTTTGTAATGGCTCTATTTTTGCTCTGATAAAACTATGTAAAAATAAATGAATAAATTTTACTGAATTATAAATAATAAAATAGTATCTCCACTTTAGCCCATGCTCATTTTCAGAGCATGGGTTTTTCTTTTTATATCCTTTGTATTTCATGACCATATTTGTAATCAGGCTGAATGACTTTTTCTGTCACTTTTTGAAAAAGTCTATACATTTTTGTGGCAATATTTGTAGTATAAAAATTCATATTATTTTAAATTATTGATATTATTGAGTTAATTTTGGATGGTACGGTTGATGCTTTGTATTGATCGTCACTAGACAATAATAATTAATTTTGGAGAGAAAATTATGTTACAGAAAGGTTTTACATTAATCGAGTTAATGATCGTTGTTGCTATTATCGGTATTTTATCAATGTTCGCATTGCCAGCTTACCAAGATTACACTAAGCGTACTTATGTAGCTGAGGGGATTGCATTGGCAACGGCTGCTAAAATGTCTACTACTGAACAGTTTTCAACACAAGGATCATGGCCTAAAACAAACTTAGAGGCTGGTTTACCTGCAGCAGGTAATATTACAGGACAGGCTGTCTTTGGTATTGGATTAAATGAAGGGCAGTATGCTAAAGCAGATGGTACTCCTGGTGGTACTGATGGCGATGGCACTAGTATGCCTGAAAAAGCAACAAATATTGTAATTGTATATAATTCAAAAGTTGTAAATGGCGCTACAACTTCTACAACTGCATTAGCAGCTGCAAACGCACAGCAAGCTGTAGGTGTTAATACTGTAAGTATTGCTCCTGTATTTAAGGCAAGTGGCGCAGGTTCTGTTCAGTGGGAATGTTTGATTAAAGGTGCAAGTATTGAAGCAAAATGGTTGCCAGCTAACTGCCGTAACCGTGTATCATAATAATTAAAATCAAATGATTATTGAGAACCCTGTATTTACAGGGTTTCTTTTTGCCTATAGAATTTGAATAGGAAATTAAAACTAAATAAAATGCCTTTTCAAGTAATCAATCTCATCTCTTACTTTTGCAGCTTCCTCAAACTCTAAATTCTTCGCATGTTCCATCATCTGCTTTTCTAGCACTGCAATTTGCTTTGTGACAAATTTGGGGTCTTTATTTGAGTACGCATCAATGTTATGTGACCAATTTTGTCTATCACTGTTGCTATCCTCAATATCACGCGCATCCTGCATAATGTCAGCCACTTTTTTATGGACAGTTTTGGGTGTTATGCCATGTAATGTATTGTATTCTTCTTGTTTTGCCCTTCGTCGTTCTGTTTCACCAATCGCGGCTGCCATTGCTTTGGTGATTTTATTGGCATATAGAATTGCTTTACCTTCTGAGTTTCTTGCTGCTCTACCAATGGTTTGAATCAATGATCGTTCTGATCGTAAGAATCCTTCTTTATCCGCATCCAAAATTGCTACGAGTGAAACTTCTGGAATATCTAAACCTTCGCGTAATAAGTTGATGCCAACCAATACATCAAATACACCTAAGCGAAGATCACGTATAATCTCTGTGCGTTCCACGGTATCAATATCAGAATGGAGATATCGGACTTTCACTTGATGTTCATTTAAGAAATCTGTGAGATCTTCGCTCATGCGTTTGGTTAATGTTGTGATTAATACGCGCTCGCCTTTGGCAACACGTTGGTAGATTTCGCTTAATACATCATCCACTTGTGTATCGGCTGGGCGTACTTCCAAAATAGGATCGAGTAATCCCGTTGGGCGCACCACTTGTTCTGCAATATTACTCGCATTATCAGCTTCATACGTGCTTGGCGTTGCGGAGACAAAAATTGATTGCGGCATGAGTTTTTCAAACTCATCGAATCTAAGTGGGCGATTATCTAAAGCTGAAGGTAAGCGAAAACCATAAGTCACAAGATTTTCTTTACGAGAGCGATCACCTTTGTACATTGCACCCAATTGTGGAATGGTTACATGAGATTCATCAATAAAGAGCAGGGCATTATTGGGTAAATAGTCAAATAACGTAGGTGGTGCATCCCCTGAATTTCTGCCAGATAAATAGCGTGAATAGTTTTCGATGCCTTGGCAGTAGCCCAATTCTACAATCATTTCGATGTCAAATCTTGTACGTTGCTCTAATCTTTGTGCTTCCACTAATTTGTCATTAGCCCGAAGATATTGCAGTTGTTGTACTAATTCTTCTTTGATTTTTTCAATAGCAGCCAATAATGTTTCTCTTGGTGTTACATAGTGGCTCGAAGGATAAACTGTTAAGCGTGGTACTTTTCGTTCAACATGTCCTGTTAATGGATCAAAAAAGCTTAAACGTTCCACTTCATCATCAAATAACTCAATGCGAACTGCGTAGCGCTCACTTTCTGCGGGGAATACATCAATCACATCACCACGTACGCGAAAATGACCACGTTCTAAAACAACATCATTTCTTGTGTATTGTAGTTCTGCTAATCGCTGTAGAATGCTTCGTTGATCGATTCTTTCTCCCACAGATAAATGTAAGATCATTTTCATGTAATGATCTTTATCACCTAAGCCATAAATGGAAGAAACGGTCGCGACAATGATGGTGTCATTGCGTTCTAAAATAGCTTTCGTTGCGGATAATCTCATCTGTTCAATGTGATCATTGACGGAAGCATCTTTTTCAATATAAGTATCTGAGGCTGCAACATAAGCCTCAGGTTGATAATAATCGTAGTAGGAGACAAAATATTCCACAGCATTATTTGGGAAGAATTCTTTCATCTCACCGTATAATTGTGCGGCTAAAGTTTTATTCGGTGCTAAAATAATGGCAGGGCGCTGTGTTTGAGCAATGATATTTGCCATGGTAAAAGTTTTACCAGAACCCGTAACACCCAACAATGTTTGAGAAAATAGCCCATTTTCCAATCCATTGACCAAACTTTGAATGGCTGTTGGTTGATCACCAGCAGGTTGATAATCACTTTTAAGCTCGAATAGATTCATATTTTAATAAATATTTAATAATAGAGATTGAATTTTAATGGGGATGCCTCCATTGATTAACAAGAGCGAAATTTTAAATTGTATGATTTAAAAAATCAGTTACGATGGTTAACAGTACCGATCGTTATCTAAAAAATTATATTGGAGTCATTATTATATATGTCACATTCCCAAGAAATTCATCAGCGTCCAATTATTGCGATTCGTGATTTAGTGGTATTCCCAACGTTGACAGTACCACTTTTGATTGGTCGTCCACTTTCTATGGGCGCACTGCAAGCAGCCGAAGATTTTAATAATGAAGTGTTGCTTGTGACTCATATCTCTATGGATAGCGAAATTGTGGATATGGAAAGCGTGTACGGTACCGGTGTTGTGGGTCGTATCATTCAAAAAGTTCAGATTGAAGATGGTACATATAAAGTACTCGTGGAAACAACTGAACGTATCAAGTTGCATGCAATTAATAAGGTTGTGGCAGATGATAGCGAAGAAGACTTAGATTATTGCATTGCTGATTATTCATTAGAGCCCATCGAAGAGGATTTATCAGAAAACTTATCGAAAGTTTATGGCAATGTGATTCGTAATTTATTCAATAATATTTCGACATTGACGAAAATTCCTGAAGATTTATTGAAAAATATTAAGCATGAAGATGACTTAATGCAGTTGGCGATTAAAGTCATTAATTATTTGCCTGTTTCCATTGCGAAAAAACAAGAAGTACTGGAAGAGCCTGCATTAGGACAATTGGTGAAAAACTTAGTATCACAATTGACTTATGAGGTGGATGTTTTAGAAACACAAAATCGTATTCAAGCTTCTGTACAAAAACAGATGAGTAAAAATCAGCGTGAATACTATTTGAATGAACAAATCAAAGCCATTCGCACAGAATTGGACGATTTGAATGATTCAGGCTTATCTGAGTTAGATCAGTTGGAAGAAAAAATTCTAAAAGCTAAAATGCCAAAAGAGGCTGAAGAAAAAGCTTTGACAGAATTAAAACGTTTAAAATCTATGCCTGCAATGTCATCAGAAGGCACAGTTGCACGTACGTATATTGATTGGTTATTGAAAATGCCATGGAATAAACGTTCACGTTTGAAATATGACATTGTGAAAGCGGAAGATCGTTTGGATCAAGATCATTCTGGCTTAGAAAAAGTGAAAGAACGTATTTTAGAATATTTGGCAGTGACTAATCACACGAAAAGCGTGAAGGGCAATATTTTATGCTTAATTGGCCCACCGGGCGTTGGTAAAACAACATTAGCACGCTCAATTGCAGATGCAACAGGCCGAGAATTAGTGCGTATGAGTTTAGGCGGCGTGCATGATGAATCAGAAATTCGTGGGCATCGTCGGACTTACATTGGCGCATTGCCAGGTAAAATTGTGCAGATGCTTGCAAAAGCTAAAACAAAAAATCCATTGATGTTATTGGATGAGATTGACAAAATGGGTTCAGATTATAAAGGTGATCCGGCTCATGCGATGTTGGAAGTTTTAGATCCTGAGCAAAACTCAACTTTTAATGATCACTATTTAGATGTGGATGTGGATCTCTCAGAGGTGATGTTCATTGCGACAGCAAATAGCTTTAATATTCCAGGGCCATTGCGTGATCGTATGGAAATCATTGAATTATCAAGTTATACAGAGCTTGAGAAGTTGGATATCGCAAAAAACTACTTGTTGCCAAAACAGTTGAAAGAGCATAAGTTGAAAGAAGATGCGATCAAAATTTCAGATAGCCTAATGTTAGATATCATTCGTTTATATACGAAAGAAGCGGGTGTTCGTTCGTTGGATCGCGAGCTTGCTAAAGTTTGCCGTAAAGTGATCAAAGAGATCATGAAAAAATCTGATGGTAAAAAAGGTAAAGCAGCCGTTAAAGTTAACGATCATAAACCTGTGACATTGACGAAGAAAATGTTGGAATCATATTTAGGAATGCCACGTTTCCGCTTTGGTGTGAAAGAGAAAGATGATCAAGTGGGGTATGTGAATGGTTTAGCTTGGACACAGTTGGGCGGTGAATTATTGGGCATTGAAGTAGAAGTAATGCCGGGCAAAGGTAACTTAATCACAACAGGTAGTTTGGGTGATGTGATGAAAGAATCTATGCGTACAGCCATGAGCTTGATTCGTTCTCGTGCCCAATCTTATGGATTAGCACACGACTTTGCAGATAAATTAGATATTCATGTTCATGCACCAGAAGGCGCTGTGCCAAAAGATGGGCCAAGTGCAGGTGGTGCAATCACTGTTGCGATTCTATCAGCACTATTAAACCAAGCGATTCGTTCTGATATTGGGATGACAGGTGAGGTTACATTGCGTGGTAATATCTTAGCTATTGGTGGATTGAAAGAAAAATTATTGGCGGCTGCTCGTGCAGGATTGAAAACAGTATTGATTCCTGAAGAAAATATCAAGGATTTAGAAGATATTCCTGCAGAAGTTAAGAAGCAATTAACCATAATTCCTGTTTCGCATTTTGATGAGGTAATTCAACACTCTTTTGTTCAGGGTATTGAAAAAGATGATTATTTTCAAAGATATAACGCATTAGAGGACTTTTCTGTACCTATGAGCAATGTCAAAGGGAGTGAGAAACGCTGCTAAAATTTCTTGACTAGCTAGTAATTGCAACGTATAAAGCATATTGTATCCCCTAAATACAGGGGATCAGCATGTTTGAACTTGTATATAATAACTAGGTAGGTAATTTATGAATAAGACAGAATTAATTGCAGCAGTTGCTGAAAAAGCAGACATCAGTAAAGTAGCAGCAGCAAAAACAGTAGATGCGGTAATGGAAACTGTAAAAGAAACTCTACAAGCTGGTGATAGCGTAACTTTAATCGGCTTTGGTACATTTTCTGTACGTGATCGTGCTGCACGTGTTGGCCGCGATCCACGTAATCCTGAAAAAACAATTCAAATCAAAGCATCTAAAGTACCAGCATTTAAAGCAGGTAAAGGCTTAAAAGATGCAGTGAATGGTCCAGAAGCTAAAAAAGCTAAGAAGAAGTAATTGCTTCTTTAAAAACTCTAAGTCATTTTTGATTTAGAGTTTTTTTATATCTGGATGATGTTGTCGTATTGTAGTTATTTGCTAAAAAAATAAGTATAAGGTGGCCATTATGGTTGTATCATCAGAAAATAAAATAACGAAACATGCAATATGGATCGTAATTGCAGTATTAGGGGCGTTTAGCCTCGGCTACGTCGCCTTAAATAGAGGCGAAACAATCAATGCTATGTGGGTATTGGTTGCATCAGTATGTATTTATCTTATCGGTTACCGTTATTATGCGTTATATATTTCTAATAAAGTTTTAGGGGTTGATAAAACACGCTTAACCCCTGCATATCGTCATAATGATGGATTGGATTTTGTTCCAACTCGTAAATCTATTTTGTTTGGTCACCACTTTGCGGCAATTGCAGGTGCAGGGCCATTGGTTGGGCCTGTATTGGCTGCACAAATGGGATATTTGCCAGGGATGCTCTGGTTATTAGCAGGTGTTGTATTCGCAGGTGCAGTACAAGACTTTATGGTTTTATTTGTTTCTACTCGCCGTGATGGTAAATCATTGGGTGAACTCATTAAAATGGAAATGGGAACAATACCAGGTATTATTGCTTTAGTTGCTTGCTTTATGATCATGATTATTATTCTAGCTGTATTAGCAATGATCGTTGTTAAAGCATTGACTCATAGTCCATGGGGAACATTTGCAGTTGCGTTTACAATCCCATTAGCAGTATTTATGGGATTGTATATGCGATATATTCGCCCAGGTAAAGTCATGGAGATTTCCATTGTTGGCTTTATTTTGTTAGTGCTTGGCATCATTTATGGACAAGATGTTGCAGCCCATCCTGTAATGAAAGAATGGTTTGATTTATCAGGTGTTGGCTTAACATGGGCATTGATCATTTATGGATTCATTGCTGCTGTATTACCTGTTTGGTTATTATTAGCACCGCGTGATTATTTATCCACCTTCTTAAAAATTGGTGCAATTTTTGCATTGGCGATTGGTATTGTTGTGATTATGCCTGACATGAAAATGCCAGCAATTACTAAATATGCGATTGAAGGTAATGGTCCTGTTTGGTCAGGTGATTTATTTCCATTCTTATTCATCACCATTGCATGTGGTGCGGTTTCTGGTTTCCATGCATTGATTTCATCAGGTACAACGCCAAAAATGTTGGAAAATGAAGACCAAGCAGCATTGATTGGTTATGGTGGAATGTTGATGGAATCATTTGTAGCTGTGATGGCTCTGATTTCAGCTGCGATCATTGATCCTGGTGTTTATTTTGCAATGAACAGTCCTGTTGCATTCTTGAATCCTACAGGCATGGAAGATTTAGTATTGGCAGCATCACAAACTGTGAGTAATATTGGTTTCCAAATCACGCCTGAAGATTTGCGTCAAATCGCAGTAGATGTGGGCGAAGAAAGCATTATCTCTCGTGCAGGTGGTGCGCCAACACTAGCTGTTGGTATGGCAACGATTTTACATGGTGCGATTGGTGGTCTAGTTTCTATGTCATTCTGGTATCATTTTGCAATCTTATTTGAAGCATTGTTCATCTTGACAGCGGTAGATGCGGGTACTCGTTCAGCACGTTATATGTTCCAGGGTTTATTGGCAATCATTCATCCATCTTGGGGTAAAACAGATTTCTTGCCTGCAAATTTAGTGGCAACGGGCATTGTAGTTGCAGCTTGGGGGTACTTCTTGTATCAAGGTGTTGTGGATCCATTGGGTGGTATCAATACATTATGGCCATTGTTCGGTATTGCGAACCAAATGTTAGCGGCAATTGCGCTAATGTTATGTGCAGCAGTATTGTATAAGATGAAACATCAGCGTCACGTTTGGGTTGCAATTTTCCCTACAGGTTGGTTGTTGTTAGCGACCATGTGGGCAGGCGCTGAGAAAGTATTCTCATCTGATCCTAAAGTTGGTTTCTGGGCAACAGCTGATAGTTTACAAGCTAAATTTATCGATGTGCCATTTGTGCCACAAGGTACTTTCAAATCAGTGGAACAAGTTCAACAAGTGATTTTCAATAATAACTTGAATGGCGGTTTAACATTGTTCTTCATGGTTGTTGTGGTTGTATTGGGTTTCTATTCAGTGAAAACTGCTTTATCAGGCCTAAGAAATCCTAAACCAACAGCGAATGAAGTTCCTTACGAACCATTTCCAGAGAAGTTACCAGTATCACATTAGTGTATAATATTTCAGGCTAATCATAAGATTAGCCTGATTTTTATGTAAAGGAGCTTAAGATGTTTAATAAACTCGCTAAAGCAGGTAAATATTTAGGTCAAATGGCCAATTTAATGGTTGGCATTCCTGATTATGATAATTATGTACAACATATGAAGCTGAATCATCCTGATAAAACGCCAATGACTTATGAAGAATTCTTCAGAGAGCGCCAAGATGCGCGTTATGGTGGTAAGGGCGGATTTAAGTGTTGTTAAACATCCATTAGAAAAGGCAAAACAATGTTACCAGTGACAATATTGACGGGATTTTTAGGTTCAGGCAAAACAACTTTTATTAATTATTTGTTAACGAACAATCAAGGCGAAAAGCTAGCGATTGTTGAAAATGAGTTTGGCGAAGTGAGCATTGACAGTGCTTTGTTGAAGCATAGCCAAACGATGGAATTAATTGAGTTGAGCAACGGTTGTATTTGCTGTAGCGTTCGTGGTGAATTAACGGAAGCCCTGCATGAACTTCTCGATAAAATTGAACGTGGTGATATTGCAATTGATCGCTTAATTTTAGAAACAACAGGCTTGGCAGATCCAGGCCCAATCATTCAAGCGTTCTTTGTGGATGAACGCATTCGTAATTCTGTCTATTTAGATGCAGTGATCACATTGGTGGATGCTGAACATGCCTTAATTCAGCTTGATGAACATCGCGTTGCATCTGCACAAATTGGCTTTGCAGATCGCATTGTATTAACGAAAGTTGATCGCGTGGATGATGAGCAAAAAGCAGATGTATTGAATCGTTTGAATCGCATCAATCAAAAAGCAGAAATCTTAGAAGCCGTTTTAGGTGCATTGCCAAAAGAATCTTGGCTCGATATTAAAGCCTTTGAAATTGATAATAATTTAAATGTTCAACAAGGCAGTTATCAATTTGAATCCAATCAAAACCAAATGAGCTTTCAGCCATTTTCATTTGACCCAAATGCTCGCTCTTGGAATGATGATATTAAATCTTATGTGTTCCGTGGTAAACGTATGGATATTGATGCCATTGGCAGCGTGATGGAGCAGATGATCGAAAATTATGGTAATGATATGCTCCGCTATAAAGGCATTTTAGCGATTGCCAATAATGAAGAGCGTCTAATCATTCAGGGCGTTTATAAAGTTGTGGGTTTTGATTATGGTGATGAATGGCAAGCAAATGAAACTGCTGAATCAACCTTAGTTGTGATTGGCAGAAACTTACCATTTGAAGAATTGGAACAACAGTTTTTATCAGCTGAGGCGTAAAATCAGCTGATTTGTGATAATCTATGACACTATTTTATTTTTACTGAATGTGTCATGAGTCAGAATTCTTTGTCATCGCTGTTTGAGTTATTACCGCAAGTTGAGCTAAAGCGCGCCCACTTTTTTCGCCGTGCTTTGCATCAACTGAAGAAAAAAGATGCATCTCCTGAGGAGATCGAAAAATTAGCTCAAGAGATGAAAGAATCTTGTGCCAATGTTCAGGCTAAATTACAGCAATTCCCTGAAATTACTTATAACGAAGCATTGCCAATTGCACGTGCACGTGATGAAATTAAAACTGCATTGGCTGATCATCCCGTTGTTGTGATTTGTGGTGAAACAGGTTCAGGGAAAACCACGCAATTAGCTAAATTCTGCTTAGAATTGGGTTTAGGTGCAAAAGGCTTAATTGGCCACACGCAACCAAGACGCTTGGCCGCAAGAAGCGTTGCTGATCGTATCGCAGAAGAACTTAAAGTACCCATCGGTGGCTTTGTGGGTTATAAAATGCGATTTTCTGATCAAACGGCGCCAGAAACTACTGTGAAATTAATGACAGATGGTATTTTGCTTGCTGAACTCACCAAAGATCCTTTTTTGAATCAATATGAAGTGATCATCATCGATGAGGCACATGAACGTTCGTTGAATATTGATTTCTTATTAGGAATTTTAAAGCGCATTTTAGAAAAGCGTAAAGATCTCAAGGTGATTATCACATCAGCAACGATTGATCCTGAAAAGTTTGCAAACTTCTTTTCTACGCCTAAATCCAAAGTACCCATCATCAATGTTTCAGGTAGAACCTATCCTGTAGAAATTCGTTATCGCCCGTTATTGCAAGATGATGGCGATGATCAAGATATGATCGAAGGCATTGCAACGGCTGTTCGTGAATTATCACAAGAACAACCAGGCGATATTTTGGTCTTTTTGCCAGGTGAGCGTGAAATTCGTGATGCAGCAGATGTATTGCATAAAGAATTCTCTCGTTATTATGATGTATTACCGCTATTTTCTCGCTTAAGTAATGCAGAACAAAATCGCATATTTGCACCGCATCATAAATTACGCATTGTATTGGCAACGAACGTCGCGGAAACATCGTTAACTGTGCCGGGCATTAAATACGTGATTGATACAGGCGTTGCGCGCATTAGTCGCTATAGCCCAAGATCACGTTTACAGCGCTTGTTGATCGAGCCTATTGCTCAAGCATCCGCAAATCAACGAAGTGGTCGATGTGGTCGTGTGAGTGAAGGCATTGCGATTCGATTATTCAGCCAAGAAGATTTTGATAACCGCCCATTATTCTTAGATCCCGAAATTAAGCGCACACAATTGGCTTCTGTAATTTTACAGATGGCACATTTGCGTTTGGGTAATCCTGAAGATTTTACATTCATTGAACCGCCAGAACTGCGCCAAATTAAAGAAGGTTATATGGCGCTGCGTGAAATCAAGGCGATTGATGAAGCAACACATTTAACGCAGTTGGGACGAAAATTGGCACTGTTGCCATTAGATCCACGTTTTGGTGCGATGATCTTTAAAGGCATTGAACATGGCATTGGGCAGGAAGTTTTAATTTTGGTGGCTCTGTTATCCATTCAAAACCCGAATGAACGCCCGATTGATAAACAACAAGCTGCGGATGAAAAGCACCGTTTATTTAAAGATAAACAATCGGATTTCATTGGTTATTTGAATTTATGGTTCTGGTATCAAAATCAAGTGAAAGGCAATTCACAATCTTATTTGCGTGAATTGTGCCGTAAGCATTTTATCTCGTTCATGCGTATGCGTGAGTGGTTTGAATTGTATCAGCAAATCCGCGATATGCTCAAAGCTTCTAAAATCACATTAAATGATTTACCTGCAATTTCAGGCGAACAAGAGGGCGATTATCAATTCCCAACATTTGCCACAGATATGATTCATCAATCCTTATTAGTAGGTTTATTGGATCATATTGGTGCGCTCGGGGAAGATAATGTTTATCAAGGTGCAATGGGGCAAAAGTTCCGCGTTTTCCCGGGTTCAAGCTTATACAAAAAGCCACCCAAATGGTTAATGGCGATGGAAATCGTGGAAACTTCACAAGTTTATGCGCGTATGTGTGCGGGCATTAATCCTGAATGGCTGGAATCCATTGGTTCGCATTTGATCAAAAAGCAATACAACGAACCTCATTGGAGTAAAAAACAAGGGCAAGCGGTTGCGGATGAAACTGTGTTCTTATTCAACTTGGCGATCATTCGTAATCGCCCTGTAAGCTTTGGGCGTATCAATCCTGAATTATCGCGTGAATTGATGATTAAAGAAGGTTTGATTCAGGATGATATTGCAACGCGTGCACATTTCTATCGACAAAATCGAGCAACGATTGACAAAGTTGAGGAGATGGAAGATAAAACGCGCCGCCGTGATATTTTGGCAGAAGAAGTTGTGCTGTATGAATGGTACGATTCACGTTTGCCAGCGGATTGTTATTCAGTGCAGAAGCTCGAAAAATGGTGTCAAGTTCGTAAAAATAATGATGCTTTGATCTTTACGGAATCCGATATTCTCGCGCATGATGGTGATCTGAATTTGGATGATTTTCCTGAAGTATTGGAATTGAATGGTTTAAAGCTCAATACGCAATATCTGTTTGATCCTGCACACATTGATGATGGTATGACGTTGTTAGTGCCGATCGCGGCGCTTAATTTATTGGATCAAACGCGCTTGGATTGGTTATCGCGTGGTTTGATTTTGGAGAAAATCACGGAATTGCTTCGCACGTTGCCGAAGAGTTATCGTCGTCAATTTGTGCCATTGCCTGATTTTGCGGCTGAGATTTTTAATGAGATCGAATTTGCAGAAGGTAATCTCTATTACCAATTACAAACCATCATTAAAAAGTTGCGCCATATTGAGATTGAACCTCATGAGTTTGATGAAGCAGCGTTAGATAAGCACCTGCGTATGAATATTCGCATCATCGATGCGGGTGGTAAAACATTGGGGCAAAGCCGTGATCTAGAAAGCTTGAAACAGCAGTTTTCCCATAAAGCGGAAACGGCTTTCCAAGCATTGGCAGCGTCGCCGAATCAGTCTAAAAAACGGAAGCAGAAGAAAAAAAATATTGAAACAAGTGAGAAAAATTCTGTGGCGCAATCCGCTGAGAAAATATTCACAACAGATGATTGGGCGATTGAATCAGAAGTTAAGTTCACAAGAAATGGCATTCAATTAGTTGGTTATGTTGCGCTAGAAGCGGTTGAAAATGGCGTCAAAGCAAAATTGTATGATCGCGAAAGTGAAGCGAATCGAGCACATTTGCAAACGCTGATTGATTTGAGTTTAAAAGAGCTTCGCCAAGAAGTTAAATACTTACAAAAGCAGTGGCCACAATTTGGCAAATTGGCTTTGATGTTCCGCATCGTTGGTAACGAAACGATCTTAAAAGATGATTTGATGAAAGCTTTGATTCGCGATTATTTGGATGAAGCGAAGTTGCCAAAAGATGCAGCGACTTTTAATGCATTGCTGAACAATATGCGTAAAACCATTGTGAGTGAAGCAACGGATTTAACAAAACTTGTGATCGAAATTTTCATGGAAAGCGAAAAGGTTTCCGATGCACTTCGTGCAATGCATCCGATGAATCGCGCGATGATCGAAAAGCCAATTCAAAAGGCAAAAGATCGTTTGATTTATGCAGGCTTCATTAGCAATACGCCAAAAGATTGGCGTAAGCAATTACCTCGTTATATGAAGGCAATGGTGGTTCGCGTAGAGCGCTTTAGCCAAAATATGAATCGTGATGGTGATCATGCCAAAATCATAGATCAGCATTTATCACAGCTCAAAACTGCAATGATGAAAGTTGGTGAAATTGCGGAAGTTGTGGAATATCGCTGGATGATTGAAGAGCTAGCGGTTTCATTATTTGCTCAACCCATGAAAACAGTTGTACCTGTTTCTGAAAAGCGCTTAGAAAAAATTTGGGAAAAATTGGATTTGATGATGAAGAATCAGAGGTAAGCATTTATAATCATTGCACTACAATTAATATAAAAAGATTATGGGTAATCTTCTCAAGAAGTTTTGGCATTATGTTGCAGTAGGCTGTGGTTTATTTGTTTTGAGCTATGTTGTTTATCATCATGGCGTTTTTTCGGCGTTTATACTGTTCATGTTGTTTTGGTGCAGCGGCCTTTATTTATATTTAGGCATTTTAAAACCTCGTAAATATCGATCAATATTCAAGCAATTACCTGTGATGAAAATCGCACATATGTCCATTGGTGCCGTTGTAATACAAGGGCGATTTATCACTGAACATAACAAAATTGATGCGCCTTTTGAGCAAGGCAAGTGCGATGGTTATCGTTATCAATATTACAAAGGTAGCTGGCGAAAAAATGGCGAGATAGATTATGTTTTAGACCATGAAAAATCTGATTATAATGTCTTGAAATTTCAAGATAAAACGGATGAAATAGCATTGGATGCCTCTGCCATTCAACCTTTATATGGCGAATGGGAAAAGATAAAACTAGGGATAGATCTAGTCAAAATCAAATGCTTAAAGTTGAATCACGATGAAGAATATATGCTAGCAGGGAATTATCAAATACAAGAAGGAGAACGCAGGATACTTTCATTGGATAAGTGTGGCATTTATTATCTTTCAAAAGAAGAAGGTGAGTGGCAGCAGTATCAACAAAAGAATTTGTATTTCTTTCAGGCAATGAAGCGCTACGGTATTGTCACTGCGCTCTTTGTGTTAATTGCAATGACGGTTTTGAATGTGATATTGCCACCGTATTACGTCAATCCTTTGGTATTGATTTGGTGTTATTTTGTTGGCAGTATATTGTTTGTTTTTTATATGACGAAGGTTCATAAAGTGCAAGGGCTTGAGCATATTTGGAATAGTACAATTATATTGTCATTGTTTCCGAATATCGGTGTGATGGTATTATCCATGTTGTTGGGTGTAAGTTTATTGCCATTGATGGCAGCGCTGACGATTGTGTTAATGCAGACTTATAAATTTGTGCAAAAATACCCTGATGAAATTCAAGATTATTTGGATAAACGCCCTAATCAAAGTTAAAGTGAGCTGCGATGTTACTAATCACGATTATATTTATGATTATGTTGGTGGTGTATATCGGCATAACGATTTTTTATATCCATCATAAGATCATCAATTTGAGAAGTTATGCTGAAAAAGCCTATGCTAATATTGACGTTTTATTATTAAAACGTGCGGAATTGGTGCCTCAGTTATTGGTTTTAGATCAAAGAGAATCAGCACAGATGAAAGAGTTGATGAATGCATTACTGATTCAACAAAGCATCAATAGCAAAGTTGAAGTGCATAATAAGATGCATGATTTGTTAAAGAATTGCGCCGTGATCAATAATGGACATCAGCAGTTAATGCATTTAAATGCAGGTATTGCGCATCGAGTGACAATTTATAATGAATCTGTGCTGCTGTATAACAGTTGTTTTAAAGCATTTCCGTATTCATACTTTATGAAAATATTAAATTTATTACCAATGGCAGCATTAAGGGAATTTTCATGACAGGATTGATTATATTGGCATCTATTATTGGCTTAAGTGCCATTGGTAGTACGATTGTATTGTTGGTGCAATGTTACAATCGATTAATGAAAGCGCGTGTGGCTGTGGATCAGCAATTTGCCAATATTGATATTTTTTTAAAGCAACGTGCAGATGAAATTCCTGAGTTGGTGAAAATATTAAAGGCAGAAAATTATCATGATTTAAAAAAAATCAACGAATTAACAAAGATTTATGAGCATTATCAAAATAGCCAAGAAATGAAAACAAAGCTTCTTACATCGGAAGAAATTCATCAAGAATTATATGTTGTGCTGGCAACAATGCCTTCATCGGCTTTTACGAGTTTGAAAAAGCGATTAATAGAAATTGAAACACAATTGGCACAGCGTAGAGAAATGTTTAATGATAGTGTTGCAACATTCAACGCATTAATTTTAAGAATTCCTTACATTATATTGGCAGCGATGCTGAAAATTGAAGCATGCCAGTATTTGGAAATTGGAAAATTAGAAAAATCCTATCATGGTGTAGATTTATAATTAATAAATATTTTATTGAGAAAATATTTTTAATATCAAGATGCTTTGATTTATAAAAATTATGTGATATTACTAGTAGCACTATTGGTCAAAAACCCACAAGGTTACAAACGTTCAAAGCACGCACCCTTGCTTTATAACGCCAGTAGGTTTAGCGAATTTTATGAATAAAAATAATGACGTTATTCCGTCTAAAGGGTGTTTTATGTCGACAGTTTTTGAAGAGTCGTTCGAGTCCATGGACGCAACCATGGCAACAACTGAAGCAGCAGAGCCACGCAATTCTTATGTTCGTGTAGCATTTGCAAGTTTTATTGGCACAGCAGTTGAGTTTTATGATTTTTATATTTTTGGTTTAGCAACGGCGCTATTCATTGGCCCATTGTTTTTTCCATCCACGAATCCTGAAGCACAAACGCTGTTAACATTTTTAACCTTTGGTGTTGCATTTGTCGCACGTCCTGTAGGTTCTGCATTGTTTGGTCACTTTGGTGATCGCATTGGTCGAAAAACGACATTGGTGGCTTCATTGCTCATCATGGGCATCAGCACAACTTTGATTGGCTTTTTACCAACATATTATTCCATTGGTTTTATAGCCCCAATATTGTTGTGTATTTTACGCTTTGGGCAAGGTTTAGGCTTAGGTGGAGAATGGGGTGGAGCAGCATTATTAGCCACGGAAAATGCACCGAAAGGTAAACGAGCATTATTTGGCATGTTTCCACAATTAGGTCCACCGATTGGCTTTGTGGCTGCATGCGGGATTTTTATCGCCATTGAACAAATGTTACCACCAGAAGCTGTCAATTCTTGGGGATGGCGTGTGCCATTCATTTTGAGTTCTGTGTTGGTCATTGTTGGCTTATATGTGCGTTTAAGCATCATTGAAAGCCCTGCATTTAAGAAAATTGAGAAAGCAGAAAAACAAGTACAAATTCCATTGATGGAAATGTTCACAAAACATACAAAAATGCTGGCAGTGGGTTCAATCAGTATGGTGGCTTGTTATACGTTGTTTTTCATCATCACAGTATTTTCATTGCAATACGGCACAGTGACTACGCATGTTT
>NZ_MVDO01000234.1 GCF_002006755.1 Wohlfahrtiimonas larvae | reverse complement strand
AATGTTACCACCAGAAGCTGTCAATTCTTGGGGATGGCGTGTGCCATTCATTTTGAGTTCTGTGTTGGTCATTGTTGGCTTATATGTGCGTTTAAGCATCATTGAAAGCCCTGCATTTAAGAAAATTGAGAAAGCAGAAAAACAAGTACAAATTCCATTGATGGAAATGTTCACAAAACATACAAAAATGCTGGCAGTGGGTTCAATCAGTATGGTGGCTTGTTATACGTTGTTTTTCATCATCACAGTATTTTCATTGCAATACGGCACAGTGACTACGCATGTTTATACACGAACTGAATATCTAGTGATGTTATCCATCGCTGTCATGTTCATGGCAATTGCATCGCCAATTTCAGCATTATTGTGTGATCGTTATGGTCGTAAACCTATTTTATTGTTGAGTTACTTCATCATTATGGCAGCGGGTTTATTATTTGGTATGTCTGTGACAAGTGGTAATGTTATTTGGACGACGATTTATTTATCATTCGGTTTATTTGCAATGGGATTTAACTTTGCACCAATGGGGGCATTTTTATCAGAAATTTTCCCAACGCAAGTGCGTTATACCGGTGCATCCATGACATATAACTTAGGTGGAATTTTAGGTGGATCATTGCCACCATTTGCCATCACATATTTAATGGGCTTTGAGAAAGGTATTTATTATGTGGGTTATTATTTGGCTGTGATTGGTATTATCAGCTTTATTGCGATCACTTTTTCTAAAGAAACAAAAGATATTGATTTAATGGATAATTAATTCAGATTTAGAAAACGCCACTCAATAACTGATTGAGTGGCATTGTTTTACTGTGGTACAGCACCTTCAATTTTAAAGTCTTCACTATTAATGAGTTCAATCATCTGTTTTGTACGAGGATCTTTTGGGAAGTTTTTTTGATAAATTTTAAATTCTCTGAGAGCATCTTCAGCTCTATTTTCAAATAAATATGACATTGCAATGGACCAACGAGCAGCTTCATTGCCTAAGCTAAGAGCTTGATCTAAATAAGGTTTAGCCTCTTTGATTTTTCCAGATTCAGCTAAAAATGCCCCCATGAAGAAATAACCTGTTGAATCATCAGGTGTCTGTTTAATAAATTGATCAGCATAGTTGATTGTTTGTTCGGCGGCACCTTTAATATCTAAATTATGCCCAATGCGAGCAATTTGCATGGATAGATATAAAGTGCTAGGTTCAGTACTAGCTTCAGTCATTGTTTTAGCCACTTCTAATAATATTTGAATCTCTTTAGTTGCTTGTCGCTGATCTTCTTCAGAATCAAATTGAGTAGGATAAGTGCCTGCATTTTTAGAAAGCTCTTCAATCCTATCTTGTAAATATAGAAGATCTATTGTGGCACCTTGTTCATTTTTAACTAAAAGTTTATCTATGTTTAAAGTAGCGTATGGCTCTGCATTAGTTAATGTGAAGAGAAAGGTTGATGTGATGAGTAATCTTTTCCAAGAAAGTCGCATAATTAGAGCCTTTATTTTTAGAATAAGGGGGAAAACTGATCAAGTATTATGAATCATTTTACCTCAGTGGTAGCATATTTTATATTATATCTTGGGTTA
>NZ_MVDO01000233.1 GCF_002006755.1 Wohlfahrtiimonas larvae | reverse complement strand
CCTGTTGAATCATCAGGTGTCTGTTTAATAAATTGATCAGCATAGTTGATTGTTTGTTCGGCGGCACCTTTAATATCTAAATTATGCCCAATGCGAGCAATTTGCATGGATAGATATAAAGTGCTAGGTTCAGTACTAGCTTCAGTCATTGTTTTAGCCACTTCTAATAATATTTGAATCTCTTTAGTTGCTTGTCGCTGATCTTCTTCAGAATCAAATTGAGTAGGATAAGTGCCTGCATTTTTAGAAAGCTCTTCAATCCTATCTTGTAAATATAGAAGATCTATTGTGGCACCTTGTTCATTTTTAACTAAAAGTTTATCTATGTTTAAAGTAGCGTATGGCTCTGCATTAGTTAATGTGAAGAGAAAGGTTGATGTGATGAGTAATCTTTTCCAAGAAAGTCGCATAATTAGAGCCTTTATTTTTAGAATAAGGGGGAAAACTGATCAAGTATTATGAATCATTTTACCTCAGTGGTAGCATATTTTATATTATATCTTGGGTTACTATTGTTTAATGGATGATGCATGAAACAAGGATTAGATAAATTAATGGAAAATATAGATTTTACACTGCTATTTTTATTGATCATCGCAGGGCTGGGGTTGTTGAGTAAGAATGATACAGTTTTGATTGCAATGGCTGTGTTAATTGTGATGAAAGTGACACCACTGAATCAATTTTTACCTTTGGTGGAGAAGAAAGGCTTATGGCTTGGTGTGATTATTTTAACCATTGGAGTGATGTCACCTCTGGCAAGTGGCAAAATTAATCTCATGGAAGTATTAGCATCATTGAAAAATTGGCAATCCATCGCAGCTATTTTAGTTGGCATTTTGGTCGCATGGTTAGGTGGTGAAGGTGCTTCATTGTTGGAAGTTCGCCCTATGTATGTACCAGAATTGCTGATTGGTACGATCATTGGCGTTGCTGTCTTTAATGGTGTGCCTGTTGGACCATTAATTGCGGCAGGATTATTATCTTTATTGGTACGATGGAGTTAATCTTTCGCGTATAATGATGACTTTATTGAAAGTTGTGAGGGCATTATGCCAAAAGATTTTTTACAAAATATGGCAGGTAAAATTCAAGAATCATTGCCAGAAGGTTTAAAAAACACTCATGCAGAGATTGATCGAGTTGTGAAAGAACAGCTTGAAAATGTTTTGCCAAACTTTAAATTCGCAAAGCAAGATGAATTTGAAATTCAACAAAAAATTCTCTTAAAAACACGCAGCGAAGTGGATGATTTAAAAGCACGTATCATAGAATTAGAAGCGGTCATTCGTACATTGCAAACTCAAAAAGAAGATTAATACCATGGCACAAATCAGTCAAAAACATTCATGGTGGCTAACGGTCGCTAAATGGCAAGATCAACGTTGGTTATGGATTCTAGGCGGCTCCATTGCTTTAGCATTAGAATTAATAGCAGTATTCTATTTTCAAGAATATTTGGGGCAAAGGCCTTGCGAAATGTGTGTTTATATTCGTTTTGCTATGATAGCAATTGCGGTATTTGCATTCATCACAGCATTTTATCCTAAAAATATTTTGTTGAAATTGATTGGTTATATTGGTGCATTTGGGGCCATTGTGAAAGGCTTTTTATGGAGTTTAAATTTAGAGATGATCACGTTGGATCGTTTACGTCCAGATTATAATCCTTTCACAAGTAGCTGTTCTATTAATGAAGCATCATTTCCCTTTGGTTTGCCAATGCACAAGTGGTTACCATCACATTTTATGCAAACAGGCATTTGTGGGGAAGATAGCTGGTCATTATGGGGCTTAAACATGGCTGAATATATGATGATTATTTTTAGCTTATTTGCATTAGTGTTGGGTATTATGATGATTTGTTGGTTGAGTAGGCTATTCTTGAAGAAAGCATAGTTTTTTGTGAATTGAGAAAAGCCTCAGATTGAGGCTTTTGCTTTATTGGAGAAAAGTATGAAAAAGGTTCTATTGTTTTTCATGTGTTTATATACAGTACAATTTGGTTGGAGTGATGAAATCACTCATTTACGTGATGTAAAAACATATCAAACATTGATGAATAATGATACGGTTCAGTTGATCGATGTAAGAACAGCTGATGAATTTAATGCTGGTACAATTGGTAAAGCACAAAATATTGATTATTTATCAGAGGATTTTAAGGATAAGTTAGCATCTTTGGATAAAGATGAGCCTGTTTATGTCTTTTGTCGTTCAGGTAATCGCAGTGAAAAAGCGCGACATATTATGTTAGATCTAGGCTTTAAAGAAGTTTATGATTTACAAGGTGGTTACAATGCATGGCAACAATGGGAAGCAACTAAGGAGCAAAAATAATGAAAGTGATTCGTTGGATTTTAGGTAAAATTATTTTAGGTTTGGATAAATTAACAGCACCAGCACCGATGATTCGTTCTGTAGAAGAACAAAAAAAATTAGATGAAGCCACTGCACAATTAAAATTGTATCAGTTTCATGCTTGTCCGTTTTGTGTAAAAGTTCGCCGTGAAATTCGCCGCTTGAATTTGAAAATTAAACTGGTGGATGCATTGAATGATAAAACTGCTGAAGAACGTTTGATCAATGAAGGTGGAAAGCGTCAAGTGCCTTGTTTATATATCGTGAATGAAGATGAATCTGTGACTTGGTTATATGAATCTAATGCGATTTTAATTTATCTTCAAACATTAGCAAAAGGTGAATAGTTATATTTATCCATAAACTTTAAACTGTTTGGAGTTATCCCAATTTATCCAAACAACCTGTGGATAAAATTGTGAGGAAAAAGTGAAGATCTTTTTATAACTTTATTAACTTACTGAAAATAAAGGTGATAAAAGATCTTCTTTTTATTTGATCACTAATTGATCAATGAGGATAACTAATGAAAAAGATTATATTTGCACGCCATGCAGAAAGTGAAGCGAATGCAGGTGGAATCAGCAAGCCCAATGAGATTGTTGAATTAACAGAGACAGGTTTATCACAAGCGCAGCTATTGGCAGATGAATGGTTGGAAAAACCTTCACAAATCTATGTATCTAAGTTTATCCGTACAACACAAACAGCAACACCATTGATGCAAAAATATGATATGGAACCAGTTGAGTTTTCAGGTTTGAATGAGTTCAATACTTTCGGCTATGAGTTTGTGGAAGGCTTAACAGGTGAAGAGCGCTTGCCATTAGCAATTGCTTATTGGGAAGAAGCTGATCCTGATGCAAGAAAAGGTGAAACAGGGCAAACGTACAACGAATTTTGTGCACAAGTTGAAGATTTTATACCAACATTATTCACATTAGAAAATAATAGCGCCATTGTTGGTCATGGTTTGTGGATTACTCAATTAATGTGGCAAACATTAGGCTTTGGTTCACGAGTTTCAGATTCTCAATCCATGAAAGCTTATATGAAATTTCATATGGCTTTACATGTTGGTAATACACAGAAATTTAATCTGTATTTAACGGATGATAAAGTTTTTGTTCAAAAACATGACTGAAAATAGCAGTATGATTATTGAGGATATTGAGTTTGTTTTAGAAATTAAAGCAATTAAAAATCTCTATATCCGCGTGAAAAAAGATGGTAAAGCTTATGTCAGCGTACCCAAAAAACTATCACAAAAACAAGTAGAAATAACTTTGCTAAACCATTTACCTTGGGTCAAAGCACAATTAACCAAATTATCATCTTTGCAAATACAACCAGAGCTAGAATATCAATCAGGCGAAACCCACTCTTTATGGGGAAAATCATATACGTTGCAATTGGAAACTAATCACAAAAAAGTAGAAGCTCTCATTCGAGATGA
>NZ_MVDO01000232.1 GCF_002006755.1 Wohlfahrtiimonas larvae | reverse complement strand
GAAATTAAAGCAATTAAAAATCTCTATATCCGCGTGAAAAAAGATGGTAAAGCTTATGTCAGCGTACCCAAAAAACTATCACAAAAACAAGTAGAAATAACTTTGCTAAACCATTTACCTTGGGTCAAAGCACAATTAACCAAATTATCATCTTTGCAAATACAACCAGAGCTAGAATATCAATCAGGCGAAACCCACTCTTTATGGGGAAAATCATATACGTTGCAATTGGAAACTAATCACAAAAAAGTAGAAGCTCTCATTCGAGATGATCACGTTGTTGTGCAAAGCAACGGCGATTTAACTCTTGAACAAAAAATTAAGTTATTAGATAACCTTTATCGAACAGAAATCCAAAAAATCATGCCTGAACTGATCACAGAATGGGAGGCTAAAATACAGGTGCAATCATCAGAATGGCGATTGAAAAAGATGAAAACTCGGTGGGGAACTTGTAATACTCGAGCCAAAAGAATTTGGCTGAATACCGAATTAGCCAAATATCCTTTGGAATGTTTAGAATATGTTCTAGTGCATGAGTTAGTACATTTATTAGAACGTAGCCATAACCACCGTTTTAAAGCCTTGATGACGAAGTTTATGCCTGATTGGCCTGCACGTAAAAAACTATTAAATAGCTTAGCAATGAGAATGTGTTAAATTTTTCTATAACGCAAATAGGCCCAATAAATAACAGGAATAGCCAGTAATATGGAGCTTAGTGGCATGGCTAGCCAAACACCATCTAATTGATAGAATTGTGGTGCGATGAGTAGAAATGGTATCTGAATTACCAAGTTACCAATCGAAATGACCAAAGCTTTTGTGCCTTCACCGATCGCTTGGAAAAATACTGTAACCATGACAAAAGCCCCTTCTAAAAATAGCACAGGTAAATGGAAGTTAATGGCATGAACTGTCACTTTAGTCAGCTCTTTATCATTGGTAAATAATGTCGTGAAAAATTCAGGAAATAATTGTAAGAATAAGGTGAGCAGGATGCCATAAGTCATACCAACAAGAACCATCATGCGAATAATTGCGCGTGTTGAAAGATAGTTTTCACGGCCATATAAACGACTGATGATGGGTTGCACGCCATTAGCTATGCCTTCCATGCCAAGATAGTAAATCGTTATGATGTAACCAGTGATTGTATAAGCAGACACTGCGACAGTCCCACCATATTTAACTAACATTTTATGGTGCAACATCATGATAAACCCAACATAGATATACATAAAAAATGTAGATGCACCATTGACCATTATATTTTTAATAAGGGGGATATTGGGTTTAAAATGTTTGAGTTTTAAAGGTTCTCCACTTTTAATGATAATGTAATACAAGCCGAGGAACATAGCACAAGATTCACCCAATATATTGGCAATTGCAGCTCCAAATACTGACATTTCTAATACAACAATGAATAGATATGAGCATAAAATATTGATAGAGACACCAATTGCCATATAAAGCGTTGCATAATAAGGTTTGCCCATATTACGAACAAGAAATGGTAATGCTAAACTGCCTATGACTAAAGGTGAACTCACTGCAAATACACGAATGAAATCAATCGCCATATAAGCAGTAGTGACAAATTTCTGGCTCACGAGATAATCTGTATCACTCAGCATATAAACTAATGTGGGAGCAGAAAAGTATAAAATAGCCCCAAAAATAACTCCGGGAATAATGATTAATGTAATGGATTGTCCGATGATTTTTCGTGCTTTATCATCATTTTCCGCACCTTTAGCTATAGAGTATAAACTACCTGTACCAACGCCAACTAATAGGCCAAACCCTAATAATATGGTGATATAAGACCAGCCAATATTCACAGCAGCCAAGCCTTCTGCACCAATAAAATGGCCAATAAAAAAACCATCAATTAACTGATAGGCGCCACTGATTAACATTGCACCTAATGTTGGAATAACGTAACTGATAAAGAGTAAGCGTAATGTTCTTTGCTTCACAAAAATCCTACAACTATGGAGATATTTTGATTATAAGTCATGTGAATGATTTTAGGGATAAAAAATGCCATTCGAAGGAATGGCATGATTATATTAATTTACTCAACTTAGACTACTTATGAGTCAACAAGTGATCAATACTAAACTTTCCTGAACCTTGCACTAAAATGTAGATAAATCCACCTGCCATAGCAAGATTCTTCATTAGACTAGTTGCATCTTCTGGAGCACCATGGAAAATGATCCCTGTCATGATGCAAAAAAGTGCTAAAAATACTGCGATAATACGTGTTTGATAACCGATTAAGATTGCTAATCCGCCGCCTAATTCTAATAGGATGACTAAAATTGCTAAACTTCCTGGAATGCCTTGAGATTCCATATAGGCGACAGTCCCTGAATAGCCTACAATTTTATTCCAACCGGCAATGATGAATAAATATGCCATTAAGGCTCTGCCGGCAAGCATTAACGAATTGTTAATGCTTGGGCGGTTAATCAATGTTTCAATATGTTTATCAAACGTTAACATTATTTACTATCCATATTGAAGTTGAAATTGTTAGAGTTGGATGGTGTTCTTGGACCATACATTTTTGAAGTATATTCTGCATTCTGTGCAGGTGTTAATATACTTTGTACTTTTGCTTCATAAACAGGATTAACAGGCTCTTTCTGAGAAATATGTCCCAATTGTTTTAATTGGGTTACTTGTTCTGAACTTAAGTCATCTAATACTTGATATGCAGGATATGGTTGAGCAATTGCCATACTAGTGAGCAGAGTTGCGGATAGGGATAAAATTGCATATTTAGATAATATTTTCATATCAAACTCCTTTTGAGTATTTCTTGAATAACTCATTGTGTTTTAAGTTAATCAAGATGGTATTTAAATTTTGTAAATTTAAAAAAGTAGTAGTTGATTGGTGATGTAATATCACTAAGTAAATATGAAATAAGTCATAAATAATTAATGACTTATCTCGAAATTAACATTATCAATAAGTATATTGTTTGCACAATTAAAATTTATGATTAATAAAAATAATGTATGCCAATATAAAACTGATTTACATCATAAATTAAAGCTTTTAGTTTAATTTAACTCATAATAATCATTTGTGGAAAATGCTAAAAGCCACTAATATTTAAACCAGTGATTTTTATAACTACTGATTAATAATAATTATTAATACTGTAAGATGTCGATCAAACGTTAACATTATTTACTATCCATATTGAAGTTGAAATTGTTAGAGTTGGATGGTGTTCTTGGGCCATACATTTTTGAAGTATATTCTGCATTCTGTGCAGGTGTTAATATACTTTGTACTTTTGCTTCATAAACAGGATTAACAGGCTCTTTTTGAGAAATATGTCCCAATTGTTTTAATTGGGTTACTTGTTCTGAACTTAAGTTATCTAATACTTGATATGCAGGATATGGTTGAGCAGCTGCTATGCTTGTTACGATTGTTGCTGATAGGGAAAGAATAGTTAGTTTAGATAATGTTTTCATGTGAAACTCCTTTTTAAATATATAATGAAATAGCTGTTTGTACATTAGCCATAACTTCAAACTGGTTGCTATGTTACTGAAATCATTTTTTTGTTACTATCGTTAATAGGAAAATCATTTGTGCCTCAGAGGAATAAATAAAGATGAATGCAAATATGAAGCCATTACAATCATTAGAACTTGATGATATTCAGGTATTTTGCAGAGCAGCAGAGAGTTCGAGCTTTACAGATGCATCGATTTCTTTAGGCGTGACACCATCGGCAGTAAGCAAGGCTATACAGCGATTGGAGAAAAAATTAAAACTGAAGTTATTTTATCGTTCAACACGTTCCATTCGTTTAACAGAAGAAGGGAGAAGTTATTATGATACTTGTCGTAGATCTTTGGAAAATATCCAGGAAATTGAAAATCACCTTTTGAATAATTCGGTTCCTCGCGGAACATTACGCATTAGCTTGCCAGATAGCTTAGCAATTAATAAACTCATTCCTATGATCAATGGTTTCATGGAAAAATATGATGAAACATTAAAAATGGAAATTTTCTTGAGTACAGCTTATGTTGATTTTATGCGAGAAAATTTTGATTTAGCAATTCGTATTGGGGAAGTGACAGATTTAAGTTTAGTAGCAAGGTTATATGCAAGAATTGAGCAAAAGATTGTAGTTTCACCAAAATATTTACGCAAATATGGAACGCCACAATCTCTCAGTGATTTGAAAAATCATAAATGTGTTGGTTTGAAATTTCCAAGTGTCAGTACGCCTTTACCTTGGAAGATTAAAGGTGAGGATGCTTTAGATTTAAACTTCACCATGTTATATAACGATCCTTTTGGTGCAGTTATGAGTGTAATTAATGGCTATGGTATTATTCAGCTATTAGATTTTACAGTGGATCATGCCATTGCAAATGGTGAATTGGTCGAGTTATTTCCTGAATATAGATTAGAGCCATTAGATATACATATTGTTTATCCTAGTACTAAGTATGTACCAGCAAAAGTTCGCGCTTTTATTGATTATCTTTTTGAGCATAAACCACTTTTATAATTCTATTTTTGAAAAAACTCATTTCAGACAACTTGAAACAAGCCATTTGATATCGAAAATTATATGTGGTAGAGTTTTGCCATTGAAAAATTTATCTTTGGGGCAGGGTGCGAAGCAATTCAATTCCCGACCGGCGGTGATAGTCCGCGAGCGAAAGCTGATCTTGGTGAAATTCCAAAACCGACAGTATAGTCTGGATGGTAAAAGATAAATCACAACTCTATTCGCGTGCCTATTTTTTGGCATGTTGTCTATGCTGTGTTTTTTATGTCCCAAAATAAATCTAATGATAGAGGGCATATGAACAAGCTAACTGAATCAGATCATCAATTTTTGAATAAAGCCATTCTTTTGGCAGCGATTCCTGTTGGGGAAGTTTCGCCTAATCCTTATGTGGGCGCTGTGATAGTGAAAGATGGCAGAATTATTGGTGAAGGATTTCATGCTAAAGCAGGTACAGCTCATGCTGAAGTGGTTGCGATTCAAAATGCTAAAGACAATAACAAAAGCACAGTTGGGGCAACGATCTATGTTTCTCTTGAGCCTTGTTGTCATCATGGCAAAACTGGCCCTTGCACAGAAGCGGTTTTGAATGCTGGTATCACAAAAGTTGTCTATGCAACGCAAGATCCTAATCCATCTGTTGCAGGCAAAGGTGAGAAGTTTTTAATTGAAAATGGTATTGAAGCAATCTGTGCTGATTCTGAATCAGCGCGCCAAATCAATAAAATTTTCTTCCATAATCAAATTAAAAAAACACCATTTGTGACTTTGAAAGCAGCGATGAGTTTGGATGGCAAAATTGCTTCTAAATCAGGTGATTCCAAGTGGATCACAGGCTCAGATGCACGCTTGGAAGGCCATCAATTACGCGTAGAACATGATGCAATATTGATTGGTAAAAAGACATTGTTGAATGATGATCCAAGTTTAACAGTTCGTATTCCAGATCAAAATTATTCTAATCCGATCCGAGTATTATTACTTCGTACTTTCAACGGGATTGATCACGCCAATTATCAATTATTCAATACTGAGATTGCGCCAACTTGGATCATGTATCCGCAAAATCAAAGTATTGATACAGCTTTAAAAGCTGAATTATTGGCGAAAAATGTGCGTTTAATTGAATTGCAAGATGATGAAATCATCGTTGATTCAGTATTAACACAACTCTATGAAGAAAAAGTCATGAGCGTGTTATTAGAGGGCGGAAGCAGTATTTATAACGCTTTCATTACAGCGCAAAAAGTGAATGAATTTGCACTCTTTTATGGTCCAAGATTAATTGGTGATGCCAAAGCACCAAGCTTATGGGATCACAGCAATATTACAGATTTATCAGAAGCGCCGATTTTATCCATTCATGCAACGGAAAAATTAGGTAATTCTATTTATGTACAAGCAACCTTGAAGGAGGTTGAATAATGTTTACAGGTATCATTGAGGAAGTAGGTGCATTGCAGGCTAAGCAGCACCGTGGTGATGTGATCACGATTAAAATTGGCTGTAAAAAGGTGCTAGAAAACGTCAAGATTGGCGATAGCATTGCGAGCAATGGCGTGTGTTTAACAGTGACGAAATTTGATGGTCATGGTTTTTGGGCAGATTTAACGCCTGAAAGCTTAAAGCGCAGCACATTTGCAAATGCAATGATGGGCAGCTGCGTTAATTTAGAGCGTGCAATGCTGGCAAATAGCCGATTGGATGGCCACATTGTTTCTGGTCATGTGGATACGATGACGACATTGAAATCCTTACAAAAGCTGCAAAATAGCTATGTTTTAAGCTTTGCATTAGCAAGAGAATATCAAAAATTAGTGGTTGAAAAAGGTTCAATTGCCATTAATGGAATCAGTTTAACAGTGACGGAGGTGACAGCAAATGCTTTCAGCGTCAGTGTGATTCCGCACAGTTTTGAAATTACCAATCTTCATCAATTGAAAGAGGGTAATCGTGTGAACATCGAATTTGATCAGCTCGGCAAGTACATCTTGAAAGAGAAAGAGCAATCAACTTTGAGTTATGACAAATTAGCAGAATGGGGATATTAAGATGAAAGCAATGATTCAACGTGTTGAAGCTGCGCTAGATACATTAAAACGTGGCGAAATCATCATTGTAATGGATGATGAATCTCGTGAAAATGAAGGTGATATGATTGTTGCTGCAGAATACTGTTCTGATGCGCACATGAATACAATGATTAAAAAAGCAGGTGGATTGGTTTGCTTGCCATTGACAGCGCCAATTGCTGAACGTTTAGATTTTACGCCGATGGTTGTGCGCAATGAAGATAGCTACCAAACAGCATTTACTGTAACAGTTGATTATATCTCTACACATACAGGAATTTCAGCAGGTGAGCGTGCTTTGACTTGCCGTAAAATTACGGATGACAGCACAACTGCAGCGGATTTCAAAAAGCCAGGTCATATTTTCCCATTGATCGCGAAAGATGGTGGTGTTCTAGTTCGTCGTGGGCACACTGAAGCAGCTGTTGATTTGATGGAATTGGCAGGATTGAAACCTGTCGCTGTGATCTGTGAAGTATTGAATGAAGATGGCACAATGGCGCGCCGTAAAGAATTGACAGCATTGAGCGCAAAAGAAGAAATGCCATTAATCACAATTCAAGACATTGTGGATTATCGTAATTATCTCATCGAAAAAGCAACGAAATTAGAAGTCATAAGCCAAGCACATCTACCAACAGCTTATGGCAACTTCACAATCTATACTTTCCCAAATAGTGAAGGTAGCGAGCCACACATTGTACTGCGTAATGAAAATTTCGATGCCAATAAGCCACTCACAATGCGCATTCATTCAGAATGTTTAACGGGTGATATTTTCCATTCCATTAAATGTGATTGCCAAGCGCAATTGAATTTTGGCTTGGAAACGATTGCGAAAGCTGACAATGGCATGATGATCTATCTTCGCCAAGAAGGTCGTGGCATTGGTTTAGCTGAAAAAATCCGTGCGTATGCATTGCAAGATCAAGGTCAAAATACGATCGATGCTAACTTATCATTGGGTCATCCTGTGGATAACCGTGATTTCACAATTGCGGCCCGAATTTTAAAATATTTTGAGCAATCACAAGTGAAATTAATCACAAATAATCCAGAAAAAGTAGAAGCACTTCGTACCAATGGTATTGAAGTATTAGAACGTATCCCAACACCCAAGTTTGTCACAAAAGAAAATCAAGATTACTTAGCGATTAAGGCAAATCAAATGGGACATTTTTTATAAAAATCAACTTTAAGTAACTTAAATTGTATTTTTTATTATTTTAGGAGCATAGTATGCAAATTATCGAAGGTCAGTTATCTATTCAAAACAAAAAAATTGCAATCGTTGCAGGACGTTTCAATAGTTTAATCACTAAACAGTTGATTGATGGTGCTGTGGATGCATTGAAACGCCATGGTTTGAACGAGGACAATATACAATTGGCTTGGGTGCCTGGCGCATTTGAAATTCCATTGATTGCACAACAATTTGCTCAAAAAGCAGATGTGGATGCAATCATTTGTTTAGGTGCTGTAATTCGTGGATCAACACCACATTTTGACTTCGTAGCAAATGAAGTATCTAAAGGTATTGCAAGTGTGAGTTTAGATCACCACAAGCCAATTGCATTTGGTGTTTTGACAACTGATAGTATTGAACAGGCTTTAGAGCGAGCAGGTACAAAAGCGGGTAATAAAGGTGCAGATGCTGCCATTACTGTGATTGAAATGTTAAGCTTAATGGCCCAAATTGATTAATGTATAGGATGTAATATGAGAAGGGTAAATGACAAATCATCAAGAACAATCTAAGCAATCATTCGCCCTTTTTTGTTTACACAATTTCCGTTTTGGCATTTCTCTATTTGTATTGCTGTGTTTGATCATCATCGGTGTTGGTAATGGTATTATTCATTCGCAAGTTAAGGAGATGCATGCTGCGGATAGCGCCGATGCGATCATTGTATTAGGTTATCAAATTGAAGGTGAGCCATTAGAGCCATCAAAAGCATTGAAGAATCGCTTAGATATGGCTTATCAATATTGGTTAGAATCTCCAAAAGTGAAAGTCATTGTTTCAGGTGGCAAAACTCAAGGTTATGCTAAAAGTGAAGCTGAAGTGATGCAAGAATATTTGGTAAAACGGGGGATTCCTTCCGAAAATATCTTGTTAGAAGATGATTCTACCCGTACAGCGCATCAGTTCATTAATTCTAAAAAACTAATGAATATTCACAATGCAGTTGTTGTGACAAATGATTTTCATTTACCAAGATCATTAATGTTAGCAGCACGTTCTGGGATAGAGCATGTGTCAGGATTAGCAGCCGCAACACCAACGGATACACGCTCTATTTTTGTTGCTTATATTCGTGAACCTTTTGC
>NZ_MVDO01000231.1 GCF_002006755.1 Wohlfahrtiimonas larvae | reverse complement strand
GCTTATCAATATTGGTTAGAATCTCCAAAAGTGAAAGTCATTGTTTCAGGTGGCAAAACTCAAGGTTATGCTAAAAGTGAAGCTGAAGTGATGCAAGAATATTTGGTAAAACGGGGGATTCCTTCCGAAAATATCTTGTTAGAAGATGATTCTACCCGTACAGCGCATCAGTTCATTAATTCTAAAAAACTAATGAATATTCACAATGCAGTTGTTGTGACAAATGATTTTCATTTACCAAGATCATTAATGTTAGCAGCACGTTCTGGGATAGAGCATGTGTCAGGATTAGCAGCCGCAACACCAACGGATACACGCTCTATTTTTGTTGCTTATATTCGTGAACCTTTTGCTTTGTTAAACTCATGGCTATTTGATCATCCATAGGTTTTAATATGCCCATTTTTTTAGTTTTAATTGTCATTGTTTTAGTGATCATTTGCGCGCCTTATGTTTTATTGTTTTGGTGGATCAAGCCCATCACAGCAATGGGATACTTTGGGGTATTTGCACTGGCCTCTGCAATTTTATTGGTATTAGTCATCATCATTGGGGTAATTCACAATTACAGAGCCAATCGAGCATAAATGATTATGCGGGAATGGAAACATTCAGTAACCACATAATAATTGGTAAAGTGATTAAGCTTAAAATTGTACTGATGAATGTAGCACTAGATACTAATTTAGG
>NZ_MVDO01000230.1 GCF_002006755.1 Wohlfahrtiimonas larvae | reverse complement strand
TTTATTGTTTTGGTGGATCAAGCCCATCACAGCAATGGGATACTTTGGGGTATTTGCACTGGCCTCTGCAATTTTATTGGTATTAGTCATCATCATTGGGGTAATTCACAATTACAGAGCCAATCGAGCATAAATGATTATGCGGGAATGGAAACATTCAGTAACCACATAATAATTGGTAAAGTGATTAAGCTTAAAATTGTACTGATGAATGTAGCACTAGATACTAATTTAGGTTGAGTGTTGAAAAATACAGCTTGTAGTGTTGTGTTAGCTGCAGCAGGCATTGCTGCAAGTATAATGAGAATCGTTTTGTATGTTTCTGATAAAGGCAGGAATATCACTAAAAAGTATGCCAAAATTGGTGAAAGTACCATTTTCACAATTAAAGAAATGGAAAGTTTAGGTAAATCAATTTCTTTAATTTGGATCATCGCAAGTTGCATGCCTAGAATAATCATAATGACAACAATGGATGAATCTCCAATCATAGAGATGGATTTCATGACAGAATTACTGATTGGGATATGGATTAATTGGCAGAAAATTCCAAGTAATGCGCCATATGCAACAGGCATTTTGATCACACGGATCAATGCGAATTTTATAGAGGATGCTTCACTTTGACGATCGCTGCCTTTAGCTGCATAGTAAATCCCAATGGTGCTCATCACAACTTGTTGTAGAACTAACAGAATGATGGCTAAATCAAATCCTTGAGCACCGAAGAACATTAAAATCACCGGTACGCCATAATTACCATTGTTCATGAAGCATGCACTTAATATCATACCGCAGCGTATATTTTCAGAATATCTCATAAGTTTTGACCAGATACTGATGATCAGTATCAAACCTAAACATAGCGCAAAAACATAAAAAGCTAAATAGATATAATCAAAAGTTAATTCATGAGTATAGAACGTGCGGAAAGCCAAGAATGGTGAAAGCACATACAAAGACATTTTGGAAAGATTCTGAATATCAAAGCGCAGAATTTTTTGTGCAATGAATCCCACGACAAAAATAGAAAAAATGGGGAAGAGAATCCAAAAGAAATCCATGATAAACCTTTGTGTATGTTGTTTGATAACAATTTGAAAATCTATTTCTCCCATAGGGAGGGATAGTTATATTGATGGGAATCTGAATGTGGTTTTCAATACAATAGCACTATCAAGATGGAAATTGGGAAAATTCACTGGGTGAATAATTCAAAGATTTTTTAAACATGGCAGAAAATGCGCTGATGCTCTCATAACCCAATGATAAAGCTATATTGGTGATGGGCTGATTTTTTGTTAATTCAGTTAATGCATATAATAAACAGATTTGTTGTCGCCATTGGCTGAATGTCATCCCTGTTTCTTTTTGGAAAAAGCGAGAAAATGTGCGTGTGCTTTTATGGGTTAAGCTAGCCCATTTTTCAAGTGATTCATGGATATTGGGCGATTGAATAAAGCTTTGGCATAATGCTAACAATATAGGATCTTGAGGCAATGGAATGTGAAAAGGTAAAGCTTCTGCACTTTGAATTTCATACGTTAATAGTTGAAATAGTGTTGCATCTCGGCCTTGCAGTTCATATAAACGAGGAATCTCTGTTGCTGCCATTAAAAGTGTATGCATGAGTTTGGAAACTTTTACAACTTCACATCGTTCGCCGCGTAATGATAACTCAGGTGAAATGTATAAGCTTCTTGTTGATGCATTGAGCATTCTCACAGAATGCTGTATTTGTGATGGAATCCAAACACCACTATCAGGAAACACAAGCCAGCGATCATGTTCTGTGGAAACTTCCATCATCCCACGAATACTATATAAAAACTGAGCACGTTGATGTTGATGCATTGGCAGCAATGTACCATCTTTGTAATCAGTAGCTAGAGCGATGATTTCTCTTGGTGTATCTTCAATAGTGTGAATCACCATTTAAATTCCTTTGGCGTATTATCGATAGTATATGGCATTTTATCGTAAGTTTGCCAATCATAATTTCAGTATGATGCCATTATTTGTCATCAATATAGAGATTATGATGTTATTACTCTTAAGTTTCTTTGGAATTATTTCAGGAATCACAACGGTTCTATTTGGTTTTGGTGGTGGTTTTGTTACAGTGCCTTTGCTTTATTCTTATTTATCATTAACAATGCATGATCAAGGTTTGATCAGTGAATTTGCGATGCAGATTTCTGTGGCGACTTCTGCATTCATCATGATTTTTTCAGCATCGTTATCAAGCTACCAACATCATAAAAAAGGTAATTTAAACTTTGATCACATTGGGCCATTATTCATTGCTATTTCTATTGGAGGATGTTTTGGTGCTTTGATCGCAGTATTAGTGGATAGCGATTGGATTCGTTGGTTATTCATATTGTATTTGGTGATCACAATTATTGACTGTACTGTAAGAAAAGGTTTTATGAATCCTAAAGCAGAGGTTATTCAGAAAATTTCTCCTCAACGAGATGGTGTGATTGGCGTTGTGATTGGTGTTGTTGCTGCATTTTTAGGCGTAGGCGGTAGTATAATGACTGTGCCATTGATGAGAAGGCGTGGTGCAAGCATGCAAGAATCTGCCGCAATGGCCAACCCTTTAACATTGCCAATGGCGATTACAAGCAGTGTTGTTTATTGGTTATATGCAATCCATGATCAATTGAATTTTGGTGAAGGCTTTATTGGCTTTTTATACATTAAAGGTGCGATATTATTAATTATCAGTGCTTGGATTGGTGTCAAAATAGGCATTCGAATGATGCAATATTTGCCTGATCACGTGCATGCGAAAGCCTATCCAGTTTTATTGATGATCGTTTTGGTTGTGATGTTTTGTGTTTAGTTCCGTGGATTTATAGTAAGCGTGGTAATGCCATAGAGATTTAAATCCTAATTTTTGATAGACCGATAAACCATCTGAGGATGCTTCTAATACACATTGCTTTGCGCTTTGTTCTTTAGCAAATATTAACGCGTATTGAATTAAAGCAGTTGCATAGCCTTTGCCTTGATGATGAATATCTGTCCCAATATCATCTAAGCGCGCAGCATCATCTATAATGGTCAATGTCAGGCTACAGATCGGGGTATCATGATGTATCAATGCGAAATGATAGAGTGGACATTGTTGTCGTAAAGCCATTTCATGGGCTGTTTGATATTGTCCTATAACGATAGCATCTTGTAATAAATCGCCTGAGCCAAAAGCTGTTACTAATGGGCTGCTCCAATAGGATAGATCATCATTACTTAAGCGGATAACAAAATCATCAATACGATTAGGTATTGGCTGCCATTCGTTCAAATTCAAAAACATCGCCATTGTGGGTGTTTCATTTTCTAATTGCCATGTTACTTTGTGTGATTGAAGAATTGCATGTGTAGGGCCTTCTGGGCAAATAATCATACAATCACGAGATTGTGCATTATACCAATTAAGTACATTGATAATTTCTTGAATATCAGCACCTTCATTGATATAACAGATATTAAAATTTTGTACTTCTGTGACAGGGCTAATGTAGGCTTTTATATTGTTGGATGTGTAATGGCTTTGACTAATGCTTTGCCAAAAAGCTTCTTCTAAAGCATGGAAATTATTCATATCAATCTCTTTTGGTCAGTCGAATATTATCAATAGATGATTTTGACTATAGCATCGATCTGTATATTTAGGTTGATGCATTATTATGGTTATGGACTATTTAAATTATAAAAATTTATTTGTATTGATTATTGTCAATAAATGTAAATTTTGATGATAATATATTTTGGAACCTATTTAAAATATAAGGCTAATTGATATTTTAGATGATCGTTATATGCCTGCTTATAACGAAAGGTTTTTCTATGAAAATTTTTATGTCTTGTGCTCTGATTCTTTTATTGCAATATGTTGTTGCAACAGAAATAGAACCTATGAAAATAGCTCGAGATGATGGTAGTGATATTTTATATTATTATCATCAAGAGGATGATAATAATGATACGTTGTTTGTCATTATACAGGGTAGTGCGTGTATTTCTGTCCCTTATCAATATGGCAGAATGTCATTATTTGCAGATCTTAACTTTAAGGCAGATACTTTATGGGTCGAGAAGTATGGCTTAATTAATGAAGGGCGTGATGCTGAATGTCCTTCTACATTTATAGAAAATAATTCGCCCTTACAGCGCGTTGATGATTATGTTACGGTATTTCGTCAACTCTCGGGTCGATATAAGCATATTATTCTTTTAGGTGTGAGGGAAGGTGCTGCTATCATGAGTTTATTATTGGCAAATGAGAACCTACCCATCTCTGCTGCAATCGCTATTAATACAGGGGCAGGATCATATGCCAATGACATGGTTTGGAGAATTGAAACCGCAGAATCTTTAGATGATTTAGTCTTAGAGCATCCCGTTATTTCTAAGTTTTTAGAACAAGGCCAAAATGGTGAAATTACCAATGATATCGGATTTTTAGACCATAATTATCATTGGTGGTACGAGATGTTGAATACCAATATGTATAACACTCTCAAAAATAGCCACAAACCATTGTTAATTATTCAAGGCTTAGCAGATCGGTATATGTCTTCAGATATATACATCAGTTCCTATTATTGTTTAATCAGTAAAGAGAATGTGACAGTTTATTATTACAAAAATTTAAATCATGAGTTGGCCGATAGCTTTGATCAGCCAGATATTCCAAAGGTACTTACGGATATTCAATCTTGGTTGAATCATCTAAATAATATTGATTAAATTCACTTAGGCTATACATTCATATCCAACATTGCAGGCATCGTGATTTCTTTCACGCATGTTGCGTGGCTTGTGCTGAGAATGAATTGAATAGCCGACATGACATCTTGCAATGGAATTAATGTGCCTTCTGTTTCTGAAATAACAGTTTCAGCAGGCGCTTCGATTGGATATTCTGTTGCTAAGTAGCCTAAATTCAACACAGAAACGCCAATTTTGTCATTGCGTAGATTCTCGCGCAGGGATTGTGCAATACCACGCAATGCATATTTTGATGCTGAGAATACAACTTCACAACCATTATGATTATCTAAACCCCAAGTTGAGCCAATGAGGATAATTTTTGCTTGATTGGCTTTTTTCAGATTGGGTAATAAAGCTTGAATATGTAATAAACATGCACTGATATTTACTTGTATCATGTTTAAAATTTCTTGTTGAGATATTGCTTCAAAATTATATTCATCTGAAAATGCAGTGGATTCCCAAATGCCGACATTATAAATCAGACAATCAATGCTTTTATTTTGGATTATTTCTGTCACTTGAGTAACAGATTCGATTGTCTTATTGAGATCAGCCAATATCCATTTAATATTTTTATGAGGTGATTGAGATGAGTTTCTTGCAATAGCAAAAATAGTGTCTTGTTCAGAAGGTATTGACTCAATGATCGCTTTACCAAGCCCTTTGCTTGCACCATAAACTAAAAAATTACGTGACATACTATGTTCCTATAAAGAATGAATGCATAATATCATTAAAATTCAAGATGATAATAAATTGATTGGTATTTTATTTTCAAACGATATTAAATCTCGTTTATGTTTGCAAAGGAGAGAATTATGTCTTTTAAAGTTTTATCCATTGAGAATTTTCCATCCGTAGAAATTCATCAATTTCCATCATCAGTTGAAGAAACTATCATGTGGTTAAATGAATTAGATCAACTATTGATAGAAGGAGTGCCATTCGTTTTGGTTTATCCCGTATTTGATCCTATAAAATTTATGGCGATTGATGAAAAAGTTTCACAAGAATCGCGTAAGAAGACTATTTTGTGGCTTAAAAGTCAGCGGGCTTTATTTGAAGAAAAGTGTAAAGGTATTTTATTGCAACTAAAGCCAGATGGCAGTGACGCTGAATTGGTTGAAGGGCAAAGAAAACAAGTGGAAACTGTTTATCGTGTGCCTGCAAAAGTATTATATCCGGAGCAGGATCAAACAATCTTAGTGAATGAATTATTGTCTTAATAATAGAACAAAGCCCCCAAATACTGGGGGCAAAAAGTTATTGTTTAACTGCTTCTACTTGGATTTGTAATACGACATCTTTTGTCATACCCATATCCACTAAGAAGTCAATTCCCCATAATGTACGATCAATTATGGCAGTGAAATCTCCCCCACAAACTTCTGCATTGAACATTGGATTTTCATAGCAATTGAATTTAGTTGCTTTTAACGTTACTGGGTTTGTTTTACCCATCATTGTTAATTCGCCTTTGATTTCTGTTGGTTTATCACCATTGAAAATCCACTCAGTTGACTTAAATGTCATATTCTTGAATTTAGCAATATCAAGAAGATCAGCACTTTTCATATGATTATCAAAATCTTTTGCACCAGTATTTAATGATTCTATGGGGATCGTTACTTCTACTGCGCCTGTTTTATTTGTAGGGTCAAATGCAACAGTGCCTTCAATACCATAAAAACCACCATGATTGGTTGTGGTTCCAAAGTGATCAATATTGAAACGAGCATTAGAATGCATAGGATCTAATTTATAATCTGCAGCGATCGATATGCTTGCTAATAAAGGTGATGTTAAAGCGGATAAAATAAATTTTTTCATAAAAAATAATCTCCAAAAATCTAGGCTTAAATCATGTGATGGTAAATACTATACCAAGCAATAAAACAATGAGATAGTCAATAAAATGATAAGAAATGTCCTAAATTTGGAATAATAGGGCGCTGAAAGTTCTGCCATAATAAATATAATTTCAAACAAATGTTCGAGGAAAATAATTATGAAAAAATTATTAAATATTTATGGAGCACCGCCTGCGCATTGGGTGGGGGATGGCTTCAAAGTTCGTTCACTTTTCTCATATAATAATCATGGCAAGATATTGAATCCATTTATTTTATTGGATAGAGCAGGACCAACAGAATTTCAACCTGGAAATTCACCAAGAGGTATTGGAGAACATCCACACCGAGGATTTGAAACAGTTACCATTGTTTATGAAGGGGAGGTTGCGCATCATGATTCTACAGGAGAAGGTGGCGTAATCGGTCCAGGTGATGTTCAGTGGATGACTGCTGCATCAGGGATTTTGCATGAAGAATATCATTCAAAAGATTTTGTAAAAAATGGTGGTATTTTAGATATGGTTCAATTGTGGGTGAATTTACCTGCAAAAGATAAAATGAGTCAACCAGGTTATCAGCTGTTAATGAATGAAAGTATTTCCAAAGTATTTTTAGGTGAAAATATTGGATTTGTACGTGTAATTGCTGGTGAGTACGAAGGATTTCATGGTCCTGCAAAAACTTTTTCTCCTTTAGATGTTTGGGACTTTCATTTGAAAGCTGGGGCAAAAGTTACAGTGCCAGCACAAGAACATCGTTATGTTGGTCTCATTATCGTCCATGGTGAAGTGATTTTAAATGGAGAAAAGGTATTACAAGAATCTGAATTGGCTATATTAAATCAAGGTGGTAATCATTTTACATTGGAAGTTTCTGAGAATAGTACGGTGCTTGTTTTGAGTGGGGACCCATTGAATGAACCTATTGTTGGTTATGGTCCATTTGTAATGAATTCCCGAGAAGAAATCATGCAAGCATCTTTAGATTTTTCTCATGGGCATTTTGGCCGAATAAAATAGGCTTGATAAAAATTTACAGTTTTAAGGGTTGCTATAATTTTTTGATAGGCTATAATGCGCTCCTGATTGCAAATCTAACCTCGTTAGGTGAGGCTCCTGTACGGAGATATGCTACTGCCCAGAAACGTCCAAAGACGCCAACGGGTTTGAACAGAAACTATCGAATTAAGGTGGTTTATAATGTAGCTAGCAGTGAATTAATTTTCACATCTTATGCCGTACAGTGCTAAAACTCAACGATTTGAGGGAAGTAGATATCACTGTATGTGCGTGCTTGTGTGCGTGAGTTGCGGTGATACTCGTGTGACATGTATTGTTCGCAAAAAGAATAACATGCGCCTCTTTTCGTTAGAGGCGCATTTTTTTTGGTTTTAATACTGTTATTTCGGGAGGTTATCTATGCTTAAAACATTTGATATACAAGCAAAAGATAAATTGAATCGCACCAAACCTTCAAACAATTTGTGGATTCAACTTGTTAACCCAAGTCAAAACGAATTAGAGCGTATCTCTAAAGATTTTTTGATTCCTTTCTCAATGCTCAATATGCATCAGTCAGACAAACGAAGCACAGCCATTGATCGTCACTCTGATCTTTTTGCTTTTGTCATTGAATTACCTATTGCTAATGAAGCAGGTTCAAAAGTACCTTTTGCCATCATGAAATTATCCATCATTGTGATTGGTGATGTTGTGATTACGATTGCAGATCAAGCACATCCCATTTTAGAGAGCTTACAAAAAGAGTATGTTGAGCTATTTTCTATTATGGGTGTGACAAGTTTTGTGAATCGTATTTTTGAATTAACTACAGGGTATTTTTTAATTGCGATTGCGAATGTTAGCGAGATTGTTGATGATGTAGAGCGCCGATTGCAGACATCCATTAGTAATAAGCAAGTATTTGATTTGTTGAATAATAATAAAAGCTATTTATTCTTTATTCGCTCATTAAAACATAATGGGATTATTTTGAATGATTTAGCAAAAAAACGATTATTTGCGAGTGATCATCGTACTGATATTCAAATGATTGATATCATTATTGCTAATCAGCAAACACAAAAAAAAGCTGAAATTTATAATGGAAATTTATGTAATTTGATGGATGCTTATTCTGCAGCCATAGAGAATAATTTAAGTTGGGCGGTTCAATATTTAACTATTTTTATCACGATTGCTGCTATTCCAATGGCTGTTGCCGGTATTTACGGTATGAATACACCATTACCATTTCAAGATGAACCTTATGCTTTAGCTGCATTGGCAGGATTAACAATTGTTATTGCATTGGCTGTCATTTCATTTTTTAAAGCACGTCGTTATATTTAGCTGTGAGGAAAAATTATGTTTACAATTTATAAAAATGATATGAATGGCCAATTGGTTCAAATTAATTCGATAGAACATAATAGTTTGATTAATATGGTTAATCCAACAATTGAGGAAATTCAATTGATGGCAAAAACATTAGAATTACCCATAGATTTTTTCAGTAATTTATTAGATGAAGATGAAAGACCGCGCATTGAAAGAAATCCCAATGGACTATTAATGATTTTAAATGTGCCAGTTAAAGTTGAGGGAGCAGAAGATTTAAAGCAAGCGCCTTATAGTACTGTACCAGTGGGCATTATTCATGCGCAGGATCATTTAGTGATTATTAGTCGTCAAGAATTAGATGTTGTGAGAGAAGTCATCGAAGGGCAATATGGTGATTTTCAAAGTTATATGAAAACGAGAATCTCTTTATTGTTGTTTAAAGCGGTTTCAGAATCTTATGAAGATCATTTGGCGCTAGTTAATCATCAAGTTGCAGATTTACAAAAAGAATTACGCTTATCTTATCGTAATACTGAATTGTTTGGTTTAATTAATTTGAATAAAAGCTTAGTCTTTTTTTCAACGGCATTAAGTGCGATGGCAATTTTGTATAAACGTATCGCAGAGGGTGATACATTTAAAATTCATGATGAAGAACGTAAACGTTTGCAGTCAATTTTGGTGGATCTAGAACAATCTGCAGAAGTGATAGAAATGCGTCGTGAAAGTTTGAGTAATTTGATGGATGCATATGCCACAATTATTCATAACAACTTAAATTCAGTATTAAAAATGCTCACAACCTTAGCCATTGTGATGATTATTCCTACTATGATTGGTAGTATTTTCTCAATGAACGTAGCGTTGCCAGGAGAAGATAATCCAATAACAACGGTGGTAGTTGGCCTTGGTATGGTTGTCATTAGTGTTGTTTTACTCATTGTATTTTATCAAAAAAAATACCTTCGTATGTAAGCGTAATCATTCGTAATAAAACTCATGAGGAATATCATTATGATGACAATTTATAGCCGTAATATTGGTCAAGAAATGGCAAAAGTAGATGCGTTAACACAAAATAACTGGATTGAAATGGTTGCGCCAAGCGTTGATGAAATTGCACAACTT
>NZ_MVDO01000023.1 GCF_002006755.1 Wohlfahrtiimonas larvae | reverse complement strand
GTTATCTGCTTCTCTGTTTCAAGTGGCGTACGTTATATTCAATCAAGGAACAAAATATGATTCATTTCCAAAATGTAGGTAAATACTACGGTAATTTTAAAGTACTGAATAATTGTACTGCAGACATTGCAGAAAAAGAAGTTGTGGTTGTTTGTGGTCCTTCAGGCTCAGGTAAATCCACTTTAATAAAATGCGTGAATGCACTTGAACCTATTCAAGAAGGTAAAATTATTGTTAACCATACAGATATCACAGATAAAAACACTAATCTGTCTCATCTGCGATCTCAAGTTGGTATGGTTTTTCAGCATTTTGAGCTTTTCCCTCATATGAGCATTGAAAAAAACCTAATCATTGCACAGACAAAAGTCTTAAAACGCAATCCTGATGATGCTCATAAAAAGGCCATGAATTTATTAGATCGAGTTGGCTTACTCGCACACGCTCATAAATTTCCTAGCCAATTATCAGGTGGGCAACAACAACGTGTTGCTATTGCTCGTGCCTTAGCTATGGATCCTGTTGTGATGTTATTTGATGAACCAACATCTGCGTTAGATCCTGAAATGATTCATGAAGTTTTAGATGTTATGGTGGAATTGGCACAAGAAGGTATGACAATGATGTGTGTAACGCATGAAATGGGCTTTGCACGCAGAGTTGCTGATCGTATTATTTTTATGGATCAAGGAGAAATCATTGATAATGTAACAAAAGATGAGTTTTTTGACGGTGAACCTAGTGATCGTGCAAAAGATTTCCTAAAGAATATCTTCCAATTTGATTAATACAAATCCTTATAAAATACTAACAACAAAAAAGGGAGTCATGAGACTCCCTTTTCTTTTTAAGATTATAAATATAAATACTAAAACCAATCTTCAACATTATAAAGTGATAATAGCTTTTTTAATTGCTCTGGCGGATTAGACAATTCAAGCTCAGGATAATCTCGTTTATAACTAATCAATAAAGCAACTAAAGCACTATCACAACTAGAAATAGTATTTAAATATAAGATTGATGGTGCATTACTTTTAAACAAAGCACGAATAACTTTATCATTTTCAGGGATTGTAAATTTATCAAAATCCCCTCTCAACTGATATTGATTTGGACTTTCTAACGCAATGCAACACATATCCATAAAATTACACCTTATTTATTTTTTTGAGCTAATGTACTGATCATACCATCAATACCTTTTGCATTCACTAACTCACGAATTTCACCACGATAGCTAGTGACAATACTAACACCTTCGATAGAAACATCGTAAACTAACCATTTTCCACCAGACTTAATCATGGAATAATTAACAGCTACAGGTTTATGGCTAGATGATGTAATTTCAGATTTAACAGTTACTTCATTTTTATTTTTAGCATTAGGTGGCAATGGGAACACATTCACTTTATCATCAGTATATTCTAATAAAGCACTACCATATGCATTTACTAATAGCTTTTTAAACTCTTCCATGAAACGTTTTCTTTGTTCAGGTGTCGCATCTCTCCAAGAACGACCCATCACCCATTGTGACATTGTATTAAAATCAAAATACGGCACAGCTGTTTTCTCAATAAAGCTATACAGTTGTTTTGGGTCTTTTTTTAACACTGCTTCTTCTTTTTTCAAAGCATTAATGAGTTGAGTAGAAGCTTTCTCGATAGTCTGCTCTGGTGTATCAGCAGCATGTCCCACTGAAAACAATGAGAACAGGCCAACTAAAACCATAGATTTAAAGATATTTAAAAGTTTCATACGTCTTTTCCTATTAATAAATATTCAAAAGCAATTATAAAATAATTACTTCTGGTTCTAAACAAATTTTAAATTTTTCATACACAGCATTCATAACTTTAATACTATGTTGATGTAAAGCCTCACCAGTGGCTCCACCTAAATTTACTAAAATTAGAGCCTGCTTTTCATACATTCCGACATTACTTTCATATTTACCTTTAAATCCTAGTATATCAATCAACTGACCAGCAGGTACTTTCACATGATCTTCATCATAAAAATAAGATGATAATTGAGGAAACCTAATGGATAATTCAGAAAAATGCTGTGTAGTAATGACAGGGTTTTTAAAAAAACTTCCCGCACTACCAATCTCAGTAACCTCTGGTAATTTAGATTGCCGAACAGAGATCACAGCTTGGTAAATATCTTTAGGCGTTGGTTGAGCAATACCATGTTCAGCTAAATACTCTTGTAAAGCAGGATAGAAACGATGATATACAATAGCTTTTTTAGATAATCTAAAATCAACACTGATGATCAACCTATCTTGCAACTCTGTTTTAAATATACTATGACGATATGCAAAATGACACTCTTCATTTTGATAATATTCGAAGTTTCCTGTCTTGAAATCATAGACGCAAACTTTTTCAATATAATCTTTTGCCTCAACGCCATAAGCACCAATATTTTGAACTGGCGTTGCCCCCACTGTTCCAGGAATATATGCCAAACACTCCAAGCCAAACCAACCAGCATTAATCGTTTCTGTTACAAAATCATGCCAAACCTCACCAGCATAAGCACGAACCAATACAGAACTTTCATCCTCTTCAAGAATTTCAATACCTTTGATGCAGTTATGCAGCACAGTGCCATGATAATTTTTGGTCAATAAAATATTACTACCACCGCCTAAATAAAAGATTGGCGCCACTAATGACCTTAATGTCGTTAATTGAGATTCACTCTCCAAACAACAATAATAATCTGCAAAAACAGATACCCCAAAAGTATTTAAACTTGTTAAATTAAAGTTTTGTTTAATCATGAATCACTATTTTGCTAAACGATTTAAAGCTTGTTTTGCTTCAGAAATATTTGCATTAGCAGCTTCTTTATACCAAGCTTCTGCCTCATCCAAATTACGAACAGATTCATACTCTTCAAAGATTCTACCCAAATTATATTCGGCATAAGAATCTTTTTGCTTAGCGGCCTCTTTATACCAAAAAATTGCACGCTCCAAATCTTGATCTACACCTAATCCTCTTTCAAAAGCACGTGCTACAGAGTTTTGTGCATCCACATTACCAGCCTCTGCTGCATTGCGATAATATTCATATGCTTTCATATTATCTTTACTCACACCTAAACCATTTTCATATAATAGTCCTAAAGCAACATTGGCTTGTATGAACTGGTTATGCCGAGCCTTATCATACCAAAATCTAGCTGTTTCATAATCTTGCTTCACCCCCATGCCTCTTTCATACATATGGCCTAATTTGTATTGAGCCGAAGCAAAATCCTCATTAGCAGCACGTTGAAACAACAAAAAAGCATCTGTAATTTTTTTAGAATTATCGCCATATTGTAAGTAATAATCCCCTAATGGCTCATAAGCTAATATAAAATTCTGATCTGCTGCATTTTGATAATGTACAATGGCTTGATCAATATTTTTGGCTACCCCCAAACCTTTTGTATACATATGTGCCAAAGCATATTCAGCAATTGGATTGTGACCATGATCAGCAGCTTGCACAAACCACTCTAGAGCATTTTTCAAGTGTTCTGCATTCATATCATCATGATCTAAATAATAGTTAAATAGATAAATATTTGCATCTTCAAAACCATTCATCGCTGACTGTTTATACAATGCTAACGATTTACCCATATCCTGAGAAACTTTAATTCCATGTTCATATAACTGTGCTAACAGATAATCTGCACGTGCATTATCTCGTTCAGACATAATATTTAAGATGGATAAAGCATTCTTAATATCCTGATCATTACCACTTGCTAATAACAATTCTGCTTCTTCTAATATCTCAGAATCTTTTAATTGATCAGAATTAGGCAAAATACTATCTAAACTCAATTGATTAACGGTAGATTTAACTAGCACTTCCTTTGGTTTTTCAACTTCTGAGTCAGTTGAGTTCAGCATGCGCATATGATTAGCAGTACTATCATTAGAAATATTTGTAGCATAAATAAAGAAGGCGACCAACCCTATAAATGCTACAACAAAGATTACACTATTTCTCATTTTATTCCGCTAAAAATGGAACTTGATAAGTTTCAATTTTACTTTGTTCGTATAAACCTTGAATAAATAAAATTGTTTCAGCTTGCGCCATATCAGATTTCAAACGTTCTTTTAACTGAGTTTGCTCTTCTTCAGTATATTCCGACAAACTACCAGGAATCACATCTTTAACCATTACTGCAAACAACATGCCATTAGCTGCAATAGCATTTAAAGTTGCAGGGGTACTTTTTTGAACTTCAAAACCTTTCACTAAGGGCTCAATTAATTCAGGCTGATCTTGCACAGTTGTTACAATTGTGCGAATTTCAACACCATCAAAACGATTAATCTTAATATTTTGTGCCTCAGCAATATCTTCTAATGGCTTCCCTGCCTTTAATTGCTCATTCATATCAGTGATGACTTGATCGCCTTTTTTCAAAGTTTCCATTGCTGCTAAAGTTTCTTGAATCTCATCTTTTGCTTCTTCTAAGGTTAAAGGACGCGATTCTTCATAAGCTTCCACTCGCACAATACGCACCTCTTGATTATCTGTGTGATAAGCCTCTGAATTTTTACCACCAGTTAAGACAAGCTCTTGTGTTGCTACTTGGAATGTATTGCTGTCTGCTAACTCACCTGTCTTAGAGGTCATATTTAACCAATCAGTTTTTATTGGCTCTATATTAAACTCTTGAGCAATTAGATCTAAGCTTTCTGAATTCTTCTCAGCAACCTCCTGGAATCTTTGGATATTTTCAGCATTTAATGCTTCTTTTTTCTCTTTTAATAATGCAGTTTTAGCATCTGCCATCATAGAATCATCTGAAATATCACTACCATCATTGACAGTTAACAGATGAATTAAATGCACAGCATTTTCACTCAATACAGGTTTTGCAAATTGCTCATCTTTTGCCATTTCAAATAATGCCTGATCTACTGATTGCATGTTCTCTGATCTTTTAACAACACCTGTTTCATAAAATAAACCATCTGACAATGCTGTTACTTGCGTTTTTGCATCTTCAAAAGTTAATGAGCCATTAGTCAACTCATCATATACTTTATTTAATGTTGCAATTGCCGCTTCTTTTTCAGCTTCTGTACTGAATTGAATAATCAATTGATCTGCAGAACGTGTTTCATTACTTTGTTGTTTAGCTTTCATAGCGTGAACACGTT
>NZ_MVDO01000229.1 GCF_002006755.1 Wohlfahrtiimonas larvae | reverse complement strand
GGTCAAGAAATGGCAAAAGTAGATGCGTTAACACAAAATAACTGGATTGAAATGGTTGCGCCAAGCGTTGATGAAATTGCACAACTTACGCAAGAGTTGTCATTACCTGCCTATTTTTTAGAAGAGGCAACGGATAAAAATGTGCGCCCAAAAATAGAAAGCGAAGGTGCGAATCAGTTATTTATCATTCATTTACCTTACAGTGATCCCAATGTGGCACACAGCGGTTTAGATATTAAATATCGGACAATTCCATTTGCGATTATTTTAACAGGCACGCATTTTATTACAGTTTGCCAAGAGAAAACACCTTTCACTGCTCAATATTTTATGGAACAAAATTTAAATTTTGGGGCTGCGTATCATACGCAAAATACATTGAATATTTTGAATCAAACAGCCGATGATTACATTGTTTTGACACAAAAAATTGAAAATGAAATCACTGCTGCAGAAGATGAATTATCTCGTTCATATCGTAATCCTGAGTTGTACACATTATTATATCTCAACGAGAGTTTGCTATATATGGCAACTTCTTTGAAACAGATGCTTTATACAATGAGAAAAATTGAGCAGGATGGAATCTTGGAGATGCATCGTGATGATCGTGAGATATATATCGATGCATTAGTAGAGTTAGAACAAGCTTATGCTGTCACTGAAATTAATCAATTGAACTCTAATAATGTTATGGATGCATACGGTAATATTATTCAGAATAATGTTAGCCATGTTGTTAAATTATTAACAGCAGTCACAATTGTATTATCTATTCCAACAATGATTGCTAGCATTTATGGAATGAATGTACCGTTACCTTATCAAGATGAACCTGAAGCTTTTTCAATTTTAATAGGCGTCATGGTTGTTATGAGCGTGGTGGTAGCATTAATTTTCCGTAAGAAAAATTATTTTTAGCATTTAGCCAGACTGTCTGATACAAATAAAAGCAATGGTCCTCGATCATTGCTTTTGTGTATTATAAAATAAGTCAATAAACAAGGAGGAAGATTATGAAAAAGTTAGTGTTATTCAGTAGCTTGGCGTTAATGATTGGCATTTCAACAGCACAAGAAAAATCAGGAGGCTTTAAAGAAGGCTTTAAAATGATGACAGAAAGTGTTGGGTCGAGTGTTAAAGAAGGTTGGGATGTGACAAAAGAAAAAACTAGCGAGTTATCTAAAGATGCTAAAGAAGGTTTAGATAAAGCTGGTGATAGTATTATGAATAAAATAGATGATATGCAGAAGAGTTATGAGGTTTCTGATGCCGATAGTTTACATAAATATCTAACTGTCAGTAATGTTAAGATTAACGCATTAGATAATAATAGATATTCGGTGAGTGCTATTTTAAAAAATATCACGAAAAAACCAGTTACATTTAATCGTAAGATGAAAAAATTAGAAGTAATTGCATTAGATGCAGATGGTATCGCACATTTTGCAACCAAAGAGTCATTGCAAGAGAGCCGAGAGCTTGTTGTGCCTGCAGATTCAGGAATTAAAATGCAGTGGATTTTTGATGATGTTGATAGCGGATTAACCATTTTTAGATTATTTGATGTTAATTTTTCTTTAGAAAACTAACGTATTGAATATGTTTAAATGAATTTACTATAGTGATTTTTTATGTAATTAATTGAAGTTATTTGGTTTGAATAATTACATAATTATAAATATATTTTCATATATAGATGAAA
>NZ_MVDO01000228.1 GCF_002006755.1 Wohlfahrtiimonas larvae | reverse complement strand
ATGAATTTACTATAGTGATTTTTTATGTAATTAATTGAAGTTATTTGGTTTGAATAATTACATAATTATAAATATATTTTCATATATAGATGAAAATTGTTAAGTGTATTAGAATACTCATATATTTTTATTCAATTTTTATATGGGTATTCGGGTAAATTCAAGTATGTATATCAATAACATTGCAAGATATATAAAGCTGGTATGTGTGTTTTTTTCTATGACAGCTTGTAGTTCAGTGGCAGATGTAAAATCTCATTCTGATGTTGGAGAGAGCGCTCAACAAATCACTAACCCCCAAGTAACAGCTAATAATATGGGGACATGCATCAAAGAGTTAAGCACACTAAAAATATTATCCATAGATGACTATAATAAACTAGTGGATTCCTTTAAGGAGGTGAGTGACATTAATCGCTTATATGAAGAGATTAGAATGGCAACCAATTCTGAAACTAAGGAGCTACTAAAAATGTCAATTGAATCTAAAACTAGGGTCTTATGCGCCCAAGTTAAGTACTATTCTGTAATCTCTACGCAGTCTATTTTAGATAAGGCTGATGTATTATGAGATATCGATTAAAACATTGTGTTTATATTATTGTATTAATGCTTGGGTCATATGCATCTGCTCAATCTTTTAACCAAGTTATTGAGGATTTTGATACATATTTAAAGTCGGAAAGTAGCCCAGAGATAGATGCTCGTGAGAAGTTGCCGAAACAAAAAGCTATACAAAAGG
>NZ_MVDO01000227.1 GCF_002006755.1 Wohlfahrtiimonas larvae | reverse complement strand
CAATTGAATCTAAAACTAGGGTCTTATGCGCCCAAGTTAAGTACTATTCTGTAATCTCTACGCAGTCTATTTTAGATAAGGCTGATGTATTATGAGATATCGATTAAAACATTGTGTTTATATTATTGTATTAATGCTTGGGTCATATGCATCTGCTCAATCTTTTAACCAAGTTATTGAGGATTTTGATACATATTTAAAGTCGGAAAGTAGCCCAGAGATAGATGCTCGTGAGAAGTTGCCGAAACAAAAAGCTATACAAAAGGCTACGGATTATCAGAAAACTATTCAAACATTACAAGCTCAGTTAAAAAAAGAACGTAACCGAGCAGATCAGGCCACTTTGGATTTAAAAAGTTTACAAGATCAACTTGTTGAATTCAGTGACGATCATTTTTTATCTAGATTAATGAGTAAATTAGAGATACCTCAAGATGTTTCTCAATTAATGGTAGAAGCTAGAGAGTTTTCAAATGAAAAAATTGTTAGCTTAGAGCAGAAATTAGTAACACAACAGAAGAAGATAGAGTTGATTCAAGCAGAATTGAATAAATATCAAAATGAGTATGATGATGTTCAAAAGTTATTAAAGGTTGCTGAACAAAAT
>NZ_MVDO01000226.1 GCF_002006755.1 Wohlfahrtiimonas larvae | reverse complement strand
TATTTTATGCTTAAGTACTGTTTTTGCTGATCCATTACAACATGGTAAATATTTTCATGAAGATATGAAGTTAGACCTTACTAAATATTATGTCAGTGAAAAATTAGATGGTTTTCGTGGATATTGGAATGGTAAAGAATTACGAAGTAAAACAGGATATCCCTATAATCCACCTAAATGGTTTATTGAAAATTTAGGTGATCAGCCTTTAGATGGGGAGCTATGGATTGATCGTGATGAGTTTACTCAGCTGATCCCTATTTTAAATGGAACTGAAAATCCAGAAAATTGGCATAAAGTAAATTATATGATTTTTGATATGCCTAATATTCAAAAGCCATTTGGTGAAAGAGTCGAATATATGAAATATTATATTCCTAGTTTGAATCTATCTTATGTAAAAATGATCCCACAAGAAAAAATTCAAAGTATAGATGAGCTTAAGCATAAATTGAATCAAGTTGTTGCTATGAAAGGCGAAGGTTTAATGTTGCATCATGAAGATGCATTGTATGGTTCAGGCCGTGTTAACCATTTATTAAAAGTTAAACAATATGATGAAGATAAAGGACGGGTTATTGGTTATAAACCAGGTAAGGGTAAATATAAAGGAATGGTGGGGGCATTAATCATAGAATTAAAAGATGGTAGTATTGTGAATGTAGGATCAGGCCTTACCGATGAGATGAGAAAAAATCCACCTGCGATTAACGAAGTTGTCGCTTTTATTTATAATGGTCTCACTAATCATGGTAAACCTAGATTTCCTCGATTTAAGCGTTTAAGAAATCCTTCGATGGAATAACCATTATCCGATGCTCTATACTAAATTATGATTAAGTTTTATAATTAAGAAGTTTTGAGAGTAAAATCAATAAAAAGGAATAATGAGTGGAAATCGCTAATTTTGTATGTATGAAATGGAAAGATGCCTATTCGGCGGATTATGTTAATAAATTATATAACATGATTCAACGTAATATTAAGCGTCCTTTTCGACTAATCTGCTACACGGAAAATAGAGAAGGAATCATTCCAGAAGTAGAAGTTTACGATTTACCGCCCTTTAATTTTCCTGAAGAATGGTTGTGGCGTGCTTATCGTAAAAAATCATTGACGCGTAGTGTACTTCATCCTTTCAAAGAGGGAGAACGGTTTTTATTTTTAGATTTGGATGTTGTGATCACTGGTAGTTTAGATGAAATGTTTGATTATGAAACAGATAAGGATTTTATTATTTGTTACAACTGGACACGTGGTAAGGGAAAAATTGGGAATTCATCTGTAACGATGATGCGTGTTGGAGCATTGAACCATGTGATCGAAGATTTAGAAAATGATCCTGTAAAGTATGTGAATCAATATAAAACTGCTAGCCAAGAATATATGTCCGCCAAAATTATAGAAAAATATGGTCAGTTAACTTTTTGGCCTGATGAATGGTGCAGAAGCTTTCAAATCCATTGTATGCAATGGCGTTTTATGCGTTTGGTTAAAGCACCGTCTTTACCACCTGTAGGTTGTAAGGTACTTATTTTTCATGGAGCAGTGAATCCTCCTGATGCTGTGAATGGGCATTGGCCAGGTAAAGTGCCTTTTTATAAGAAATTTTATAAAACTATTAAACCAACCCCGTGGATTAATAATTTTTGGAAATAAAGAGCAATCAATATGCCTTAGGAAGTACCTAAGGCATTTTTGATTAAACTAGAAACTCACCATCGATATACACAAGTTTGTTATCTTCATAGATAAAACGGCTCAGCTCATGAATTTTATCGGCCTTACCATTTTGGTTGCTATCTTTATATCTCGCGATAAACTCTACGAAATATTCTTGGTGTTTAATATCTTCATTAACTTGATTAATTTTTAAGCCTAACCATTTAATGCTATCCATATCGCCAAAATTATCGGGGCAGGTTGTACTGTGCCATGTGAGTTTTAGATAATCTATATTCTGTAATACGTAAGCACTGTATCTACTTCGCATCAATATTTCTTGTTGCTGTGGATATTGTTGGCCTAAATGAAAAGGTTCGCAGCAATTCTTATAGTCAGTCTTGGGATTGCATGGGCAAGGGATATTCTTCATGATGATGTTTTTTTAACCATTCTAATAAGGATTGATAAATGCTAATAGCAATCGGATTGTTAAAATCTCGATCAAAGTCATGATACTGATTTTCAACTGGATAAAATACATTATTAGGGATAATGTTGGATAAATGAACAGAGGCTTCGTAAGGAACATCTTTATCTGTATTGCTTGCAGTTAAAAATGTTTGTGGGAGCTTGGAGAGCTCTTGATCCGTTAAGCTGTAATATTCCCATTGTGAGCGATCAGGTAAAACTTTAGAAAGCCATTCGCCAGTTTGTCGGTAGTTAATATATAAAACATAGCGAGATTTAACAGAAGCTTCTGTCAAAATACCTTGATCAGTTAAATCATATAGATCCATATAGCTATGTTTGGGGAATTGTAAATAATAGTCATTGGGTGTGATAAATGCATCAGAAAGCATAGAGCTATACCCATAGAAGGCAATAATGCCTTTTTGATATTGAGATGGATTTTTAGCAGATAATAATAGTGCTAAATATGCACCTGCAGAACGACCAAATAGATAATAATCAGCAGAATCCAATCCTAAAATTGATTGATGATTCAGATGAAACCATTCTAATGCTTGTGCTAAACAGTGATGAATAGTTGTAAGATCAACTTCAGGAGCAAGAGGATAATCCAATAAGAGTAAGTTATAGCCTGCATCATTTAGCATATCAATGTATGTTTCAGGTAAGTCTGAACGTTCACCAAGAATAAATCCTCCGCCATGTATGTAGATTAATGTAGGCTGATGAGAAGGATGTTTAGCAGGTTTAAGCTCTGCTTTAAGTTCAATATTCTCAAGTAATGTATATGTATGAATAAGATTCACTTGAATAGATTCCATAATATAAAGCTTTCATGATAGTTAAGGCATTATGAATAATAAAGATTGAGAATAATTCTTTGTGAATTATCAATTTTTATTTAAATATTTTATCTAACAGATATGAATCATTTTGTTTTATCATGTTATAAATATAATCTATTAAAGTCATAAGTATAATTTATTTAAAACAACAGTTATTAATATTACGGAGGTTGTATGCCTAGCTATATTGCAGAACTCATTGGTACTGCCATTATGATTTTATTCGGCGGAGGCGTTGTTGCGAACGTTGTCCTTAATAAATCTAAAGCAGCAGGTGGTGGTTGGATTGTTATTATTATGGGTTGGGGATTTGCTGTAATGTTGGCCATTTATGCTGTTGGGAAATATAGTGGTGGACACTTTAATCCTGCTGTAACTTTAGGTTTAGCCATTGCTCATAAATTTCCGTGGATTCACGTATTGGGGTACATTGTTGCTCAGGTTTTGGGAGCAATGTTAGGTGCTTTTTTAGTATGGTTACATTTTAAACCCCATTTTGCAGTGACAGAAAATGCAATTGCTAAACGTGATATTTTCTGCACAACACCAGCAATTGAAGATTATCCATCGAATTTAGTGTCAGAAATTCTTGGCACTGCGGTCTTAATTTTTGCAATTTTATTTATTGGTATAAATGAATTTACCGGTGGATTGCAACCTGTTGTTGTAGGTTTTTTAATCATGGCTATTGGTTTAAGTTTAGGTGGAACTACAGGATATGCGATTAACCCTGCCCGCGATTTTGGCCCAAGATTGATGCATGCTTTGATGCCCATTGCAGGTAAAACAGATTCTAATTGGCGGTATGCATTTGTACCTGTATTAGGGCCAATGGTTGGCACTATAATTGGTACGGCATTATATGGGCTTTTTTATCGTACAGGTGC
>NZ_MVDO01000225.1 GCF_002006755.1 Wohlfahrtiimonas larvae | reverse complement strand
GATATGCGATTAACCCTGCCCGCGATTTTGGCCCAAGATTGATGCATGCTTTGATGCCCATTGCAGGTAAAACAGATTCTAATTGGCGGTATGCATTTGTACCTGTATTAGGGCCAATGGTTGGCACTATAATTGGTACGGCATTATATGGGCTTTTTTATCGTACAGGTGCTTCAAATACGATGAGCTTTTTGGGCAGCTTAGTCTGGTTAATTATTGGCAGTGTATTGTGTTTTTTTCTATTACGTTATGGAAAACAAAAACAAGCAGAAAATCATATTGTAGAATCAAGTTCTAAGATTTAAGGAGTTATTATGCAAAAGTTTGTGATGGCAATTGATCAAGGCACAACAAGTACCCGTGCAATTATTTTTGACAAGGCGGGCAATATTAAAGGTGTTGCACAAAAAGAATTTCGCCAAATCTTTCCTCAGCCAGGCTGGGTAGAACATGACCCTACAGAAATTTGGTCATCTGTTTTATCTGTGATTACAGAAGCATTAACAGAGAATAATGTGAGTCCTGAACAAATTGCAACGATTGGAATTACAAACCAACGTGAAACCACCGTTGTTTGGGATAAAGAAACTGGGTTGCCTATTTATAATGCTCTAGTTTGGCAGTCAAGACAAACAGATAAAATTTGTAATGAGCTTAAGGCAGAAGGTTATGAGCCTTTATTTAAAGAAAAAACAGGATTATTGTTAGATCCTTATTTTTCAGGCACCAAGGTTGCTTGGATTTTAGATCATGTTAAGGGGGCTCGTGAGCGTGCGGAAAAAGGTGATTTATTATTTGGGACAATTGATACTTGGCTCATTTGGAAGTTAACTGGTGGAGCAGCGCACGTAACTGATTATTCCAATGCTAGTCGTACATTGATGTATAACATTTATGATTTGAAATGGGATGAAGAGTTGCTCAAAATTTTGAATATTCCATCATCTATGTTGCCAACAGTATGTTCTTCATCAGAGGTTTATGGCCACACAATTGCTCAAAACTTCTTAGGTCAAGAAATTACAATCTCAGGGGCTGCCGGCGATCAACAAGCGGCATTGTTTGGTCAAGCATGTTTTAAAGAGGGTATGGCCAAAAATACTTATGGTACTGGTTGTTTTATGTTAATGAACACAGGTGAAAAACAAGTTAAATCACAAAGTGGCTTATTGACAACATTAGCATGGGGCATTGATGGAAAAGTAGAATATGCCTTAGAAGGTTCAATTTTCGTTGCAGGTTCTGCAATTCAGTGGTTACGTGATGGGCTGCGTATGTTTCAGCATGCAAAATTATCAGAAGATTATGCAAGTCGTGTAGAGTCTGCGGAAGGTGTTTATGTTGTGCCTGCCTTTGTTGGCTTAGGAACACCTTATTGGGATTCGGAAGCTCGTGGGGCAATTTTTGGATTAACACGTGGTACACAAAAAGAACATTTTATTCGTGCCACTTTAGAGGCAATAGCATATCAGTCTCGAGATGTTTTACAGGCTATGGAAAAAGATTCTGGATTAAAGTTGACGGCATTACGCGTTGATGGTGGTGCTGCAATGAATAACTTCTTAATGCAATTCCAGTCAGATATTTTAGGTGTTGATGTTGATCGACCAAAAATTAATGAAACAACTGCATTGGGCGCTGCATATTTAGCAGGATTAGCGACAGGTTATTGGTCATCTCAAGAAGAAATTCACCAAAATTGGTCGTTAGATCAAAAATACACGCCAAAAATGTCAGAAGATGAACGTGCTAAACTATATCATGGTTGGGAATGTGCAATTAAAGCAACACAGGCATTTAAACCGAATATATAATAGATGAAACTTGATTATTAAATAAGGAGCAATTCATGGCATTTTCAGGTATGAATCGTCAAGATACTATTCAAAAACTTCAGAATAATATTTATGATGTTTTAGTCATTGGTGGTGGGATTACAGGTGCTGGAATTGCTCTCGATGCTGCTAAACGAGGTATGAAGGTCGCATTGATCGAAATGCAAGATTTTGCAGCAGGTACAAGTAGCCGTTCTACAAAATTGATTCATGGTGGGTTGCGTTATTTAAAGCAATTACAAGTGGGTGTCGTGATGCATTCAGGACGTGAACGTGCTGTGGTTTATGAGAATGGGCCACATGTCACAACACCAGAATGGATGTTGTTACCAATGCATCGAGGTGGTACTTTTGGCCCTTTATCAACGTCAATTGGCTTACGTGTTTATGATCTCCTTGCTGGTGTGAAAAAAGATGAGCAAAAAAGCATGTTGAATCGACATCAAACTATTCAAAAAGCCCCTTTAGTGCGTCAAGATGGATTAGTCGGAGCAGGTTATTATGTGGAATATCGAACAGATGATGCGCGCCTGACTATTGAAGTGATGAAAAAAGCTGTAGAATTTGGTGCAACGGTTGTAAACTATGCGAAAGGTGAGTCATTCATTTATAATGATCAAAACCAAATCACAGGTATGAATGTTAAAGACTTATTTAGCCATTTGGAATTTACAATTCAAGCAAAAAAAGTGATCAATGCCACAGGTCCTTGGGTGGATGAAAATCGCAAAAAAGACAAAGCTAAACCCAATAATAAACACCTACGTTTAACCAAAGGGATTCACTTAGTTGTGGATCAAATACACTTTCCACTAAAGCAGGCAGTATATTTTGATACAGAAAAAGATAAACGCATGATCTTTGCTGTGCCGCGTAATGGTAAAACATATATTGGAACCACAGACACTGTTTATGAAGCTGATCAAGCCAATCCAATTGCAACTAAGGCTGATCGCGATTATATCATTGCTGCTGTTAATTATATGTTTCCAACGGTGCAATTAACGGCGGATAAAATTGAGTCATCTTGGGCTGGGGTGCGTCCATTGATTTGGGAAGAAGGTAAAAATCCTTCTGAAATTTCTCGTAAAGATGAAATTTGGGAATCAGAAACAGGTTTGCTCACTATTGCAGGCGGTAAATTAACGGGCTATCGTCATATGGCAGAGGAAGTTGTAGATAAGCTGGCAAGCATTTTACAACGTGATTTTAGTTTACAGTTCAAACCATGTATGACAAAAAATCAGCCTGTATCTGGTGGTGATGTTGGTGGTTCTGCTAAATTTGATGCTTTTATTCAAGCACAGGCAAAAATTGGTGAATCAGTAGGTTTATCACAATCAGAAGCAGTTTTTTTAGCTCAGTTTTATGGAACTAATGCTCAAGTGATGTTTGATGAATTTAAAGCAAACCCTGTAGAAGATACGGATGCTTTAAGCCGTTTGACACAATTAAGATTATGGTATGCTCTCAATCATGAATGTGTGATGACACCTTGCGATTTTTTAATTCGACGCACAGGACATTTATTTTTTAATATTGCTGAAGCGATGAAAGAAAAAGATGGTGTTATTGAATATATGGCAGCTTACTTTCAATGGGATGCAGATATTATCGCGACTATGGTGGCAAATGTTGAACAAGCATTTAAGTTTGCGACAGAATTTCCTGATGAAAAACAGTAATAAGGCTTGAAATATCCTTCGATTTAAGTAAAATGGTGCGATCGTTTACCAGCGACCCCTAACGGTGGTTGTCTTTTAAAAAGGCTTTGAGGTGAACGGGATGAGAGCTTCGGCTCTTTCATCTTAGGGCAATAGTAAGATAACTTTTAGTTAGAGATTATTTATTTTTTGGAGTTTTCAATGAAAACATTTAGTGCAAAACCTGCTGACGTTGTTCGCGAATGGTATGTGATTGATGCAGAAGGCAAAACACTTGGTCGTTTAGCAACAGAAGTTGCAAAACGTTTACGTGGCAAACATAAAGCAGAATATACACCGCACGTTGATACAGGCGATTATATTATTGTTGTGAATGCTGAGAAAGTACGTGTAACTGGTAATAAATTGAAGCAAAAAATTTACTACAAGCACACAGGCTATGTTGGTCACTTAAGACAAACTTCTTTAGAGAAAATGTTAGAAAGCAATCCTGAGCGTGTTTTAGAATTCGCTGTAAAAGGTATGTTGCCGAAGAACGTTTTAGGTAGAGATATGTTCCGTAAACTAAAGATCGTTGTAGGTCCTGAACATACTCATGCTGCACAGCAACCTAAAGTTTTAGACTTTTAATTTAAGGAAGATAAATCATGGCAGTGAACCAAAATTATGGTACAGGTCGTAGAAAGACCTCAGCAGCTCGCGTTTTCTTGCGTAAAGGTACAGGAAGCATCGTTATCAATGGTAAACCATTAGACGAATACTTCGGTCGTAAAACAGCATGTATGGTTGTTCGTCAACCATTAGAGTTGTTAGAAGCAACAGAGCAATTTGATGTATACGTAACTGTATCTGGCGGTGGTCAATCTGGCCAAGCTGGTGCAATTCGTCACGGTTTGACTCGTGCATTGATCGAATATGATGAAGTTAATCGTTCACCATTACGTAAAGCTGGTTATGTAACTCGTGATGCTCGTGAAGTTGAACGTAAGAAAGTTGGCTTACGTAAAGCTCGTCGTGCAACTCAGTTCTCAAAACGTTAATCGTTTTACAGTTCTACAATATTACAAGCCTTTCTATTGCAGAAAGGCTTTCTTTTTATTATTTAGTATTCAGTGTGAATAAGAAAATATATACCTCAGAAGATCATGGCCTTATTTCTAGGCAGATTTCTAAAAATGCATTACAAGTGATTAGTACCTTAACAAATGCAGGCTATGAAGCCTACATTGTGGGTGGTGCTGTGCGTGACTTATTATTAAATAAAGCACCGAAAGATTTTGATATTGCAACAAATGCACATCCAGAACAGATCAAGCGATTATTTAGAAATTGCAGACTTGTTGGCAGAAGATTTCGTTTAGCTCATATTTTATTTGGTCGCGATATTATAGAAGTTGCAACATTTAGAGCAGAATCCAATGATGATAATGCTAAGCAAGATCGTAAAGTGGATGATGATGGGTTTTTAGTACGCGATAATGTTTATGGCACGATTGAAGATGATGCATTACGCCGTGACTTCACTTTGAACGCACTTTATTATGATCCTCTTCATAATATTATTGTGGATTATACCAATGGCTTTGAAGATCTTAAATCTGGTCATTTAAAACTCATCGGTGATCCTGCTAAGCGCTTTCGTGAAGATCCTGTACGGATGTTGCGCGCGGTACGTTTTGAAGTGAAATTAGGTTTTGCATTGCCACAAGATTTAGTGGATGCTATTCATCAAATGAGCTATTTATTGCAAACGGTTTCGCCTGCAAGAATGTTTGATGAAGTGATTAAGCTTTTATTGAATGGGCAGGGCAATGGAATTTATCAGCAATTGCGTCATTATCACTTGTTTGGGCAAATTTTCCCACAAACAGAGCGTGCATTGATTGAATTAGGTAATCCTAAAGATCATTTATTGATTGCAGCATTGAATAATTCAGACAATCGTATTAATGAAGGTTTTGGTGCTTCCTCCTATTTTTTATATGCAGCATTATTATGGGAACCATTTCTGGATGAATATCATGTTTTGATTTCAGATAATATTGCATCGCATGATGCAAGTATAATCGCAGCTGATAAAATTTTGCGTAAACAACAAGATTATACGATGATCCCTAAACGGATTTCTTCACAGATTACTGATTTATGGAAATATCAGTTCCGTTTGACGAATGTGAAAGCTAGAAAACAGAAAGGTGGCATTGGTAAAATACTACATCATCCACGATTCAAAGCTGCATATGATTTCTTATTATTGCGTAAAGATGCTTATGAGTCTGAAGAGGTTGTGGAGGCAGCTAATTTCTGGAAAAAAACCTGGGAACGGAATGCTGATGCTCAGCAGAAATAATAATATTAAGGTTTGCCTCGCTGTATGATTTTAATATCATGCTGAATTGGGGCAAACGCTTGAATGAATAATTGTATTGCTTGGTTCATATCTTTATCGCCACACATAAATATATCAATGGCAGCAAAGCCTTCTTCTGGCCATGTATGAATACTCATATGAGATTCTGCCAATAACAATACGCCAGTTACACCTAAATTCTCACCAAAATGATGCAAATGTGATTGCAAAATAGTTGCTTTGAGTGCTTTTGCTACATTTAGCATAATAGATTCAATCAATTCAGGATGAGTTAATTGTGTAGGCTTGATACCGTATAAATCTAAAATAATATGTTGTCCATGGGCATGAAATTGTGTATTCATTTATTTATGCCATCCACCTGATGATCTATAAATTGTGCTGCCAGATGATGAATAGCTACGATTACTATCAACGGTTGTGTAGTTGATAATTGTTGCAATTGTAATGATAATAATTGCATACCAAGCATAAAAGGTTTTCATTGTGACTTATCCTTATCAATTATTGGCAACGGAGTGCAATAAAATGCCAACAATGATGGCAGAAATTAAAAATTGCCCAAAATCCATTAAGAAAATAGGGATGTTAATTACCAAAAAGATAATAAAAAATACTGCGGTAGCATTATTTTTGGGTTGATAGTCACTTGAATGTGTCAATAAAGATGATTGTGCTTGTAGAGAAATTTGTTTTAATCCACCTGAATCTTTGAACCATTCATTCAACTTCTTTTGAGAAATACTTGTGGCTTTACTCCAACTCATTTCGCTATCTGTTATCTCCATGGATAATTTTTCATTCTCTTTGCCATAGTCGACGTAATATGTCATATCACCAGGGCTGACTTGGTAATAGAAAGAGCCAATAGCAAATTTTACGCGACCGCCATAATCATATAATTTAGTAATTAATTGGCCTGTTGGATAAATTGGGCGTAAATCTTTTCTCAGTTTAGGCCATATATTTTGTGTATTAGAAACTGCCCAATCATTGGGACCACTTTGCACAAGCCACATGAATTGATCAGGATATGAAAATAGGAGATATTCATGCCATTGATCCCCTGTAAAAGTTACAAAATCTTTTTTAAGTTTATGTTGGATGGCAAAGTTTGTTTCATCGCCCTCCAATTCAGATTGGCACATCATGCCAATCACAGTCCATTCTTTGCCATCAATTTTAGCTTTTTGCCCAATTTCTAAAGCCATAGCTTCGTGTTGAATGGCACGTAAATTATGCGCTTTAATCAATTCTGCAACGTTATCATTAATGGCAATTTCAGAACCACAATAACGGCAATTCACATTTTCAGTAATACCTGTGATCCATTGGATATTACCACCACAATTGGGGCATTTGCTCTCTTGTGTAGCGCCTTTTAATTCGCCAGCTGTTTCTTGGATATCTAGTTCAGATCGGAGATGCTGCCAAGATAATTGATGAAAATTCACAGCAAAACCAAGAAAAACTTCGATTTCATAACTATGAGAATAATCTAATGTGATGAAGCGCTCTTCAGATCTTGCATCGATCACACGAATTGTAGAATCTTTCTTAGGAATGAAAGGCAATTCTCCTTGAACTGCATTGTGTAATAACTTTGCTTCACGAATATCGCTGACATAAAAGGGATGATGGCCTTTGCCTAATAGAATTTCTTCACTCACTAATGCATCAAAAAAAGCAGGGAAGGCTTGATCAGGCTCTTTTTGATAAGGCTCTAGATAAACATAATGTCCGTTGCTATCAGATAACCAGCCTGTTTTCCCCGAATTGAATTGGATGTACCATTCATTCCATGTGCCACCAACTTTTTGCTTGTCATCTTTATCATGATATTGAACCTGTAAGCGACCAATAACTTGGAAGTTATCATTATTGATGATACCTGTTGAGCCAATTTGAATGGCACTAAAATCTTCTAAAATGGCAGAATGTTCTCCAGATAATGCCAAGCTATTGTTGTTGAATAATAGGTTTGATTGACATTTCGGGCAGGCAACCATTAAGGTTGTCTGTGATTGAATATCAATTTTTGCTCCACAACTTGGGCAGAATGCTGAGAAAAATGTTGCCATATTGAATGATTATCCTATGAGTTGACGCAGAACTTCAGCTTTAGCTTTATCGTAATCTTCTGCTGTGATTAAGCCTTTTTGGAGCAACTCATTGAGTTGAGATAATTTTGCTGTGTGATCATTGGTATTGCTTGGTGCTACTGTTGCTTGAGCTGTGGTAGGCTTTTGTTGCATTGCATCTGCCATCATTTGTCCCATGGTTAAACCTGCGCCCATGCTCATACCAACGCCCGCAGCACCGCCTTCATTTTGTGCTGCGAGTGGAATGCTGTTGGCCATTTGATACTGCGTATAAGCGGATAAATCACCGATGATGCCCATTGAAATACGATCATCCAATGTCTTTTGTAACGCTGGTGGCAATGTGATGCTTTCAATCAAGAAGCTTTCCAACTGCAAACCTAAGTTAACAAAGTGCTCTTGTAATGCTTGTTGAACTAACTTGGATAATTCAGTTAAGTTCGCAGCCATATCAATGAATGGAATATTTTTATTGCCCAAAACTGTGGATAATGTTGTCACACATACATTACGCAATTGATCATCCAATTGAGATTTATAAAACTCTTCTGTAATGCCCGCAACTTCTGTGAAGAATTTACGAGAATCAATCACGCGATAACTATAGTTACCAAAACCACGCACAGAGATTAAGCCAAATTCATTATCACGAATGGTAATCGGTTGCGCTGTTCCCCAGCCAGAGGCTAATTGCTGACGAGTATTGAAGAAATAAACATCAGATTTAAACGGCGATTGGAATAGCTTATCCCAGTTTTTTAAGTTCGTTAAGACTGGCAAGTTATTGGTGGTTAATTTATAAGAACCTGCTGTGAACTCATCTGCCAATTTGCCTTCATTCACAAATAAAGCCACTTGCGATTCGCGCACGATTAAAGCAGCACCATTTTGAATCTCTTCATCTGCAATTGGGAAGCGCCACATCAACAGCTCAGGATTTGGATCTGGCCATTGGATAACATCTATGAATTGCTTTTTAATAAAACGACCTAAGCCCATGTTTGACTCCTTGATGATTGGTGATTAGCTCAATGCTGCGCCATTGATTAAACCGATTGCAATGGAAAAGGCTGCAAATAAGCATCCCACAGCAATATTGTTTTTTGCTAATTCAATGCTTGCATTTTTAATGAGGCGGGTCGCCACAAAGTAAACCAATAATTGAATGACTGTTGCTAATAATGACCAAATTAAAAATCCAAGTAAGGATAATGTTGTGCTCATACTGGATGTGATGGTAATACAGAAACCAATCAACGCTCCACCAAATGAAATAGCGCAAGCAATGTTACCTTCCTTTATGAGCTTGATTTCTTTAAGTGGTGTCATCCATAGATAAATGACAGCAAAGGAACCTGTCATAACGACGGCAAGCGCAATGTATTGTAGATATAAAATATATTGTGATACTAATTCGTTCATGAGGTTGCCCCTGAGGTTCGGTATTGTAATCGTTGAATTTTACTATATTTTCTGACTTTATCCCACTTGAAAACGAGGATCATGCTAATATCTCAGCCTTTAATGATCATAATTATATAGCACCCAATCATGTTTAATCGTACCCTCATCATCTCTGTTTTTGTGGTGGCAAGCTGTGGGCTTGCTTATGAACTCATCATTGCAGCATTAGCCAGTTATTTATTGGGCGATTCTATTTTGCAATTTTCCACGATCATTGGTGGTTATCTGTTTGCAATGGGGATCGGTGCGCATTTAACACGCTATATAAAAGATGAGGATGCACTTACGCGATTCATTGATATTGAATTATTAGTTGGGTTAGTGGGTGGTATTTGTGCATTATTACTCTTTATTCTATTTGGCTTATCTTCTGCACCATTTCGCGTGATTGTTTATTCACTCGTTTTTATCATCGGTACGATTGTGGGCATGGAAATTCCGCTTGTGATGCGCGTGATGAACCAATACAAAACAGATTTTAAAGAGCTTGTGAGTAAAGTATTAACCTTCGATTATATGGGCGCTTTAGCAGTTTCATTATTGTTCCCATTAGTGTTGGCGCCAAAATTGGGGATGGCGAGAAGTGCGCTGTTATTTGGTATTTTGAATACATTGGTGGCGATTTTTACCTGCCATGTTTTCCGTGCGCAGTTAGCAAAATATAAAATGCTCATGATCAAAGGTAACATTGTATTGATCGCGCTATTAACCGCATTCTTCTTTGCCAATGATTTAACAGAAACCGCAGAGCAGCATTATTTTGGTGATCCAATTGTGTATCAATACAATTCACCGTATCAGCGTTTGGTTTTGACAAAATATAAAGATGACACACGTTTATTTATCAATGGTAATTTGCAGTTTTCTTCGATGGATGAAGCGCGTTATCACGAAGCTTTAGTTTTACCTGTGATGGAAAATGTGTCGAAAGCTGAAAATATTTTGATTTTGGGTGGTGGTGATGGCTTAGCAACGCGCGAAGTTTTGAAATATCCTGATGTAAAATCCATCACATTGGTGGATTTAGATCCGAAAATGACGGAACTTTTTAGAACATCAGCCCAATTAACGCTTTTAAATGATAATGCGTTGAACAATGAAAAAGTTACGATCGTGAATGAAGATGCTGCAAAATGGTTAGAAAGGCAAACTAAACAATATGATGTGATCATTATTGATCTACCTGATCCTTCTAATTTTTCTTTGGGTAAATTATATTCTGTGCCGATGTATCGTTTAGTGAAACAGCATTTAACATCGAATGGAGTGATGGTTGTACAGGCAACTTCACCATATTTTGCACCACATGCTTTTGGTAGCATCAATAAAACATTGCAAGCAGCGAACCTTAAAACATTGCCATATCATGCTTATGTCCCTTCTTTTGGTGAATGGGGCTATATTTTAGCGAATCGTGATGGCAACTTTATGATCCCAGAAAGTTATCAAGTTGCAACGCGTTATTTGGATAAAGAAACCACCGCACAAATGTTTAAATTCCCTTTAGATATGCCTGTCAGAACAGATTTAGAAGCAAACCATTTGAATACGCAAATCTTAGTGAAATACTTTGAGCAAGATTGGCGAAAGGTTACGCCATAATATGAGCTGGAATCGACGACAATTCTTGATTAATGGTATAGGTTTAACGGCAACGATTGGTTTGGGTGGTTATACTTATTTTTCAAGAATGCCAGAAAAACCTACAATCAATGTTAATTTTGCAGGGATGGAATTAGGGCATGCCATTCGTGAGCATGCATTTTCACAAGATGAGCCAATCTCTGTACCCATCAAAATGGATACCATCATTGTGGGGAGCGGCGTTGCGGCGATTTCTGCCGCTTGGCAATTGAAAAAACAAGGGCATGATCGATTCTTATTATTGAATGGTCCTGAACGAAGTGGTAATAGCAGAAGCGGGCATTATGAATCCTTAAATTACCCAACGGGTGCGCATTATTTAGCAGAACCCACAATAGAATCCACGCACATTCATGAGATGCTCAAAGATTTAGGGTTATTGAAAAATGGGCAATACGATGAAATGGCGATCGTTCATGCGCCGAGCGAGCGTTTATTTAGAAATAACAAATGGCAATCTGAACTCTTGCCTGAATTAGATAAAGATAGTGAACGATTCTTTGCACAGATTCAAAAGTTTCAGCATAGCTACGGCAATGATGGCAAACGTGCCTTTGTGATTCCCATCGCATTATCATCGCAAGATGAAGCATTCACGCAATTGGATCAAGTCACTTTTGCATCATGGTTAAAGGCAGAGAATTATCAATCAGAATCTTTATTGTGGTATTTGAATTATTGTTGCTTGGATGATTATGGGCAGGGCATTGATCACGTTTCTGCTTGGGCAGGGATTCAATATTTTGCCGCACGGACGCACGCGCAGGATAGTAATCAGCTATTAACTTGGGATGGCGGTTTAGGGACTTTGGTTGAAAAATTGCGTGATTGGATTAGATTTGAAAAGCTTGCCAATTTCCCAGAGCAATTGGCAGATAATTATCGTTATGAAATGGATGGCAGTGCGCTTGCGATTGATGAGCAAGATGATCATGTGATTGTAGATGTGTTGCTGAATCAGAAAAAATATCGCATTAAAGCAAAAAATGTAATCTGTGCTGCGCCGCTTTATATCACGCAATACATTGTGAAGAATTTTGAGCGTTATGGCTTTGATGCCAAGCGTGATTTACCGAATTATGCACCATGGTTGATTGGTAATTTTGTATTAAATGGCTTTCCTTCGGAGGATATTTCTTATCCTTTAGCTTGGGATAATGTGGTTTACCAAGGGCCGACTTTGGGTTATATCAATAGTACGCATCAGCATATTTCTGTGGCAATGCCAGAGAAAACCGTATTCACAAGTTATCGGGTTTTGGATCATAAAGCACCGCAAGATATTCGTGATTGGTTGCGCTATCAAGTCACACAAGATGAATTGACGATGCTCGCAACTGAGGATTTAGAAAAGTTGTATGGTCGTGAATTTGTAAATCGTATTGTGCATGCAGATTTAACAGTGCGCGGGCATGCAATGGCAAGCCCAACAGCAGGATTTTTACAGAATCAAGGTTTGCTGAATTTACGCAATCACCGTTCACGATTGTTATTCGCACACAGTGATTTATCGGGCTATTCAATCTTTGAAGAAGCAAGTTGGTGGGGCATTCAGGCGGCTAATGGGATAATAAAGGCTTAAGCTTTTCCCAAACTGATTCCATCATTAATGGTTGTCCATCTTTATTGGAATGGATGCCATCGCCTTGCATCAAATCATTATTACCGCCAACTTTTTCCACAATGGATGGTAAAACTGCGATTTGGTGTTTTTCACCCAATTCAGGATAAATTGCTAAAAAGCGTTCTAAATAAGCATCACCATAATTGGGTGGCAATTGAATACCTACTAATAAAACTTTGCTGTTGGCTGATTTTGCTAATTCGATCATGCTCGATAAATTATCGGCGATTCTTTTTGGTGGCGTTGCACGTAATCCATCATTGCCACCCAATTCTATGATCGTGATTTCAGGTTTCACTTCTTCCAATGCTTTAGGTAAACGATTTAAGCCATTGGTTGTTGTATCGCCTGAAATGGAGCGATTCACCATTTCATATTGATAACCTTCGGCTTTCAATTTCTCATCCAATAAATTCACCCAACCATCTTTGGGATCAATGCCAAAACCTGCACTAATACTATCGCCCACAACTAAAATGGATTGCGCTTGTGCAAAGCCAATCGTGATGAATAAAGCGAGAATGAGTTTGAGTTGTTTGGTGATCATTTGAGTTAAATCCTGAAAGTATAGAATCTATTGTTATTCAATATTATAGAAAATGTTCAACTGTTCTTTAAATATTTTAGAATTTTTATAGAAAACCCCAATTTTATAATTGGGGTTTGTATTGAAGTTATTTTTTAATTTTATCTATTTTTTTCATATCTCGATTGGTTTTACGCAATTCTTTTTTTACTTGGTTAATATCTTCTTCTAATGGTATATCTTCTGGTTTAATACCACTATTTTGCATCATCATAGTTCTTACATCGCTTGCCACACTTTTAGCTATTTGCGTAGCTTGATTGAGCCCTCTAGCATTTTGTGATTTTATTCTTTCAGCTGTTTGTGTTGCTCTAAAAGAATTGGCGGCTAATTCTGTAACATTCATATAATCGTAAAGTACAGTATTTTTTTTCTGACTATTTGGCATGCCTTTATATGCTTTTAACTCCTGTAACGACATATTATACATTCCTCTAAAGCCAGCATCTTTAAAAATGCCTAGTTGTTTGGGATCGACCCCATGATCACAAGCAACACCACTCATAATATTTTCACCAACTTTTAATTCTGCTCTTGCTTCAATTCTTTGGATATCGAGTTCTTCAAAATCAATTGCCATATCTGCAAAGGCAGCCAATGCTACTTTAGCTTTTGCAACTTGAGGTTTTTTAGAATCTGCATGCATGGTAATCAAGAAACAAGCAAATCTAGTTAATTTATAACTTTTAACTTCTTTGCCACTTTCATCTAAGTAAGGCAAAGGAATGAAAGACTCATCAATTGCAACATCTAATTCAGCACATGAAGCCATTGCTTTATTAATAACTTTTGAAAAAGCACCCCAAGTTTCATAGCCTAATCTTTGCATGAATTCATGAGCAACCCAATAGCGGATACCATTTTGTTTCGCATCTTCTTCAAACAGGTCTATATTAAAATCTTGTGTCATTGTCATTTTCTCAAATTCATCTAAGTATGTTTGAAATTTTATCATAACTAGATACTTAAAAATTTTTAAATATTTTACACATTACTCTTAAAATATTAAAAATCATCAGGTGATTATTGAATAACATTGTTAGTTCATACTGTTGTAATTTGTATGGGAGTAAATACTAAGCAAATATGTTTGGAATTAAAAAATGTTATGATTAGCCAAATAAAACATTAATCATTTGGACAATACATGACGACTATAATTTTGGATGCCCAACATGTTGGAAAAGCTGTAGAAACAACAGAAAAATTAACAATCTTGCAGGATATCTCCTTTCAATTAAACGAGGGCGATAGCCTTGCCATTATTGGTAGTTCTGGTTCTGGTAAATCCACTTTATTGGGATTATTAGCAGGTTTAGATGTACCAACAGAAGGCGAAATTTTGTTGGCAGGTAAGCCACTCAGCCAAATGAGTGAAGATGAACGCGCATCCTTAAGAGCTGAGCATGTGGGCTTTGTATTTCAATCATTCCAATTATTAGAATCCTTAACCGCCGTTGAAAATGTCATGTTGCCTTTAGAATTGGAAGGCAAAAAGAACGCAAGAGAACGCGCGATGGAGCTGTTACAGCGCGTTGGATTAGGTGAGCGAACGCATCATTATCCTAAGCAATTATCAGGCGGTGAGCAGCAACGCGTTGCGATTGCGCGCGCCTTTGCATCGAATCCTACAATCTTATTTGCTGATGAACCCACAGGCAACTTAGATACCAAAACAGGTGAATCCATCATTGAATTACTCTTTCAATTAAATGTGGAAGAGAAAACAACATTAGTTTTAGTGACGCACGAAGCACGATTGGCAGAGCGTTGTCAGCATCGTATTCAGATCGAAGCAGGGCGATTAGTATTGCAGGATTTCAATCATGAATAAGTTATCTTTGATACAATTAGCAGGATTAGCGTTTAAGCAATTGGTTCGAGAAATTCGAGCTGGCGAGCTTAGAATTTTGCTTGTGGCTTTATTGATCACAGTGATGATCAGTACAGCAATTGGTTATTTCAGTACGCGCTTACATGCATCGATGGAAGCACGAGCAAGTGAATTTTTAGCAGCCGATTTAGTACTGCGAAGCAATGAAGATGCGACAGATATACAGCTAAAATTAGCCAAAGATTTAGGATTGAATCACGCTAAAACTGTGAACTTTTCTACAGTGATTTTAAATGGTGATGATCTGCAATTGGTTGCAGTGAAAGCTGCGGATAGTAATTATCCTTTGCGTGGGCAATTGAAAGTTCAGGATGATTTAGAAACGCTTGAATACGCAACGAATGAAGGGCCAAAGCAAGGCGAAGTTTGGGTAGAATCACGTTTATTATATGGTTTGAATTTGAAAGTGGGTGATTTTGTGGATATTGGTAAATTGCCATTGAAGATCACGAAAATCATTACATACGCGCCAGATCGCTCTGCAAATTTTTATAGTTTTAATCCTTTTGCTTTGATGAACCGAGCAGATTTAGAAGCAACAGGCGCAGTGCAAAAAGGTAGCCGCGTGACTTATCGTAATTTATGGTCAGGCGAAATGGATGCAATTAAACAGTTGCAGATTATATTAAAGAAAACGCTAGAACCTAATCAAAAAATATTAACCATTGAGGATAGTAGTGAGCAGGTGGGTAATGCATTAAATCGTGCACAAAACTATCTTAATCTTGCAAGTTTGGTTGGAATTTTATTGGCGAGTGTTGCGATTGCGCTATCAGCCAATCAGTTTGCCAATAATCGTTATGATGCAAGTGCATTACTGCGTTCATTGGGCATGCAACAAAAACAAGTACTTTGGTTATATGGCTTTGAATTACTGTATGTGAGCGCGATCGGTGCAATCATTGGTGCATTATTGGGTTGGTTGGCACAGTTAGGACTATTCTTTTTATTAAAAGATTTGATCAGCGCACAATTACCATCGGGTGGAATCATGCCCGCATTAGCAGGGATTGTCACAGGCTTTACTGTGCTGATAGGTTTTGCATTGCCACCTTTGGCTGCTTTGGGTAGAACACCGCCGCTTCGCGTATTGCGTGAGGACTTATTGCCAACACCATTGAAGAATTTTGTGGTGTATGGCATTGCAGTATTTGCCCTATTTTTAATTATGTGGCAGTTAAGTTTAAACATTGGTTTAACATTAGCTTTGCTTGGTGGTGCAATTGCGATGGTTGTATTGCTTAGTTTTATGCTTTATGTTTCTGTGAAGTTTTTGCGTAGAGCATTATCTCGCTCATCGTTTGTATGGCGCATGGCTTTGGGACAAACGTTGCGTTATCCCGTTAAATCTATGGGGCAAATTGTAGCATTTGGCATTATTTTAATGGCGATGGCATTGGTTGTGATGTTGCGAGGTGAACTTTTGCAAACATGGCAAAATCAATTGCCACATGATTCACCTAATTATTTTGCTATGAACATTATGGCGGATGAAAAAGATGATTTCAGCCGAAAAGTTACTGAGATATCGCCAAATGTTTCGCCATTTTATCCAATGGTTGCAGGGCGATTAACGGAAGTGAATGGTGTTTCTGTGCGTGCAATGACAATGGATAGTGAGCGAGCAAAAAACTCTATTAATCGCGATCTCAATTTAACTTGGAGTATCGATTTACCGAAAGATAATAAAATTATTGAAGGGCAATGGTGGCAGGATAATGATCAAGGAATGGGAATATCTATCGAGGATGATTTAGCTAAAGGATTAAATGCGAAATTGGGTGATGAGGTAACTTTTGTCATTGCAGGGGTTACAC
>NZ_MVDO01000224.1 GCF_002006755.1 Wohlfahrtiimonas larvae | reverse complement strand
GTAGCATTTGGCATTATTTTAATGGCGATGGCATTGGTTGTGATGTTGCGAGGTGAACTTTTGCAAACATGGCAAAATCAATTGCCACATGATTCACCTAATTATTTTGCTATGAACATTATGGCGGATGAAAAAGATGATTTCAGCCGAAAAGTTACTGAGATATCGCCAAATGTTTCGCCATTTTATCCAATGGTTGCAGGGCGATTAACGGAAGTGAATGGTGTTTCTGTGCGTGCAATGACAATGGATAGTGAGCGAGCAAAAAACTCTATTAATCGCGATCTCAATTTAACTTGGAGTATCGATTTACCGAAAGATAATAAAATTATTGAAGGGCAATGGTGGCAGGATAATGATCAAGGAATGGGAATATCTATCGAGGATGATTTAGCTAAAGGATTAAATGCGAAATTGGGTGATGAGGTAACTTTTGTCATTGCAGGGGTTACACATAAAGCAAAGATCACGAGTATTCGCACCGTCAATTGGGATACGGTTCAGCCAAATTTCTTTGTGATCTTTAACCCTAATTCTATTCAAGATGCGCCTGTGACTTATTTAACAAGTTTCTATGTACCAGAGAATATGCAAAAATCATTGATCACATTAGCACGAGAATTCCCAACGATTACATTATTGGATTTAATGGCGATTGTGAATCAATTGAATGAAATTTTACAGCAAGTGACTCTAGCGGTGGAATACATTTTGGCATTAGTTTTAATTGCAGGATTAATTGTTTTAATTGCAGGGTTGCAAGCAACATTGAGTGATCGCTTACGTCAAGGAGCAATTTTGCGTGTTTTAGGTGCGCATAAAAAAATGCTATTCAAAAGCCAATTTATTGAGTTTGCATTAATGGGGGGATTGGCAGGATTACTCGCGATGATCGGCAGTGAGTTTATTAGCTTTTTGTTGTATCGCTCAGTGTTAAATTTGGAATGGCAGTGGCACCCTTGGTTGATTGTATTGCCTATCATTGGTGCGTTATTGATTGCGATGATGGGAATATTGGGAACTCGTAGAATTATCTCTGTTAGCCCATTGTTAGTATTGCGTCAATAGGTTGAATATAGAGCCTATTTGTCATAAGTCTTTCATATCGATGACTTGTTTTAGCCTGTGTTAATCTATAGGAATCATGGCAGGAGGATTTATGTTCATCAAATTATTGTATGTACTGAAATGGTTGTTTATTTTTTTTATACTCATTTCTGTAATTACCACAATTATTACATTGATTTTCAATGATTTTAAACCCAATGAAATGTATATGGGGAAAAAACGGCCGCCTATTAATCGCAGTGTAAAAACACATTTAGATGAAGTTGTTGAACCTTATTTATTAGCACATCCCAATGGTACAGGCTTATATTTATTGGATGATAATTTAGAGGCTTATGCAGATCGAATTTTATTAGTACGTGGTGCTGAGCGCACCTTAGATTTACAATACTATATATGGCACGACGATTTAACAGGCAATATGCTTGGGCGAGAACTTTTGGCTGCTGCAGATCGTGGCGTATTCATTCGTATTTTATTGGATGATATGAATACAGTGAGAAAAGACGTTGTATTATCAGGGCTAGCACAGCATCCTTATGTAGAAATTCGTTTATTTAATCCTGTTCATAGTAGACGTAATTTTATCACTAGAACTGTAGAAATGTTATTTCGTGGTTTAAGTTTGAATCGACGAATGCATAACAAATCTATGATTGCCGATGGCCAAATTGCAATTATTGGTGGCCGCAATATCGGTAATGAATATTTTGATGCTGACCCAGAAACTAATTTTTTAGATGTGGATTTATTATTAGTGGGGAAAGCGGTGAAAGAAGCTGAGGATATTTTTGAATCCTTTTGGGATAGCCAAGCATCTATTCCTGCTAAGCAAGTGAAGTTTGGACATAAAGATGCCTTAACTGTTTTACGTGAAACATCGTTAACAATGAGTGATACAGAATCTCAATTATTGAAAGATTATCAACAATCTTTATCAACCCATTTAAGTATTGATGACGTAGTGGGAAAACAAAGTAGATTTGTATGGAGCGATCGTGCACATGTTTTATCTGATCCACCAGAAAAGGTTTTTGGTCAGCAAGAAGCTCAATGGTTGATTACAGATGTTTTACCAAAAGCATGGGCAAAGACAGAGCAGTCACTGTATTTAATTTCACCTTATTTTGTACCAGGTGAAGAAGGAACAAAAACAATTATTCAATTAAGTCAGAGTGGGCGAGATGTCATGATCTTGACTAATTCATTGGCTGCCAATGATGTTCCAATGGTTCATGCAGGTTATGCACCATATCGTGAAGCCTTATTAAAAAGCGGTGTGAAATTATATGAGTTAATGCCTTTTAATGTGAATTATAAATTATCCAAAGATTGGAAAATTGGTGCAAGCGGTGCAAGTTTACATACAAAGGCTTTCATTATAGATAATGCCAAGGGGTTTATTGGTTCATTTAACTTAGATCCGCGTTCGGCACGTTTAAATACAGAAATGGGGGTGTTTTTTGAAAGTCCAGAGATTGCGATGCAATTAATGCAACGTTATCAAAAAATTATTACTAGAGATACAAGCTATGAGGTTGTTTTGAAAGATAATAAGATGATTTGGTTGGATGATCGCCGTGATGAAACTAAGGAGTGGGATACGGACCCTGAAACAGGCTGGATTAAGCGTGCAATTGTGAAAATAGTATCTTGGCTACCCATAGAATCACAATTATAGGTGGTAATTAGTAGTAGATTTGTACTAATTTAACTTGTTGAAAATAAACTAATAATCGTCGTTTTTTACGATAGAGTTTTTTTTGTTTTATTTGTGATAGCATGAAGGGTTCGAGAGAAAGTGTTTTTAAAGAGGAGGGGAACATGAGACATATCAAGAAAATTGGATATTTGTCTCTTTTGGGGATGTTGCCATTCGTCAGTCATGCTGATGAGGGTGAAAAAATATACCTAAAAGGTGGGGAGAAGCCACAAGCGTTGGCTTGTGTAACTTGTCATGGTGCAGAGGGCCATGGTTTAGCTGTCGCAGGTTATCCTGATATTACAGGGATGTCGCCTGAATATTTAGCAAAACAATTACATGATTTCCAAGATGGATTGAGATCCCATGCAATTATGGATGGCATCGCAGGCAATCTAAGTGATGATGAAATTGAAGCTGTAACTTTTTATATGTCTGAATTACAGCCTAAAGAAGTGCCTCATATTACAAGAGCCGCAACGCCAACAGATATTGGTAGTCAATTAGCTTTGCGTGGTGATTGGAGTCGTAACATTCCAGAATGTGTTGCATGTCATGGCCCTGGTGGTGTTGGTGTGGGTGATTCATTTCCAAAATTGGCCGGCCAAAGCTCAATTTATATTGTGAATCAAATTACTGCATGGAAGGATGGTACGCGAACCAATGACCATGCTGATTTAATGGGGCACATTGCAAAATCTTTGACAGATGAAGAGGCAAAAGCAGTGGCTGCATATTTTGAATCTATCGGCCAGCAAGGAGAATAATCATGAAAAAGATTTTAGTGACATCTCTCGTAGCTGCTCTTTATTCTTCTGTAGCAGTTGCTGAGAATCCAATTAAAATGGATGATCAATCGCAGTTATCTAATATTCAAGCGGTGAATGAAAGTACGCAGTATCATCAACCACCTTTAGAAAAAGATCTGCCAGATAATGCATACGGTGAAATGGTTCGTAAAGGCCATGCAATTTTTGTTGATACGAAAAATCAAGTGCCAGAATATGTTGGTAATGGTATGAATTGTGTGAACTGTCACATGGATCAAGGTCGTTTAGCTAATGCTGCACCATTATGGGGTGCATATCCTATGTATCCAGCTTACCGTAGCAAGAATAATAAAGTTAATACTTATGCTGAACGTATTCAAGGTTGTTTCCAATTCAGTATGGATGGTACACCACCGCCTGCAGATAGTGAAGCAATGACAGCATTGATTACATATTCTTATTGGTTAGCGACTAATGCACCAACAGGTGTATCTTTGCCGGGCCGAGCTTATCCTTCTGTAAAACAACCTGAGGGCGGTTACAGTATTGAGCGTGGCGCACAAGTTTATGCAGATAATTGTGCGTTCTGCCATGGTGCAGATGGTATGGGACAGAAAGTTGCAGAGAACTATGTATTCCCACCATTATGGGGTAAGGATTCATTCAACTGGGGCGCAGGAATGCACCGCATCAATACAGCGGCTGATTTTATCAAGGCAAATATGCCATTGGGTAAAGGTAATTCCTTAACAGATCAAGAAGCTTGGGATGTTGCTGCCTTTATGAATAGTCATGAGCGTCCTCAAGATCCTCGCTTAGTGGATGGTTCAGTTGAAAAGACTTATGAAAAATATCATGCTAATGATGGTGTGAATCTTTATGGTCAAGAAGTCAATGGTAAGATTTTAGGTCAGGGTGTGCAGTAACTGCTAAACTGATCTTAAACCCGAGAAAACTCCAAATTTTTATTTGGAGTTTTTTTATGAGGAAAATTTTTATAGATATCTGTCTTTCATCAAAGATTTGTTCGCTTTCTGCCAACATTGAAAAGTATATGATACATTTTTAGTATTTATTTTGAGTGATAAGGAAATAATACAATGAGTGTTGATTCTAAAAAATATAATGTATGTGGTGTGTTAGTAAGTGTAAATGTTGAAAATTTTCAGTCTTTGTTAAAAGATCTTTCTGAAATCAAGGGCTGTGAAGTATTAGAACATGATAATAACAATAAAATTGCACTTTTGATTGAAGATCAATTAGATAAAACTGCTTACGATATTATGGAGTCTATTAAAGAGCATCCACATGTGTTATCTATTACATTAGTGAACCATTTTTTTGAATAAACGCTGTATCTAGTTAGATATAACGTATTGATAATAAATGTAATTTTGTGTTTTGTGATTGACATAGGTCAAAGACAATTTTCTCCATTATATGTATTTTATATACATCTATTAATAATGAATCGTGAATATTCATCTGGAGAAAATTATGACTTTATCTCGTCGTCATTTCATGAAGCTAGCAGCCGCTACTGGTGCTGTGAGCGCTTTAAATGGTATATATTCACCTGCAGTTGCACAGCAAGCAGGGAATGATGGTATTCGGTGGGATAAAGGTGCTTGCCGATTCTGTGGTACAGGTTGTGGTGTTTTAATCGGCACTAAGAATGGTAGGGTGGTTGCAACTCAGGGTGATCCAGATGCGCCTGTGAATAAAGGCTTAAACTGTATCAAAGGATATTTCTTATCTAAAATTATGTATGGTAAGGATCGTCTTAATAATCCATTATTAAGAATGACCAACGGTGAATATGATAAAAATGGTGAGTTCACTGAAATTACTTGGGATCAAGCTTATGATTTAATGGCTCAGAAATATAAAGAGGCTTATCAAGATAAGGAAAAAGGTCCTGATAATGTTGCAATGTTTGGTTCAGGACAGTGGACAATTTTTGAAGGATATACTGCTTCTAAATTTCATAAAGCAGGTTTAAGAAGTAACAACTTAGATCCTAATGCTCGTCACTGTATGGCTTCTGCTGTTGTTGGTTTTATGCGTACTTTTGGTATGGATGAGCCGATGGGATGTTATAACGATATTGAAAATGCAGACGCCTTTGTTTTGTGGGGCTCAAATATGGCTGAAATGCATCCTATTTTATGGTCACGCATTACCAACCAACGTTTGACACACCCGAATTGTGAAGTACATGTGTTGTCAACTTACACGCATCGTTCATTTGAGTTAGCAGATAATGGCATGGTATTTGCGCCGCAAACTGATTTAGCCATCATGAATTATATTGCAAACTATATTATTCAGAATAAAGCCTATGATGAAGACTTCATTAATAAACATACTAATTTTAAAAAAGGTGTAACTGATATTGGGTATGGTTTGCGTCCTGAGCATCCGTTACAACAGAAAGCTAAAAACCCAGACTCTGGCGATGCAACCCCTATGAGTTTTGAAGAGTTTGCAGAATTTGTTTCTGAATATACTTTAGATAAAGCACATGAGTTATCTGGCGTACCTAAGCATAAATTAGAAAGAATGGCTCAAATGTATGCGGATCCTGATAAGAAAATTGTGTCATTTTGGACAATGGGCTTTAATCAACATAGCCGTGGTACATGGGCTAATAACTTAATCTATAATATCCATTTATTGACAGGTAAAATATCTAAACCAGGTTGTGGGCCTTTCTCATTGACAGGGCAACCTTCAGCATGTGGCACCGCAAGAGAAGTGGGTACATTTGCTCATCGTCTACCTGCAGATTTAGTTGTTAATAATCCTGATCATCGTAAAACAGCAGAAACAATTTGGAAATTACCAGAAGGTACTGTTAGTCCGAAAGTTGGCTTACATGCGGTAGCTCAAAGCCGAGCATTGAAAGATGGTAAGCTCAAAGTATATTGGTCAATGTGTAACAATAATATGCAGGCAGGGCCAAACTTAAATGAAGAAACATATCCTGGTTGGAGAAATCCTGAGGCATTTGTGATTGTTTCTGACCCTTATCCAACAGTTTCAGCATTATCTGCGGATTTGATTTTACCAACAGCAATGTGGGTGGAGAAAGAGGGGGCTTATGGTAATGCTGAAAGACGTACACAATTCTGGCGCCAACAAGTTAAACCTTTAGGTAATGCACGTTCAGATATGCGTCAAATGGTCGAGTTATCTCAACGCTTAAAAGTTGAAGATTTCTGGCCTGAAGATTTAATTGCTAAGCAACCTGAGGTACGTGGTAAAACTTTATATGATGTTTTATATCGCAATGGTAATGTAGATCGATTCCCATTATCAGATAGGCAAGAAGGATTTGATAATACAGAAGCTGAAACATTTGGTTTCTATATTCAAAAAGGTTTATTTGAAGAGTATGCAACATTTGGCCGTGGGCATGGGCATGATTTAGCACCATTTGAAATGTATCACAAAGCTCGTGGTTTACGCTGGCCAGTTGTGGAAGGAAAAGAAACATTATGGCGCTATCGCGAGGGGTATGATCCTTATGTTAAAGCAGGAGCAGAAGTAAGCTTTTATGGTCATAAAGATAATCGAGCAGTTATTTTTGCATTACCTTATGAACCTGCAGCAGAAGTGCCAGATCAAGAATATCCATTCTGGTTCTGTACAGGTCGTGTATTAGAGCATTGGCATACTGGTAGTATGACACGTCGTGTTCCTGAATTGCATAAAGCTGTACCTGTGGCTCAATTATTCATCAGTGCAAACGATGCTAAGAAGTTAGGGCTTCGTCGTGGTGATAAAGCAAAAGTGAGCTCTCGCCGTGGTTCTGTTGTCACAATTGTGGAAACAAAAGGGCGTAATACGCCACCGGATGGTTTAGTTTTCATTCCATTCTTTGATGAAGCGCGATTGGTGAATAAAATCACTTTAGATGCAACTTGTCCTTTATCTAAAGAAACGGATTATAAGAAATGTGCAGTTAAGATCGAAAGAGCTTAGTGGTCATGAAAAGTCGGCGAGAATTTTTGGCAACAGCGACTAAAGTGAGCGGTGCAGTATGTTTAGGGCTGCTACCTTTAGCGATGTTGGCCAAACAGAGTAAAGCAAGCAATCAGAATATATTGAGACCACCTGGTGCAATTAATGATCAAGATTTTCTGAGCGCTTGTACTCGTTGTGGCTTATGCGTACGCGCATGTCCTTATGATACGTTGAAATTATCTGAATTAAGCCAACCAACACTAGGGACACCTTATTTTGTACCTAGAGAAATTCCTTGTGAAATGTGTGAGGATCTACCTTGCATTGCAGCTTGCCCAACCAACGCATTAGATCAAACAGTGACGAATGCAGAAGATATTCGGATGGGTACAGCTGTTTTGGTGGATGAGGAAAATTGCCTAGCATTTTTAGGCTTGCGTTGTGAAGTGTGTTATCGCGTCTGTCCTGTTATTGATAAAGCGATCACTTTAGAGTTACAAGAAAATACAAGGACCGGTGCTCATGCTAATTTCATTCCTGTTGTACATGCTGAATATTGTACAGGGTGTGGGCTGTGTGAAAAGAAATGTGTATTGGAATACGCTTCTGCTATTAAAGTATTGCCAACAGATGTTGCTCGCTCTAAATTGCCAGATCATTATCGAAAAGGTTGGGAAGAAAAAGAGAAGAATAATGGTGAATCATTGATTAAAGATAATTTGACATTACCATTTCATGATATTAAAAATTTAAAGGGGTTTGAGCCATGAATAAGGTGACGCCCAAAAAATATAATGGCACATTATATTTTGAAGAAGCCGTAGAAAAAAAGGGATGGTGGCAATCACATCGTTTCTTAATGTTAAGACGATTATGTCAAATTATGATTATTGTATTGTTCGCAATTCCAATTAATGGCGTGAATCATTCTTTGGCTACAGATCCAACGGAAGCATCTCCTGTGCTGACAGCCATAGCACAAGAAAATTTACAAAATGAGTCTGATGTTCGTAATGACCAAACATGGATCATTAAAGGAACTTTAGCAAATAGTGAGATATTATCAACGATTCCCATGGGGGATCCGTTCATATTTGTTCAATCTTTAGCTGCAGGCAATTTGTACACATTAACAGGAATTTTAGGTGTCATCATTGTTGTTGCCTTGTACATGGTTGTAGGTGGTAGAACATATTGTTCTTGGGTTTGTCCCATCAATATTGTGACAGATGCGGCAGCTTGGGTTAGACGACAATTAAAAATTAATAATCAGCTATCTGTTTCAAAGAGAGCTAGATTCTATATTTTAGGTATTGCGATTATCACATCAATGCTTTTTCAAGTGATCGCATGGGAATTGATTAATCCAATCACAGGTATCTTCCGAGTATTAGTATTTGGCGGTCTAGCCATTACAAATATTGCAATATCTTTGACATTAGTAATTTTTATCACAGATATCATTGGCGCTGCCAATTTGTGGTGTGGCCACTTATGCCCAGTAGGTGCTTTCTATAGCTTATTGGGTAAAAAGACAAAAGTGTATGTTAGCGCCCCTAAAATTTCTGCATGTGATGATTGTATGGATTGCTATAAGGTTTGTCCTGAAGCTCATGTTTTAAGACCTTTGATTCAAAATAAAGAAAATTACATCAAGCAATCGATAACACCAAGCGTTGGTATGAGCGATTGCACACGATGTGGCCGATGTATTGATGTCTGCCCAGAGAGAGTGTTTAGTTATGACATTTCTTCTCAGCATTCTCCCGTTAAACACAGTAAACCCAAAGTAAAAGTGAGTTGATTATGAAAACTAAATTTTTGATTTCTATTCTATTGGTGGGCACACTCTTAGGATTCGGCCAGTCTGAAGTTCTTCAAGGATTGCGTGGTGATGTTCCTGTTGATGAGGAAAATATTGTTGTAGAACCTTATCAAATGCAAGAAGGTATAACATTGCATAAAAATTACCGTCAGCAACCACCATTAATTCCTCATAAAATTGAAAAATATCAGATTAATTTGAAAGCTAATCAATGTTTGCGTTGTCATTCGTGGCCTTATAATAGTGATTTCAAAACTGTTGCTGCACCAGAAAGCCATTTTATTGATGCTCAATCAGGTCATAGAACGGATAATATTGCTGCGGGTCGCTGGTTCTGTACACAATGCCATGTACCGCAATCAAATGCTCCAGAACTTATAGATAATACCTTTTCATCTTCTGATAAACAGTAATGGTGAGTGATATGACATTGATTAAAAAAATTTGGCGATGGTTTTGGTCTCCATCTAAAAAATGGGCCTTAGGAGCATTATTGCTAGCTGGTTTTGTGGTTGGTGGTATCACTGTTTTTGCATCACATAAAACCTTAGAATGGACAAATAGTGAAGGATTTTGTACAAGTTGTCACACCATGCAATTTAATCAAACAGAATATACAGGAACTGTGCATGATGTTAGTAAAACGGGTGTGAGAGCAACATGTTCACAATGCCATGTGCCGGAGCAAGGGTTGAATTTAATGATCCGCAAAGCCCAAGCTGCTAATGATGTTTATCAACATTTTATCGGTAAAACGATTGATACAAAAGAGAAATTAGAAGAACGTAGAGGATTGCTTGCTATGCGTGAATGGACCCGGATGAAAAAGAGTGATTCCGCGGGGTGTCGCAGTTGCCACACAGAAATGAATATGGACCTTTCTAATCAAAATTTACGGGCAAGAACAGGGCACACTTTGGCTAAAAATGAAAATAAAACATGTATTGATTGCCATAAAGGTATTGCTCATGAATTGCCTGCAAATTGGGTTGAGTTAGAAAAACAATTGAATTTAAATTTCTCTAAAAAGTAATCAACAACCATTGTTGAACCATGAAAAGCTCCTAAGTTTAAATCTTAGGAGCTTTTTTATTACTTAGATAAAAGTTACAGTTTTTTGATTTAAATAAGGGTATATTGGTTAACTAAAATAAACCAAATATGACATAACTCATAAAAAATGGCCGCAAGGTTATATATATGTAATTTTATATTTACATGTAAAGATTTGTTAAATAAAATATGCTTCGTAAGTTAAATTTTTTACACCGAGATGAATTTACTATGAAAGCTCAGAAAGATAAATTGCAAATCTTTAAGAAAAAATTCTCTAAAAAGGATCATGAATGTTTGCAATCATATTTTAATTTAGCAGAAACAATTGCTGATTTAATTGGCGCACATTGCGAAGTAGTGATTCATTCTTTTGAAAATATTGATCGCTCAGTTGTCAAAATTATCAATGGTCATCATACAGGTCGGACCTTGAATTCTCCTGTTACTAATTTGGGGCTTAAGATGTTGCGCCAATATGAACAAACTGGAGAGTGTGTTTCTAAGAGTTATTTTACAAATGCTAAAAATGGCGGATTGATGAAATCAACCACTTGTATTTTAAAGAATCACTCAGATGAAGCAATTGGCATGTTTTGTATCAATATTAATTTATCTGTGCCATTCCCAGAGGTTATTCAAACATTGATGCCAATGGATAATCCCACTGTTATCGGCATGCAGCAACCAGAAAATTTTAGCACCAATGCTAAAGAAGTCATTGAAAAAGCAATCGCACATGCAGAGCAAGAAGTAGATGCCATGCAAAGTAGCTTAAAAAATAGGAATAAGAATATTATTCGCGTACTTCATGAGAATGGAATTTTTGAGTTAAAAGAAGCAACAATTATTGTTGCAGAGGCACTCCAAATTACGCGTCATGCCGTTTATAAAAATATTCGACAATTCCAAAGTGAAACCAAATCAGTCACAAAATAAATAATCATCAGATGTCAAACATACCTTAAATACTAAGGAGCTAACATGAGTAACACATTAAATCCAACCGCAACCATAGAATCCTCCGAAACCACTCGGTCTAAATGGACAAGTTCTGATACTACTTGGATGCTGAGCCTTTATGGTACAGCTATTGGTGCAGGCGTTTTGTTTCTGCCAATTAAAGCAGGTTCAGGTGGTTTAATTCCACTCTTATTTGTCTTATTTTTCTCTTTCCCAATGGCATATTTAGCACATCGTGGTTTATGTCGTTTTATATTGGCGGGAAGTAGTAACGATGGTGATATCACAGTAACCACTGAAGAATTTTTTGGCCCAACAGCAGGCAATGTGATCACATTTTTATACTTTTTAATCATTTTCCCAATTTTGTTAATTTATAGCGTAGGTTTAACAAACACAACATTAAGCTTTATGGAAAATCAATTACATTTGATCAGTGCCACGGCTGCAGATTCTTTAGCACTTAAATCAATTGTATCTCTTGCAATTGTTAGCTGTTTAATGTTGATCATCAACTTCGGCCAAGAAATGACATTAAAAGTGATGTCTTACTTAGTGTATCCATTCATTTGTGTGTTGATGTTCATTGCCGTTTGGATGTCTCAATATTGGTCAACAGCAATTTTCTCAACATGGTCAACAGAAGCAACAGTTATGGGTACTTTGGGTAATATTTGGTTGATCATTCCTGTGATGGTATTTGCTTTCAACCATTCACCAATCATTTCATCTTTAGCAGTTGCGAAGAAAAAAGAAGATGCGGGTGTTGCTGAACAAAAATGCTCTCGTATCATCAAATATGCAAATATTTTAATGGTTGTTACAGTTATGTTCTTTGTTGTGAGTTGTGCATTAGCATTATCTCCAGAACAATTATCACAAGCAGCGGAAGAAAATTTACCAATTTTATCTTATGTTGCAAACCATTTCGGTACTCCATTTTTCTCAATCTTAGCGCCAATCGTAGCATTTGTTGCAATGTCTAAATCATTCTTTGGCCATTATTTAGGTGCAAAAGAAGGCTTTGATGGTTTAGTGACAAGAGGTGCAAAAGCAATGGGTAAAGCACCTTCTGTAAAAACTGTTAACAAAATTACATTTGTATTCATCTTCATCACTTGTTGGGTTATCGCAATTTTATCGCCAAATGTATTAGATTTAATTGAAACATTAGTTGGTCCAATCATTGCATCAATCTTATTCTTATTACCAATGTACGCAATCAGCAGAGTACCAGCATTAGCAAAATATAAAGGTCAAGTGAGCAATGTTTTTGTAACAGTGTTAGGTTTAATCGCAATTTCAGCAATTGTATTCAGCTTAGTGAATATGGCAATTGCAGGTTAATGATCTCTCAATCCTAAATGATATACAACAAAATAGAGGCTGGAATTAATATGCCAGCCTCCTAAAATAAGAACCGGAGATTTCCCCTATGATTAGCACATTTGAAATATACAAAATTGGTATTGGTCCATCGAGCTCGCATACTGTTGGCCCAATGAAAGCAGCGAAATCCTTTACAACTGAATTAGTGCGTTTGGAGTTAATTGAAAGTACAACTTGTATTATTGTCGATTTATATGGTGCTTTGTCTTTAACAGGAAAAGGGCATTTAACAGATACAGCCATTATTTTAGGTTTGGCAGGTAATGATCCTGCAACCGTTGATATTGAAAAAATTCCTGAGTTTATGGCGAGATTGGAAAGAACGAATAGATTACCAATGATGGATAATAAATATTGTGTGGATTTTCCATTAGAAACTAGCATGAATTTCCATACTGAATTTTTACCTTTGCACGAAAATGGCATGAGAATCAGAGCGTATCGTGGTGAAGAGTTATTATTAAGCAAAACATATTATTCGATTGGTGGCGGTACAATTGTTGATGAAGAAAATTTTGGACAAAAATCAGGATCACCAGTTGAAGTACCATATCCATTTTCAACAGCTGAAGAACTCATTAAACAAAGTAGGGATAATGCATTATCAATCTCTTGTTTGATGTTAAAAAATGAATTGTGCTTGCATTCAATGGAAGAAATACATACGCATTTTGAACAAGTCATTAAAGTTATGAAAGAAGGCATTGAGCGCGGGATTAAAACAGAAGGTTTATTACCAGGACGTTTTAAAGTACCACGTAGAGCGCCTGATCTATATCGAGCAATCTCGTCTCATGATCGCTTATCAAGTGATCCAATGGCGACAATGGATTGGGTGAATATGTATGCTTTTGCCGTGAATGAAGAAAATGCAGCAGGTGGTAGAGTTGTAACAGCACCAACGAACGGTGCATGTGGCATTATTCCAGCAGTATTGGCATATTATGATAAATTTGTTGAACCGTTAACATTTGAAGCATATTTGAAATTCTATTTGGCAAGCTCCGCTATTGCAATGTTATATAAGTTAAATGCTTCTATTTCAGGTGCTGAAGTTGGCTGTCAAGGTGAAGTTGGGGTTGCTTGTTCTATGGCTGCTGCGGGTCTAGCTGAGTTAATGGGTGGATGCGCATCTCAAGTATGTATGGCTGCAGAAATTGGTATGGAGCATAACTTAGGTTTAACCTGTGATCCAATTGGTGGGCAAGTTCAGGTGCCTTGTATAGAGAGAAATGCAATTGGCGCAGTAAAAGCAATTAATTCTGCACGTATGGCATTACATCGCCATTCAACACCAACCGTCTCTTTAGATAAGGTGATTCAAACAATGTATGAAACTGGTAAGGATATGCATTGTAAGTATAGGGAAACATCACAAGGCGGCTTAGCTGCTGTGATCACAAGATGCAGTTAATATTATTCCCCCGATAATATTAGGTGTTAAGCGTATGCCCCATCATTGATGGGGCTTTTTTGATTGTAATGAATAAATGCCTAATTAATCGTATAATATTTATATTCTATAATATAAATGGTTAATTTTATGGCTATATTAATCCCATCATTAAGTAAATGTTTGCCACGGATGACCTCCGGTGAAAAAAATGTTGCGAAGATTTTAGAATCACAATTAGAAGATGATTACTATTGTTGGTATGACGTTCCAATTGGCGGAAAATCATTACATCCGGATTTTGTTATTTTACACCCCTATCGCGGATTATTGGTTCTAGAAGTCAAAGACTGGAAAGCTTCAACGCTTTTATCTATTAATAAAGATACAGCCACCATTTTAGATCATCATTCAGGTCTGCCCAAAGAAGTTATTAACCCAATTAATCAAGCACGTAATTACGTTTTAACATTGATTAATTTATTGAGTAAAGATTCGCAATTAAACTTACATTTGAAAGACTCTAAGACCAAACCTTTATTGAGTTATGGTTATGGTGTTGTATTGAGTAATATTACGAGAGATGAATTTGATAAAGGTGAATTAGGTAATGTCATTCCTGAGCACTGTGTGATTTGTAAAGATGAGTTGTCTGGTCATTCATCTTTAGAAATGTTTCAAGAGCGATTATGGGGAATGTTTCCTTATGTGCCAGCTCAGCCTTTAACCTTACCTCAAATAGATCGAGTGCGTTGGCATATTTTTCCTGAATTGCGTATAGGCGAGCAGAGAGATATGTTTGATGATCCTGAAGTTAAAGTAGAATTGCCAGATATTTTAAAAATTATGGATATTCAACAAGAGCAGTTGGCGAGAAGTTTAGGTGATGGGCATCGAATTATTCATGGTGTTGCAGGTTCAGGGAAAACGATGATTTTAGGTTATCGTGCCGAGCATTTAGCTCAGTTTATGCAAAAGCCAATTTTGGTTTTATGTTTTAATCGCCCTTTGGCAGATATGTTACATTATAAAAATGGCTCAGAAGAGTTTAGATCATAAAGTTCATGTTAGAACATTTCATCAATGGTGTAGCCAACAGTTATCAACTTATAATATTCCAAAATCACGTAATGCTAACTTAAGCAGTATGTTTGAAGAGAATGTCCAAAAAGTTATAGATCATGCAGAAACTGGTATTATCCCTAAAGGTCAATATGATGCAATTTTGATTGATGAAGGACATGATTTTGAAGATGCTTGGTATAAACTTATTGTACAGATGGTGAACCCGGATAATCCTTGTTTATTAGTTTTATATGATGATGCACAATCTATTTATAGTAAGGATAAACGTAAATTAGTATTCTCAAAAGTTGGTATTAATGCTCGAGGAAGAACCGTTATTCTTAAATTGAATTATCGTAATACAAAAGAAATTTTAACTGTTGCTAAATTATTTGCTGAACAGTTATTGGTTGAGCGTAAAGAGAGTGATGAAGATGCAATTCCTTTATTGGAACCAGTAGGTGCTGGACTGAATGGTGATGTTCCTGTTTTAATTAACTTGCCAAGTATGCATCATGAAGTTAGAAAAATTATAGAAACGTTATATGAACATCAGAAAAATGGCCTTGATTGGCATCATATGGCTGTATTGTGTCGTAATAATAAATCTATCAATATAATTAAAGATGCTCTGCGTAATAATGGAATCCCTACACATGGAGAAGAAGTAGAAGGCATTGGTGTTCATGTAATGACCATGCATAAAAGTAAAGGATTAGAATTTGCTTTGGTCTGTATTTTTGAGGTTGGTAATAAAAATGTGTGTTATGAAAGCGTGGAAAATGAAGCACAACTTTTATATGTAGCAATGACAAGGGCGACAACAAATTTAGTGATGACATGTAGCTCATCATCTATGTTTGCGCCACAGTTGTCAGATGCAATTTCTACAGTAAATTATTCATTACAAACAGAGCAATAATAACGAATGCGGTATTTTGGATTCATGTGAAACACTATAGTTGTGGAACGGTGACAGTAATCACTTGGGATTGATTCAATCCTTCTAAAATAATATCTGCTTGTACGGTTACTTCAACTTTTAAAGCATTTTGGCATTCAATAGCAATAGCTTGTGTGAAGTATTCTAAATCTCGCACAGTTTTATGACCAATGAATGCTTTGATGTATTTCTCTAAAGAAAATAGCTCAAGTAATACTTGATCTGCAATATAACTAATGCTGATGCTTGAGCCTGCTTTAGGGTTTTGGCTTGCTTGGCATAAAATAGGTAATTGCACCACATGTTTCACTGCTGTTTTTAATTCAGGATGTTGATTGCGAATTAAATCAATTGGGAACTCATGGTGTGCGGAAGCATACTGTAAAATTACAGTATCAATCAGAGGTTTTTTCATAATGATTTCAATGTTATTTAATGTGTTGTTAAAGTTGTTGATTCGTTATTTTTAGGCTTGATGATGAAGACTTTACTGATGATGGTGGAAGCGATTAAAAACTTCGCAATGATATCTGCAAAGATAATTTCAGCCATCATTGGCAATTCAAAAATTCCATAGAAAGCGATGAAAGTGAACAGTGTGCTATCAATGGGAACGCTTGCAGCATTACTTGCTAATACGCGAACATGCCAAGAATGTTGTTTGAGCTTTTCAAACACACCTGTGTTCATTAATTCACTAAATAAAATGGCTAAAAATGATGCCAATAAAAATCGCCATGGAATCTCAAAATAAAAAGCACAAATAGTGTTCACAAGCAAAGCTAGTGCAATACCAAGTAATGCAAAATTCAAACTATAACGATGAAGATGATCGCGCAATGTGAAAACAAAGGCAAAGAAGATTGTGCCGTAACTGAGCAAGCCAAAGAAAGGCAACTCAATAAAATGATCCAACAATAAATTGGCAACAAGCACACTTGCCACATAGGCAACGAGATAGATATATTTCATAACTAACCTTTTTATTTCAATTGGGGTGAGGGAACCCAAGTAACTCAAGGCATAAATTTTACAGGAATTTTATAAGATTGAAAGTTTTAGGTGAAAGGGCTAGGTTTACGCTATTAAACTTTATAATTTCAGCTACTATAGTAGACTTTATAAAAAGGTCGCATAACACATAAAAGAATGTTTGAGTGATCTATGATTAAAATAATTAGGAGGGAGAATGAAAGCACTGATTAATATTGATTATACATTTGATTTTGTTGCAACAGAGGGGCTTTTAACAACTGCGGAAGCAGGGCAGAAATTACATGATGATATTTTAGCACTCACGCGCCATTTTGTGGATGCGGGTGATTATGTCGTTTTTGCTATTGATGGTCATGATCCTAATGATCGATATCATCCTGAAAATAAACTTTTTCCTGCTCATAATGTGATGGGAACAAAAGGGCGTAATTTATATGGTGATTTAGCAAAGTATTATTCAGAACATCAGCATGATCCAATAATTTATTGGATTGATAAGCGCCATTATTCCGCATTTAGCGGCACAGATTTAGATATTCGTTTACGTGAACGTAATATCAAAGAGATTCATTTAGTAGGTGTTTGCACTGATATTTGTGTATTACATACGGCGATTGATGCTTATAATTTAGGCTATGAAATTGTGATTCATGAAAAGGGGGTTGCAAGCTTTGATCCCATTGGGCATGAATGGGCTTTGAAGCATTTTAAAAATGTTTTAGGTGCAAAAATCGTGTAATTAATCTATGAGATTGTGATGAAAATTAATCAGGTATAATTACTAAAAATAAAATTATGGATTAACTATGACAATTACAGCAATTTTCATCATGATTTCAGCCTGCTCAATGTTGGTGCTTATGGGGATGGTTTCTATTTATAATCAACTTATCAAACACCAACAAATGTCTAAAGAAGCATTTGCAGGTATGGATGTTTTCTTAAAAAAGCGCTACGACTTAATTCCAATGTTGGTTTCTGTCACAAAAGGTGCTCGCGACTATGAAGCCAATGTTTTAAAAGAAATTGTAGAGCTTCGTTCACAAGGTTTGAATGGTAATTTGTCTGTAGGTGATTTAGGGAAAAATGAATTAAAGTTGAGTGATCGAATCAGTCAGCTACTAGTTTTAGTTGAAAATTATCCTGAGATTAAGGCAAACCAAAGCTTTAAGCAATTACATGAATCTTTGGTCAAAGTTGAAGATGATATTAGTAAAGCAAGGCGTTATTACAATGCAACAGTTCGCCATTATTTAACATATAAACAACAATTCCCAAATGTGATTATTGCTTCAATGTTTCATTTTCCAATGATTGAATATTTTGCAGTGGATGATTCTACTGAGCGTAATGCACCAACTGTTTCTTTGTAAATTGGAAGGATAATGAAAATAGTTGCCCAATATATATTTCTATCAGTGATGTTCTTATTCAATATTACATGGGCAGATCAAATAGATCATTATGATTCTAGGATTAATATATTGGAAGATGGAACGATTGATGTTGTAGAAACAATTGAAATCACAACCAATCATGAACAAATTAAACTGGGTATAACTCGAGAAATTCCAAAAAGTTATTACTTTATGAATAAGCGAGTAGAGACGCCAGTCAATGTTCTAACTGTAACTCGTAATGGGCAGCCAGAAAATTTTTGGACAGAGAATCAATATGGAAATGTGGAGATATTCACAGGTTCCGTTGATAACGTTGTGGATAACTATTTGGATAAAGGTAAACACACTTTTGTGATCCATTGGCAGAGTCAAAATCACATTCGTAGTTTTGAAAATTATGATGAGTTATACATCAATGCAATTGGCCATAATTGGCGTTTACCCATTATAGTTGCGACAGTTACATTGAAGTTGCCAAAGTCTGTCAGTGCAATTCAATCAGCGGCTTATTATGGTGTGAGAGGAGCGATTGATCAGGCTCAGACAACACAGAAATCCCCACAAGAAATTCAATTTACATCACCAAAAATATTAGGCAATGGTAAAGGTTTTACGGTTGCGACAGGATTTACGAAAGGAATTATTCCGAGCATAGAACCCAATTGGTATGATGTTTGGATGGCAAAAGCTTTGGATTATTTTCCAAGTTTTGTTCAGCCTTTAAATATTATATTGGGGATTATGATGGCTGTGATGTTGCTGTATAAGCGTTTAGCAGCTATGATTTACACCAAAATATTGCCTAAAAGCCAGCGTGCTTTTATGGTGAGATACGCACCACCGAATATACCATTTGACCTCGCGTGTGCACTTTATTCGCCTGAGAATCATAGTAAATTTATGCTAGCAATGCTGGTTAGGTTTCAGGCATTGGGGCTTTTATCTTTTAATGAAACAACTAAAAGTATTAAGGTTAGAAAGAAACTAACAGATCAACACAGGGCACTATTAAGCCCAGAAGAATTACAATTTATTGTGAGCTTACAAAGAAGAGGCATTCCTGTCATTTCATTAGAAAAATATAATGGTGCATTTTCTCATGGTATTCAGTTATTGAAAACACATATTCAAGATTTAGCGGATGAGTGTTACAAAAAAATAGCCCCCATCTTTTTGATTATTGGCATTATTGTAATGGCAGTGATGCTGTTATCATTTTCAATTTATTTATCTGCAGAAATCTATTTTTCATTAGTATTTATAGTCATTCCTATGCTGATTTTGAACTCTATAATTATGAATCAAATTCCTAAGATTAATGAAAAAGATCAGTTGTTTGGCAAAGCATCATTATTGTTGAAAGGGTTGCCAGTTTTTATGTTTTTCTTTGCATTTGGTGGTGTGCCGCTATATTTCATGATGACGGAAATAGCTAATACTCCTTTATCTATGATGACTTATTTATGTAGTTATGGATTGGTATGGTTATCATTATTGGTACTGATGGTGATATTTATCCAATTATCAAAGTATCGTTATTATGTGAAAGCCCATTATGTGGACCACAAGCAAGCACTGTTAGAATTTAAACATTTTTTAGTCTATACAAAAAAAGCGGAGTATGAATTAATTACGCCTAATTTATTTGAAGAGTATTTACCATATTCTATTTTGTTTGGCGTTGAGAAAAAGTGGATAAAACTCTATCAATCGCTATATCCAAAAAATTACCAAATAAGCCAACAGCAAGGTGCATTACATATGGCTCGATCCAGTTCTTCAACTTTTAGCCGTGCAATGTCTAGCCCAAGTATGGGACGATCATCTTCAGGTTTTTCATCATCAGGCGGAGGCGGTTCTAGTGGCGGCGGTTCAGGCTCAGGCGGTGGTGGATCATCGGGTGGTGGATCAGGTGGCGGCGGTGGAGGTGGCCGATGATAAGAAAAATAATAATATTCTTTTTATGTTGGTGTCTATTAAATATCTCATTAGCTGATGTCATCAAAAATTATGATGTGAATATCACAGTGCTAGAAGATGGCAAAATTGATGTGGTTGAAACGATAGAAATGAACATTGATCATAAGGATGTGCGTTTAGGCATTATTCGGGATATTCCTAGTCGTTATTCTATGTATAAACAAGAGATTGAAACACCCATTGAAGTGTTGAGTGTCACTCGTAATGGTGAGTCTGAAAACTATTGGGTGGAAGACAATGGTGATCTGTTTGAAATTTATACGGGTGCTAAATATGACCACCCCAAAAATTATATTCCTAAAGGTCAAAATATTTACCAATTCCATTGGCAAAGTTCTAATCACATTCGGGGCTTTCTTAGCTATGATGAATTGTATTTCAATGCCATTGGTAATGGTTGGCAGTTTCCCATTGAAAAGGCAAAAGTTACGTTAGTTTTGCCAAACTCAGTTAAGGCAATACAATCTGCAGGATATTATGGGCAAGCAGGAGATAATTCTAGAGCAATTGTGACGGAAGTATCACCGCAAAAAATTGAGTTTATAGCACCAGAAATGATCGGTAATGGTCAAGGTTTAACCATCGCGACTGGTTTTACCAAAGGAATCATCCCCAGTAATGATTCAGGATATATTGGTGGGGTAGTCGAAAAAATCCTGAGTTACTTCCCGTCATTTGTGCAGCCCATTCATATAGCATTGATGGGAATACTAATTGTGATGTTTTGTTATTGGCTATTAGGTGCATTAATTTATGTATATAGAAAACCGAAGAGTTTACGTGCATTTGTAGTGAGATTTTCTCCACCAGAATTTTCTTTATACACCTTAATGTTTTTAGCAGGCAAAAATTATATGGGGAATGTGGAAAGATTTAGGGTGGCTTTTCTAGTGGATCTAGCACATAAGGGATTGATATCATTTAATCAGTCAGAGAAAACAATAGAAATAAAGCCAATCATACCTAATCAAGATAAAAGCTTAACGCAGGGGCAGCGTGAATTTTTATCAGTGATGGAGATCAATGGTCGAAGCAAAGTTTCCTATGCTAAATATAACCCTATCTTAGAAAGCGCATTAAAGCTTATGACAGAAAGAATGATCTATGATGGCTCTAAATATTATCGCCCACTGTTTCCATTTTTTGCATTATCAGCTTTCATTTTATGGGGCATTTGTTTCACTTTGAGCTTTACAATTATTTCAGGCTTAAACTATCTAATAATCTTATTTGCATTTTTTGGGTGTTTAATATTATGGATAGGATTAAGCTCTCTATTAGATGGGCGATCGTTTACAAGTGTCTCTGAGAGAATCTTTTGGTGTATCGTATTATTATTTTTCGGCTCTATTTTCAGCATAATGCCTTTGATGTTTACAGATTTATGGGGTGGATTTAGTTGGTCTGCAAATTTTAAAGCATCTGTATTAGTAATTGTTATCATTTTACTTTTCAATACTGTTATTGCATGGTACGGAAAAATAATGGTGATGATTAGACCCGAATATTGTGATGATCAGCAGAAAGTTTTAGAGTTTAAGCATTTCTTGGAATATACAAAAGCTGATGAATACCATCTGATTACACCAGATTTATTTGAGGAATATCTTCCTTATGCAATTATTTTTGATGTTGATAAAAAATGGTTAGCCTTGTATAAAAAATTATATTCTATTCAGTATGAGAATCGTCAAAAGATAGGTGTTTTGTCTGCTCGTTCTATTAGTAGTTCTTCTTCATTTAAAACGGCGAGCGCAAAACCAAGTTCTGGGGGGAATAGTGGGCGAGGCTCAGGCTCAGGCGGAGGAGGATCATCGGGTGGTGGTTCAGGTGGCGGCGGTGGACGTGGCCGATGAAGTGAAAGCCTAATAACGATATATTAGACTTATTTATCATGTATAAATTTTTTATTTGATGTTAGCTTTGATTAGCTTAATTAAGTTTGTAAGTTTTTCAGAAGAATTAATGCAGTGTTGATAATAACCAAAGAAAGGAACAACAATAATATTTGTTTGTGTATTTGGGATTTCAGAAAAAACGATTCTAATACCTTCATCTGACGCATATTGCGCAGTTGAATGATCGCATCCAAAAAATGAGAAAAACTCATAATCACTACTGATGCCTGTGCATATGAGATATTTAGGTTGATGCTGTTTGATGAGTTCTTGAAAAAACTGTGCTCGTTCACCATTAATGCACCAATGATGATAATCTTGTCTACTTTCAAATCCAGTGAGTTTTTTATGTTTTTCTTCCCATGGAGAGTTGTTTTTAGGGGAATTGAGTAAAAACATATTCATTTTAAATCCAATACCGTCTTTCATATTAAAGAGGATTTTATTTTTGATTATGAATTTTTCATAGTCTGTTAAATTTTTCTCTATTTTGGGAATATTGAATTCATTGAGGAAATCGCAAATTGTATAATTATATTGGTTATGATGAGCGTCACTAAAGCTTCTTGCCCAAGAAATATTTTGGCAGAAATCTTGTGTTTTTCCATCATCAGGTAGGTAGCCATGTTCTCTTAAAGGGTCATCAACTTCAATAATAGTTTTCAGCTCGTTAAGATCATTTCCCCATTCTAGCCCACAGAACCAGAAGTCTGAATCTAAATTGCCACCATCACATCCATAGAAAGATGCTGCTATTTTTTTGAAATTTTCTATTGGAGTTGTCATTTAATTATCCTTCTTGAATGTTGTATGTAAACTTAATGTTATCTACATTAAATGAATAGAATTAAATATCAATAGCATTTTCATGTTAATAAAAAAGCGCTTCAATCTATTTGATGGAAGCGCTCTAGTTTTATGAGTGGAGCTAATTAACCAACGCCATGTTCACGAGTTGCTGTGAACTTGATTTCAGGATAACGTTCTTGTGCTAATGTTAAATTCACACGTGTTGGTGCGATATAAACATATTCACCTGAGTGATCCACTGCCATATTGTCGTAGCATTTATTGATGAATGTTTCGAATTTCTTCGAATCAGAGCAAGTAACCCAGCGCGCAGTTGTCACGTTTACAGCTTCAAAAATACAATCAACGTTATAGTCAGTTTGTAAGCGATTCAATACAACATCAAATTGAAGCACACCGATCGCACCGATGATTAAATCATTGCTGTTGAGTGGCTTGAATAACTGTGTTGCACCTTCTTCACATAGCTCTTCTAAACCTTTTTGCAACTGCTTCATCTTCAAAGGGTCACGCAAACGCGCACGGCGGAACAGCTCAGGTGCGAAGTCAGGAATCCCTGTGAAAACTAAGTTTTCACCTTCTGTGAATGTATCACCAATGCGGATTGTGCCATGATTGTGGATACCAATGATGTCACCAGCATAAGCTTCCGTTAAATGCTCACGTTCAGATGCCATGAATGTCAAAGCATCAGGGATTTTGATGTTTTTATTAATGCGAACATGACGAGCCGACATGCCAGGAGAATATTTACCAGAACAAACGCGCATGAATGCGATTCTATCACGATGTTTAGGATCCATATTGGCTTGGATTTTAAACACAAAACCTGAGAATTTTTCTTCCGCAGGAGAAACTTCACGGCTTGTAGTTTCGTGTGCTTTGGGTGGTGGGGCGATTTTAACAAAGCCATCCAGCATTTCTTGCACACCAAAGTTTGTAACCGCAGAACCGAAGTAAACAGGTGTTAATTTACCTGCTAAGTAATCTTCTAGATTAAATTCGTTACTTGCACCACGTACTAATTCTAATTCTTCACGGAATTCCGCAGCTTTTGCACCTAAAACTTCATCCAACTCAGGATTATCTAGGCCTTGAATGATTCGGCTGTCATGCTTTTTACCATCTTTATGCACTTCATACAAAGCAACATAATCGTCGATCAAATGGTAAACACCTTTAAGCTCTTTACCCATGCCGATTGGCCAAGTAACAGGCGCGCATTGGATTTTCAATACATCTTCAACTTCATCCAATAGATCAATCGGGTCTTTACCTTCACGATCAAGCTTGTTGATGAATGTCATGATGGGTGTATCACGCAATCGACAAACTTCCATCAATTTAATGGTTCGCTCTTCAACACCTTTTGCGCAGTCAATCAGCATCAATGCTGAGTCAACAGCTGTTAATGTGCGATAAGTATCTTCTGAGAAGTCTTCATGGCCCGGTGTATCCAAGAGATTGATCATTTTCTCTTTATAAGGGAACTGCATGACAGAAGATGTGATGGAAATACCACGTTGTTTTTCCATTTCCATCCAGTCAGATGTTGCGTGACGTGCTGCCTTACGACCTTTAACTGTACCTGCTAAGCTGATTGCACCTCCAAATAGCAAAAGCTTTTCGGTCATTGTGGTTTTACCAGCATCAGGGTGAGCGATAATCGCAAACGTGCGTCTGCGTTCCATCTCTTGAATCATTCCTGCCATAAAATATGTTGCCTATTGATTAAATAAAAATTCGATAAACTAACCATTTTACATGATTTAGTGTTACAAATTAATAAATAAAAAATTGTTGGTAAATATTGAAGTCAGGAGAAGTTTTTATGGGCATTGCAGAAGTTAAAGCATTTTTTGCAAAAGAGGGAATTGAGAGTCGTGTTCAAGAGTTTGAGGTTTCGAGTGCAACAGTTGAATTAGCAGCACAAGCGCTAAATTGTGAGCCGAATAGAATCGCAAAATCATTGTCATTTATGCTGAAAAATATGGGTAAAAATATTATTGTTGTAGCAGCAGGCAATGCGCGAGTCGATAATAAAAAGTTCAAAGCACAATTTGATGACAGAGCCAAGATGATTGCCTTTGACCAAGTTGAAGAAATTATTGGTCATGCTGCGGGTGGCGTTTGTCCATTTGCAGTGAATCCTGATGTAGAAATCTATTTAGATGTGAGTTTAAAAGCTTATGAAACGGTATTTCCTGCATGTGGCAGTGCCAATAGCGCGATTGAATTATCTTTGGATGAACTAGAAAAATATTCTAATGCTTTGAGTTGGGTGGATGTTTGTTAGTGATTGATAGCACCTTGCTCAATTGAATATTGAGTAAGGTGTTATATAAAATCAATAGTTAGAAATCGTGGCGGATACCAATGCTTAATTGGTTATCTTTGAATTTTTTAGATGATAAGCTCTGATCCACATAGCTAAACTCCATACCAGATGTTGAAAATTTCTGTTTAATCATACTGTGTTGATATTCTAACCACAGAGCAGTGCGTTCTGATAATGCTTGTTCGACACCGACAGATAATGTTTTTAAGTGATTATCTTCTTGATTACGAGCAATATAGTTTTCATCAGTTAAGCCAGAATGACGTCTTTTAGAGGTTGCTTGACCATACGTTGCACGCAATGTTGTGTCATGATCTGCACCGAATGACCAATATGCACCAATATCCCAGCCTTTAGCTGTATGTTTGTAATTATTACGATCAAGTTCTTGATCATTGACTTCATCCCAGAAAAACTCTGAGTGAGCATTACCAATCCCAAAGCTTTCAGCACTTTTATTCTGTGCATAAGCATAATTGCCCGTAATACCCCAATCGTCTGTACGGAAGCCAATTTGAGCACCATAACTGAAAGCACGTTTTGCATCTTCCGCAATATCAGCAGATAGATAGCCAATGCGTGAATAAAACCCTGAATCATGTTCGTAAGCTAAGCTGACAGTGTATAAATCAATGTCACGATTATTACTGTATCTTTCATTATCACTTGTGGCAACAACGCCTGCTGTGAATATGAATCCAGCAATGCTTGGTGAAGTATAAATGACAGAGTTGCCTAAATACTCCCACATTTCTGCATCAAAAGTATTAATTGAGCCTGCATCACCTAAAAGAATATCACCAGCTGCAGCAGCACTTGCAGATAAGCCCAATGCATAGAACTCATCTGAAACGCTATCAGCTTTAATGACTTCATAAAAAGGATTATCCATTTGGCCAAGAGCAAATGTACCCAATGATGTTTCTAAGCCAATCATGGCAATTTCTTTTTCAAAACCTTCGCCATTTTCACCGCCATCAGCAGCATTAAAAGCCCAACGTAAGTTGTAAATCAACTGTACATTTTCACCTAAGGATTCACTGCCACGTAAACCGATGTATGAGCCATAATCATCAATAGATAAAGCTTGTGTACCAGCACGCTGAGTTTGGTAAATGGGTAGGCCACTACTTGATTCGCCTATTTGATTAAATAACATATTGCCTTCAGCAGGATTATGGCTATATGAGCGAGTCATACCCAATTCGATTGAACCATATAGTTCTGTTGCTGCATGAGCAGAAGTTAAGGCAGTTGCTGAAACAATTAAAGCAATTATTTTTTTGTGCATAATAGTTCTCATTTAAATGATATTAATCAATGGCTAATTTCAGTACGAAAAAGTCATTGGATTATAAATGAGAATATTTCTCTTTAAAAGAATTAATGTTTCTTAATAAAAATTTACAATAAAGTGGCGTGATGAAAATAAAAAGCCATTCTAAATTAATTAAGAATGGCTCATGATTAAGCTAATTGCTTGTGGGATTATGCTTCGCGTTTATTTAAGTTTTTGGATTCATCCACAAAGAGCAATGCTAAAATACCAATCACTGTAACTGCTGCTGCAACATAGAAACTCGCGTTTAAGTTACCTGTTTTAGTTGCAATGAAACCAGTCATCCAAGGCGCTAAGATCGAACCACACATGCCTAAGAAGTTATATAAACCGAAAGCTGTACTCAATAATGATTTAGGAACGTTTTCAGCTGTTAATGCTAATAAAACTGGGTTCAAGCTGATTTTACCAATGAAGCCATAAAGTACTAATACACATAACAATAAGATATTTTGTGGGTTAGTTGCTAATCCTAAGATTGTTGAACCTGTTGTGCTGTTATCTAAGTTACCTGAGTAAACGATACCAAAGATGGATAACAATGATAAAGGTAACATGAATAATGCGACAGCTTTACGTTTGCCTAGGCGGTCAGAAACCCAGCTAAAGAAGATTGTACCAATGATGGATAACCAAGGAACGATAGATGCTACACGGCTTGCAACTGCTTTATCCATACCTCGTTCTGTTTCAAGATAAGTTGGTAACCATGTGATGATGACGAAGAAACCATAAATTGAACAGAAGATTGCGATATAAGCCATTAAAAGGTTGCGGCGTTTGAAAAGAGACAAGAAATCTGCCATGGTGACGCTTTTCTTTTTCTCAGTTGCAACTTGTGCTGTATTGCCATTATTCACTTTTTCTTTAATGAAGAATAGAATCAATAAAGCTGTGATGAAAATAGGGATAGCCATATAAACGAATGCTACGCGCCAATCATTGCCAGCTTTGAATGAACTACTAGACATTTCATAGCCTAACGCAATACCAAAAGACATTCCGCTACCAATGATTGCACTGCCAACAGCTAAATGTTTAGGTGGAATTGCTTCTGATGATAATGCATATTGTGGGCCATAATAGCTACCTTGAGCCGCGCCCGCTATCATCCAAATGATGACGAATAATGCATAAGTATTGGCAAAATAAACTAAACCAACAAATAATGCATAAATCATAAAACCAATGACTAATACGCGTTTACGGCCAATTTTATCGCCAATAATACCAGAGGGAACTTGTAAGCCTGTATAGGCAAGGAAAAATAAACTGACAACACCGCCAACTGCTGTTAGCGTAATATCATATGTTGCACCAATTTCTGCCATGACAGGGCTTAATAGAGAGCGCCCAGCATAGATGAAAACCCAACCAAGGAAAAAGACGGCAACTGCCACCATCCAATATTTACTGCTGACATTTGGGGATTGTGTTGTTGAACTCATAGAAAGCTCTCCTTAAAAGAAAGTTATTGGAATAACTACCTTATAATTTAGTACATCCGCGATCTGAAAAATTGATAAATGTTGTCTTTTTAGGATTGCACTAAAAATGTTGTTAATCGTCCTCGATTAGTAGAAGAAATCTCTTCTCTCAAAGATTCTCGTTAGAAAAATTAAACCAATCTTTTACCATTGACAGAAATTTTAAAACAGCCTGAATTTCATGACATTTATCACTATTATATTCAAGAAGCATGTTACTTTTTGATTGTGCAATGCCACATCCTAATTGTGATATGGCACACTTAAATTTAGGTACATTTAAACGAGGTACTCAAACTATGATCCATTCTTTTGTGAAGAAAGGCAGTTTTCAGGACTCAGTTAGCTTGATGTTAATTTCACGTAAGCTAAGTGAACATCCTGATGTCGAAGAAATTTCCGTCATGATGGGAACGCCCGCAAATAAAGATTTGTTGCAAGCAACAGGTTTTTGGAGCCCAGATTTTGATGAAGCAACCCCGAATGACATTTGTATAGCAATCAAGGCAGAAACAACAGATTCAAGTATTGTGGAAGTAATTGTTGCAGCATTGGAAGAAGAGTTAGCAAATCTAGCTAAGAACCAAGGCGGTAGTGGTAAGCGAATTCCAAAGGCAAGACGTTTAGCTTCAGCCGTACAAAGAATGCCAGATGCCAATACAGTGTTAATCTCAATTGCAGGTGAATATGCCGCAGAATTAACAGATTCAGCATTAGATCGTGATTTGAATGTGATGATCTTCTCTGACAACGTAACATTAGAAGATGAGATTCGTTTAAAGCAAAAAGCAGCTGATAAAGGCTTAATTGTAATGGGCCCAGATTGCGGTACAACAATGATCGCAGGTTCGCCATTGGCTTTTGCTAACATTATTCCTGAAGGTAATATCGGCGTTGTTGGTGCATCAGGTACAGGTATTCAAGAGTTATGTTCACAAATCGCATTAGAAGGTCAAGGCATTACACATGCGATTGGTTTGGGCGGTCGTGATTTATCTGTTGATGTTGGTGGTATCAGCGCAATGACAGCGTTGGATATGCTCGCAAATGATGCAAATACTAAAGTAATTGCATTTGTTTCTAAGCCACCTGCTGAAGAAGTTCGTCAAAAAATTATTCAGCGCATGAAATCTATTAACAAGCCAGTTGTGGCATTGTTCTTAGGTAGCAAAATTGATCAGCCAAAAGACGGCAATGTTTACTTAATCAATACAATTGATAAAGCAGCGCGTTTAGCAGCTGAATTATCAGAAGTTGAAAAAGATTATGAAACAATGAATCCTGTACCTAATAGCAAAATTTTAGGTTTATATACAGGTGGTACATTGGCCGCTGAAACAGCATTGATTTTAGCTGAAGGCATGAATGCAGAGATCGATTCTAAGCATGAAAAAGGTACAATGTTAGATGTAGATGGTCACAAAGTTGTGGATTTAGGAGATGACTTCTATACAGTCGGTCGCCCTCATCCAATGATTGATCCATCATCTCGTCAAGAAGAAATCATGAAGTTAGCGAAGCGCCCTGAAATTGGCGTAGTGTTGTTGGATGTTGTATTGGGTTATGGTTCTATGAAAAATCCAGCAGAATCAGTGGCAACAGCAGTAACAAAATTGAAAGAAAAGCGCCAAGAGCCAATCAACTTCATTGCAACAGTCACAGGTACTAATCAAGACCCACAAGGTCGTGATAACGAGATTGCGATTTTGAAAGAAGCAGGCATTACAGTTGTAAATAATTTACCAGAGGCTGCTGCTTTAGCATTTGCATTGATCACACCAAGAGCAGAAGCTGGTGAGTTGAAGCCTTATCCATTATTGGATGGTGTAAAAGTTATTAATGCTGGTTTACGTGGTTTTGCTGAAGATCTTCAAGCAGCACAAACAGCAGTTGTACAGTATCAATGGGCGCCTGTTGCGGGCGGTAATAAGAAATTAGCAAATATTCTTAAACATTTGAAATAAGAGGACCTAATTATGACAACTTTTGCAACAATTGATGAAGCGAACCAAGCAGTCGTTGAGCGCATCAAAGAGGCGCGTCCACGTTGGGTGAGTGTTATTCCAGCTCAAGAAGCTGTGCCAACATTGGCGGAAGGCAAGAAATTATTGCACGCAGGTCCTCCTATTAAATGGGAAGAAATGACTGGCCCTGCTCAAGGCGCTTGTGTAGGTGCTGCAATCTTTGAAGGCTGGGCAACAGATGAAGCAAGTGCACGTAAATTATTGGATGCAGGTGAAGTAGAATTTATTCCATGTCATTCAGTGAATGCAGTTGGCCCAATGGGCGGTATTACATCAGCTAATATGCCAATGATCAAAGTTTATAACGCAGTGCATGATAACTATGCTTACTGTAATATCAACGAAGGTATCGGTAAAGTAATGCGCTTTGGTGCATTTGGTGAAGAAGTTCAGGCACGCCATCGTTGGATGCGTGATACTTTGCGCCCAATCTTGCGTGATGCTTTGGCACAAATGGAAGATGGTTTAGATATCACAGCTCACATGGCGCAAGGTGTGACAATGGGCGATGAATTCCATCAGCGTAATATTGCAACATCAGCATTATTAGCACGTACATTATCACCGATCATCTCTACTTTGGATTACCCAAAAGAGCAAATCACTGAAGTGATTAACTTCATGAGTATCACAGATCAGTTTTTCTTGAACGTAGCAATGGCTTATTGTAAAGCTGCGATGGATGCTGGTGCACAAATCAAAGCAGGTACAATTGTTACTGTGATGAGTCGTAATGGCCGCAATTTTGGTATCAAAGTGAGTGGTTTAGGTGATCAATGGTTTGAAGCACCTGTAAATACACCACAAGGTCTGTTCTTTACTGGTTATACACAAGATGATGCTAACCCAGATATTGGTGATAGCGCAATCACTGAAACTTATGGTGTGGGCGGTTGTGCAATGATCGCAGCACCAGGTGTAACACGTTTCGTGGGTGCGGGTGGTTTTGAATCAGCTGTTGAAACATCAGAAGAAATGAGTGAAATCTATTTAGAGCACAACATGGCATTACAAATTCCAACATGGGATTTCCAAGGTGCATTGGTTGGTTTAGATCTTCGCTTAGTGGTGGAAACTGGTATTACACCATTAATCAATACAGGTATTGCGCATAAAGATCCAGGTGTTGGTCAAGTGGGCGCGGGTACTGTTCGTGCGCCATTGGCTTGTTTTGAAAAAGCATTGGTAGCATTTGGTGAGAAAAATAACATTCAATAATTGTTATGATTACTTTTTGAATGGTCATTGATAAAGCCAGCTAGCAATTGCTAGTTGGCTTTTTTAAATTTTATTTGCATGAAGTTTGATGGAGAGGCTTGCATACAAGCGTAGCAGCTTGTATTTTAGCTAGTTATTATTGATGAATTATGAAGGAAGATCCATGCTTGATTTAGAAATGATGCGTTCATTCATTCAAGTGGCGGAGATGAAGAGTTTCTCCAAAGCTGCCAGCAATTTGCACAAAACATCAGCAACGATCAGCTATAGAATCAAAATGCTCGAAGAAAGTGTAGGTGCGCAGCTATTTAATAGAACCACTCGTACGGTTGAATTAACTGCTGCGGGTGAACATTTGCTAGAGCAATGCCGCGAATGGATTATGTGGCTTGAAAATATGCCTAAAGAGCTTCAGCAAATCAATGATGGTATTGAGCCTAGTGTGAACATTACGATCAATAATCTGTTATACGATGTGGATGCCGTAACAGAGCTTTTGGTTTATTTAAATGGAATGTTTCCACAAACTCAAATTACAATTTCGCGCCAAATCTTTATGGGTGTGTGGGATCGTTTAATGTATGACAATCATCACATTGCTATTGGAGCACCTGGTTCTGAATCATTGACGAATATTATTGAATCTAAAGATTTAGGGTCAATCTCTTGGGCATTCATTGTTTCTAAAAATCACCCTTTAACACAGTATAAAGGGCAGATTACAGATGCTATGTTACGTAAATATCCTGCTATTAATGTTGAGGATACTGCACGTAATTTACAAAAAAGAACAGCATGGTTATTAAAAGGGCAAAAGGAAATTAAAGTCCCTAATATGTCCACTAAATTAAAATGTCATTTAAATGGTTTGGGGATTGGTTTTTTACCACGCACCATTTGTTTGCCGCATTTAGAAAGTGGTGATTTAATAGAATTACAAATTACAACACACCGAGTGCCTTCTAAAATGATGTTGGCTTGGAATACAGAAATTAGTGGTAAAACAGTGCAGGCGATTATTGAGTTATTTGAAGAGAATCATCCGATTGCACAAGGTTTGCTAAAAAATATTGATTTGCCAGTTGATCACATAAGTTAAGGAAAAATAATGTCAGATTTTGAACGTAATTGGGATATTTATTTAAATCATTATCATCCTAATGTTCTGTTCCCAGAAGTTAAACAGCCACAAAAAGCGAGTCAGCTTGTTTCCTCATTATTAGATATTGCAGATGAGTTTGATGTATTGTTGCTAGACGGTTTCGGTGTACTGAATGTTGGCGCTGAAACGATTGACGGTATGCCTGATATTATCAATAGTTTGGTGGATCAAGGAAAGCATGCATTTGTCTTAACAAATGGTGCGACGTTCCCTGTGGTAAAGAATGCGGAGCGATATCCAAAATGGGGTTATAGCATTTCACCTGAGAATGTAATTTCATCACGCAGTGCTGTTGAGCATGCTCTGCCGTCCCATCCTTTAAGTACGCGTGGTAAAACTTGGGGGGTGATTGGTTCGCCTGATTATGATGCTTCGACATTGAAAGCCAAATCTGTGTATTTAACAGAAGAAAATGTGGATGCTGTGGATGGTGTTATTTTCTTAGGTACAATGGAGTGGAATGCTGGGAAGCAAGTTTGGTTGCTGGAATCTTTATCTAAAAGACCGCGTCCTGTTTTATTTGGCAATCCCGATGTTTGTGCGCCATTAGCGGGGGCGTTTACGGTTGAGCCTGGTACTTATGCATTGGATATTAAAGCAATTGATGGTGTAGATGTGCATTTCTTTGGTAAACCATTCCAATTATGCTATGCATTGAGCTTTAATAAGATTTTAGAAGTTGTGGGTAATATCAGGCCTGATCGCGTATTGATGGTGGGTGATACATTGCATACAGATATTTTAGGTGGTAACACATTTGGTATGAAAACAGCTTTGATGGCTGACTATGGCTTCTTACGAGGTCACAATCCATATGATTTTATCGAAGAATCTGGTATTCAGCCTGATTTTGTTGTGAGTCTGCGAGATTTGAAATAAGGCAAATATCGTGCAATAGGTGGATATTAAATAATGTCACTGTGATGAAGCTAGGTAACTCACCTAGCTTTTTGTTTTGATTGATTCTGATAAATATTATAGTTAATAAAAAAGCTTGTCATTTTTCAATAACAAGCTTTTTTATTAACTGGCGGAGCGGACGGGACTCGAACCCGCGACCCCCTGCGTGACAGGCAGGTATTCTAACCAGCTGAACTACCGCTCCAAGAGATCTATAAGTTTTGAAGAAGTGGCGGAGCGGACGGGACTCGAACCCGCGACCCCCTGCGTGACAGGCAGGTATTCTAACCAGCTGAACTACCGCTCCGTTGTGTCTTCAACTTCAGAGGAGTTGCATTATACATAATAAAAACGGCTTGTCACATCTTTTTTATGAATAGATCAATAATCATACAAAATATAAGCTTTTATCATTAAGCGTTTATTATGGAATAAATAATATTTGCCTAATGGTAGATTGCTAACTATTTTATTTATTTAAAGAATTTGTATTTCAGGCATTGCGATATGACAGAAACAATTTTAATCACAGGTGCATCGGGTTTTTTGGGTAAACGTATTGTGCGTTTTTTGCAACGAACCAGTGATGTTTATTTATTGACGACTAGTCGTCAACAAGAGAGTTATCCCAATCATTTAGTCCGCGATTTATCAGAAGTAACGCCTGAGTTAACAGAAAAGGTTGATACAGTGATTCATTTTGCAGGATTAAGTGCCCATAAAAACGCTTGTGATGAGGAGTTTTATAAGGTTAATGTTAATAATACTATTCAGGTGGCAAAAGCTGCGCTAGCAAGTGGTGTTAAGCGTTTTATTTTTATCAGTACAACAGATGTTTATGATATAGATAATCATTCTACAATTTCAGAAGATAGTCCATTGAAACCTAGAAGCACTTATGCTAAATCGAAATTAGCTGCTGAAGATGCTTTAAAAGGATTATGTGATGGTAATACGATGAATCTAATCATTTTGCGTTTACCATTGATATATCATATTGATGCAGTCAATGAATTTGGGCGATATGTTCATATCGTCAAAGAAAATAAGCCATTACCATTAGATCGTATCAATAATCAACGTACGTTATTAGCGTTGTGTAATTTCGAGTCGGCTTTAAATGCTATTTTGCGCCAACCTGAAATTTGTAATGAAACGATGATCATCGCAGACCATTTTAGTATGTCTACAACACAGATGATAAAAGGGATTGCTGTTGCAGCTGTGACAACGATTAAATTATTTTATGCGCCAAAATTTTTGGCAAAAACCACAATGAAATTAACAGGGAAAACAATGTTTTTTGAGGCTCTATGGGGGAATTATCAGGTGTCATCTCAATATGCTCAAAAACGATTGAAATGGCAACCTTCAGATGACTATGTTGTAAATTTGTCAAACTAGCTTAGTTTTCTGATAAAATCAGCAACTACGATTGATACAAAAACTAAAGGGGAGTCATTATGAAAATTAGATCTATTGTGATCGGCAGTTTGTTGGTTGCATCATCTATGACTACGACATATGCAGGATTGGATATCGCTAATATTGCTGAAGATAACTCAGTATCATTAACATTAAATATGGATGAAAAACGATTTGGAATCACTGGTGGTTGTAATACGATCATGGGAGGATTTGAAATCGATCACTTAGATAATTTTGTGGCTGCTCGAAATTTAGCAACGACATTAATGGCATGCAGTGAGCCATTAGAAAGTATGAGCACACGAATTAATAGTTTTTTAGAAAATCACCCTAAAGTTGTTCGCCAAGATAATAATTTATTTCTAGTGGGCACAATTGCTGAAGAGCCTACAAGTGTTTATATGCCAGTTGTATTAGATCAAGGACAATATAAAGATATTAAAGCTGAAATTTATGAGCGTATTTTTATTTATGTATCTAATGAAAAGATAGCTTGTCCTTCTAATCCTGAGGCTAAATGTTTACAGATTCGTACAGATAAAAATGAACCTTGGAAACCTTTTGAAGGAATCATTGAAGGATTTTCACCAGAAGAGGGGATTGCATACCGTTTACGTTTA
>NZ_MVDO01000223.1 GCF_002006755.1 Wohlfahrtiimonas larvae | reverse complement strand
CATTAACATTAAATATGGATGAAAAACGATTTGGAATCACTGGTGGTTGTAATACGATCATGGGAGGATTTGAAATCGATCACTTAGATAATTTTGTGGCTGCTCGAAATTTAGCAACGACATTAATGGCATGCAGTGAGCCATTAGAAAGTATGAGCACACGAATTAATAGTTTTTTAGAAAATCACCCTAAAGTTGTTCGCCAAGATAATAATTTATTTCTAGTGGGCACAATTGCTGAAGAGCCTACAAGTGTTTATATGCCAGTTGTATTAGATCAAGGACAATATAAAGATATTAAAGCTGAAATTTATGAGCGTATTTTTATTTATGTATCTAATGAAAAGATAGCTTGTCCTTCTAATCCTGAGGCTAAATGTTTACAGATTCGTACAGATAAAAATGAACCTTGGAAACCTTTTGAAGGAATCATTGAAGGATTTTCACCAGAAGAGGGGATTGCATACCGTTTACGTTTAAAAGAATACAATAAAGGTACTGAAAACCAACGCTGGGTTTATGATATGGCAGTGGAACAAGAAATCGTTCAATAATGACAATATCTCAGGACATAGAGAATTATCATTCTCTGATACTCAATGGCACGCCATTCATAGATGTAAGAGCGCCCATTGAGTTTTCTGTTGGGCATTTACCTACATCACATAATTTTCCTATATTATTCGATGACGAACGAGTGGCGGTTGGTACATGTTATAAGCAACAAGGCCGAGAAAAAGCAATTGCACTTGGTCATCGACTCGTTTCAGGTGATAATCGAAGAGATAAAATTACAGCATGGCAAGATTTTTATGAGAATCATCCTGATGCTGTAATCTATTGTGCTCGTGGTGGTATGCGCTCTAAATTATCACAAAGTTGGCTTCAAGAGATTGGTATTGAACTGCCACGTGTTCACTTGGGATACAAAGGATTGAGAAATTATTTGCTATCCATTTTGGAGGATGTTGGTAATCATCCCATGTTAATTGTGAGTGGTGATACTGGAACAGGCAAAACAGAGCTTTTGCAAAACTTTGATGTGACGATTGACTTAGAAGGTTTGGCGAATCATCACGGTTCTGCTTTTGGGAAAAATATTACTAATCAGCCGACACAAGCAACATTTGAAAATGCTCTGGCAGTCAATTGTATACAGAAAAATCATTTACCTATTTGGCTGTTAGAAGATGAAAGCCGCAATATTGGTAAAGTACATTTACCAGAATCATTACATTCTGCAATGGCTCTAGCACCTGTTGTTGTTGTGGAGGAACCTTTGGAACATCGTTTACAACGTATTTCTCAGCTATATTTTTCTGAGATGGTAGAAAAATACCGTCAGGCTTATGGTGAAATATTGGGGTGGGAAAAATATCAAGATTATTTAAAGCAAGGTTTGTTTGTATTACGTAAACGATTGGGATTGGGGCGATATACCGTTTTACAACAAATTTTAGATGATGCTTTAGTGGAACAGTTCACAGCGGGTACTATTGATCGACATTTAGATTGGCTAGTAATTTTATTGACAGAATATTATGATCCTATGTACCAGTATCAGCTAAATAGGAAAAAAGAGCGCGTAATTTTCCGTGGAGATTACCCAAGTATTTGTGAATTTATCAAAAATTATTCCCCAACATTATGATAAAAATAAAAGGACTCATTATGTTTAAACATATTTGTCACTTATTATGTGTATCGTTAGTTATTATCAGTTTTGAGTGTTTTGGCATCAGTTCAAGATACTTTAAATGAGCCTACATCATTTCTATGGAAAATTAAGTATCAAGATAATCTATTGGTGCATTGCTAGGAACTTTTCATGTAGGCCGAGCAGATGCAATTTTGCCCGATGAAGTCAAAACCATTTTGTGGAAGGGTGATCAGCATAGTTATAATTTTATTACTGTAGGTAACCTCCATCTTTTTGGTAAGGAGGGATTAATTGAGTTGTTGCGAAAAGAAGGGTTTGAATTAACACTTGTTCTCTATTAAGCATAGACACTAAATTTTTGATAAAATGGCAGTCATTTAATTTACCCTAATTTTGGTTGAAGGTTATAGGCATGTCAGAAAAGAAAGGCTCATGGTTTTCTCGTCTTTTTAAATCAGATAAGAAAGTAGAAGAAGCACCGAAGGTTGAAGAGGTTGTAGAAAACGTTGTTGAAGAGCCTGGGGCTACGGATGACATTGCTGTTGAATCAGCTGCATTGGTT